>CBFHYV010000037.1:0-16008 GCA_965660085.1 uncultured Paracoccaceae bacterium
CCCCCGCGCGCTGGATTTCACGCCGGTGGAGCATTTCGAAATCCCGGGCGTGAAACCCGGCATGGATTTTGAAAGCGCCGCCAAACTGTCCGGCGCGCGCTTTGTGGTGCTGTCCGGCGCAGTGGCGCGCATTCACCGCGCGTTGGCCCAGTTCATGCTGGACACCCACATTGAAGAACATGCGCTGACCGAAACCTGGACCCCGGTTCTGGTGCGCGATGACATGATGTTCGGCACCGGGCAGCTGCCGAAATTTGGCGAGGACAGCTATCAGACCACCAATGGCTGGTGGCTGGTGCCCACGGCAGAAGTGACGCTGACCAATATCGTCCACGGCATGACCGTTGAGGACAACAGCCTGCCGCGCCGATATGTCGCCCACACGCAGTGTTTCCGCTCTGAGGCCGGCAGCGCCGGCAAGGACACCGCCGGGATGCTGCGCCAGCACCAGTTTGAAAAGGTGGAGATGGTGTCCATCACCCACCCGGATGCCGCGCTGGCCGAACATGACCGCATGACGCGCTGCGCCGAAACGATCCTGGAAAAGCTGGGCCTGCCCTATCGCACCGTGGTTCTGTGCACGGGCGACATGGGCTTTGGCGCGCAAAAGACCCATGACATCGAGGTCTGGCTGCCCGGCCAGAACACCTACCGCGAGATCTCTTCCGTTTCCACCTGCGGCGATTTCCAGGCGCGGCGCATGAACGCGCGGTTCAAGCCCGCCGGTGGTGGCAAGCCGGAATTCGTGCACACGCTGAACGGCTCTGGCCTGGCGGTGGGGCGCTGCCTGATCGCGGTGCTGGAAAATAGCCAGCAGGCGGATGGATCGGTGGAGCTGCCGGAGGCGCTGCACCCCTGGCTGCGCGGCAAGACCCGGCTGAGCGCCGATGGGCGGCTGGAGTGAGGCTGTGAACCGGATCTGGGCCATCCTGCTGGCGGTGGCGGCGCTGTGCTTCGCCGCGGGGCCGATCCTGTTTCCGGGGTTCCGGGGCTTTGACCCGGCCGCATTCCCGGTGCCGCAAACGGAACCCCCGGTGCAGCCGGCGGGCTATGCTTTTGCCATCTGGGGGCTGATCTATCTGTGGCTGCTGGCGGGCACGTCCTTTGGCCTGTTCTACCGCTGGAATGACGAGGATTGGGCCGCCATGCGGCCCACGCTGTTTGCCTCGCTCGCCCTGGGCGCATTCTGGCTGCCCGTGGCGGCCACCGCGCCTGTGGTGGCCTCCGTGATGCTGTGGGCCATGCTGGCCTTTGCCTTGTGGAGCCTGTTTCGCGCGGGCGATACGGACCGCTGGTGGCAACTGGCCCCGGTTGCCATCTATACCGGATGGCTGACCGCGGCCAGCGGCGTGGCGCTGGGGCTGTTGCTGGGCGGGTTTGACATCGTGCCCGAAACCATCGCCGCGCTGATCGCCCTGACGGTGACGCTGGTGGTGTCCGTGGTGGCGCAATACCGGCTGCACCGGGCGCCAGAATACGGGCTGGCGGTGATCTGGGCGCTGGTGGGCGTTGTGGTGGCCAACTGGCAGCCCCTGAACGTGGCCGTGGCCGGGCTTGCGGGCCTGGGGATATTTGCCATTTTGGCCCTGCGGGGCACGGATACAGAATGAAAGTGCCCGGCCAGCACGCAGGCTGACCGGACATTTTTTCTAGCAAATCAGGGTTCAGGCGTCTGTCTGATGGCCAAGTCACGCCTTAATGGGCAGAACCGCGCCCTAGCCCAGGGCATACCCCGCGCCGCGCACCGTGCGCAGCGGATCCGCCCCGCCGTGCTGGCACAGTGCCTTGCGCAGACGGCCAATATGCACATCCACGGTCCGCGTATCCACGTAGATGTCCCGGCCCCAGACACGGTCCAGCAGTTGTTCACGGGTCCAGACGCGGCCGGGCTTTTCCATGAAGGTGGACAGCAGGCGGAATTCCGTTGGGCCGAGCTTCAGCAGCTGGTCCGCGCGCGTGACGCGGTGGGTTTCCGCGTCCAGCACGATATCCTCAAAGGACAGGCGCTGACCCACGGCGGCCGGCCGGGTGCGGCGCAGTTGCGCGCGCACACGGGCCATCAGCTCGATCACGGAATAGGGTTTGACCACATAGTCATCCGCGCCGGTTTCCAGCCCCCTGACGCGGTCCACTTCCTCTGACCGGGCAGACAGCATGATCACCGGCACATCGCGGGTGTCCTGCCGCAGTTTCAACCTGCGGCAGACCTCGATCCCAGACACATTCGGCAGCATCCAATCCAGAACGATGATGTCGGGCTGTTCCTCATCCACCAGCAACAGCGCCTTTTCACCATCCTCAGCGCGGGCAACGCGAAAACCTTCGGCCTCAAGGTTATAGCTCAGCACTTCGCGCTGCGCATCTTCATCCTCAACGACCAGAACCGTGGGTTGTCCGCCGCTCATCTGCGTCAGTCCTCTTCACTCTTGTCCAACGACAGGGAGATATCTTCGGAGGTCAGATCGGATTTCTCACGCGGGTTGGACGGCACGTCGCCCGACACCAGAAACACCACCTGTTCGGCGATGGATGTGACATGGTCGCCCATGCGCTCGATGTTCTTGGCGATGAAATGCAGATGCATGCAGGCCGTGATGTTGCGCGGATCTTCCATCATGTAGGTCAGGAATTCGCGGAACAGCGTGTTATACATCTGATCCACGTCGATATCGCGTTCGATCACGTCGCGGGCCAGCCCTTCGTCGCGCTGGATATAGGCGTCCAGCGCGTCCTTGAGCATGGTTTCCACTTCGCGCGCCATGCGCCGCAGGGACGAAGGCGCGCCCTCGATCTGGGCCAGTTGCGCCAGCAGGCTGGTGCGCTTGGCGATGTTCTTGGACAGATCGCCGATGCGTTCCAGGTTGGAGGACATGCGCATGACCGAAAGGACCACGCGCAGGTCAATGGCGGTGGGCGCGCGCAGGGCAAGAACCCGCGCGGCCTCCGTGTTCACCGACTGCTCAAGCGCATCGATGGCGGAATCGCCACGCTGCACACGCTCGGCCAGTTCGACATCGCGCGTCGCAAGCGAGCGCGCAGAGTCCCGAATGGCCAGTTCCACCAGGCCACCCATTTTCATGATCTGGGCCTGGATCGATTCCAGCTGCCGATCATAGGAAGAAACAATATGTTCGCGCATCATGTCACCCGATCCGGCCGGTGATGTAGGATTCCGTGCGCGGATCCTCGGGGTTGGTGAAGATCTGGCCGGTGTCGCCGAATTCAACCAGGTTACCCAGGTGGAAGAAGGCGGTCTTCTGGCTGACGCGCGCGGCCTGCTGCATGGAGTGCGTCACGATCACCACGGAGTAGTTGGTGCGCAGCTCATCGATCAGCTCTTCGACCTGGCTGGTGGCGATGGGGTCAAGCGCAGAACACGGCTCATCCATCAACAGCACTTCGGGCTCGGTGGCCACGGCGCGGGCGATGCACAGGCGCTGCTGCTGACCACCGGACAGGCCGGTGCCCGGCGCGTCCAGACGGTCCTTGACCTCATCCCAGATGGCGCCGCGGCGCAGGGCGCGTTCCACGATGTCATCCATGTCGGCCTTGTTCTTGGCCATGCCGTGAATGCGGGGGCCATAGGCGATGTTGTCATAGATGGACTTGGGGAAGGGGTTGGGCTTCTGGAACACCATGCCCACCTTGGCGCGCAGCTGCACCGGGTCCACGCGCTTGTCGTAGATGTCCTCATCGTCGATCTTGATCTCGCCCTCGACGCGGCAGATGTCGATCGTGTCATTCATGCGGTTGAGGCAGCGCAGGAAGGTGGACTTGCCGCAGCCGGACGGGCCGATGAAGGCCGTTACCGTCTTGTCCTCGATGTCCACGTCCACGTCCTTGATGGCGTGGGTGGTGCCGTAATACACCTGCACCTTGCGCGCGGAGATCTTGTTGGCCTTCTGGTCAACGGAAGCGGTGGTTTGGGGATTGTCATACATTGTCATAGTCCTTTTCCGTTACCAGCGGCGCTCGAAGCGGCGGCGCAGAACGATGGCGAGGATGTTCATGATGAGCAGGAATACCAGAAGGATGATGATCCCGCCCCAGGCTTTTTCATAAAAGGCGCCATCGGCGCGTGCGGCCCAGGTATAGATCTGCGCCGGCATGGCGGAGTTCGGGTCCAGGAAGCCGGACACCACCCCATCGGGATGTTCGCGGGCCACATAGCCCACCATCCCGATCAGCAGCAGCGGCGCGGTTTCCCCCAGGGCCTGAGCCAGGCCGATGATGGTGCCCGTCAGGATGCCCGGCATGGCCAGCGGCAGCACGTGGTGGAACACGGACTGCATCTTGGACGCACCCACCCCCAGCGCCGCGTCACGGATGGACGGCGGAACCGCCTTCAGCGATGCGCGGGTGGAGATGATGATGGTCGGCAGGGTCATCAGCGTCAGCACCAGCCCCCCCACCAGCGGCGCGGATTGCGGCAGATGCGCGAACTGGATGAACACCGACAGACCCAGGATGCCGAACACGATGGACGGCACCGCCGCGAGGTTGGAGATATTCACCTCGATCAGGTCGGTCCAGCGATTCTGCGGCGCGAATTCTTCCAGGTAGATGGAGGCCGCAACCCCGATGGGCAGCGACAGCACCAGCACCACCAGCATCATGAAGAAGGAGCCCAGAACAGACGCCCCCAGGCCCGCACCGCCGGGGTTGTCCACCCCGGAGTCCGTGCCCGTCACGAAGGTCCAGTTGAAGGAGGACACGATGATGCCCGCATCGCGCAGCGCATCGGCCAGGTCCAGATCCTCAACCTTCAGGAAGCGGTCTGTCGGGTCGATGTTGTCGCGCTTCACGCGGCCCTTGAAATAGCCATCCACACGCGAGGATGTGGGCAGCTCAAACGCCACGACCAAGCCCAGCTGGTCCTCGTTCGCGCGGTAGAATTCCCGCAGGGTGCCGCCCGTGTTGCCCACAAGACGTTCGATGTTCTCACTGGTGAAGGGCACCTGAATGCCCGCCCCGTCCAGCTTTTCCTTCACCGCGGCGTTGAAGAATTCTTCATAGGCGCGGGTCTTGAACAGCGTGCCTTCAGCGGCCTCATACTGTTCCTGCGTCAGGACGAAATCCACCTTCACCACGTTGGCGGTGAATGCCGGCGTGCCTTCACGCACGATCGTGAAGACCAGGACTATCAGAAACAGGACCCCGGCGCCGATAGCGGCCAGGCCGTACATCTTGAACCGGGCCTCGGCTGCGTTGCGCTTGCGCGTTCGCTCGTCCGCCACATGAAGGGAGGAATGCCGCCCCGTGGCCTTGCCCATGCTTGCGTCGCTCATTCGTACTGCTCCCGATATTTGCGCACGATGTAGAGGGCAATGACGTTCAGCCCCAGCGTGAGAATAAACAGCGCCATACCCAGCGCGAAGGCAACCAGCGCCACGGCGGAGGAGAAATCTGCATCCCCCGTCAGCTGGCTGACGATCTTGGCGGTGACGGTTGTCATCGCCTCGAACGGGTTGAGGCTGAGCCGTGCGGCAGCGCCCGCCCCCAGCACCACGATCATGGTTTCCCCGATGGCGCGCGAGGCCGCCAGCAGGATGGCCCCCACGATGCCCGGCAGCGCCGCAGGCAGCACCACCTGGCGGATCGTCTCGGATTTCGTGGCGCCCAGGCCGTAAGAGCCGTCACGCATCGCCTGCGGCACCGCGTTGATGATGTCATCCGACAGCGAGGAGACGAAGGGGATCAGCATGATGCCCATGACCAGACCGGCGGTCATCACCGCCGTGCCCGCCTGCATCCAGCCCAGACCTTCGCGGCCAAAGACGGACAGCAACAGCGGACCAACCGTCAGCAGCGCGAAGAGGCCGTAGACGATGGTCGGGATGCCTGCCAGAACCTCCAGCGCGGGCTTGGCAATCGCGCGCATCCGCGGGCTGGCATATTCGGATAGGTAGATCGCCGCGAACAGGCCGATCGGCACCGCCACCGTCAGCGCGACGATGGAGATGTAGAACGTGCCCCAAATCAGCGGGATGATGCCCAGTTCCGAAGACCCGCCCCGGCCAGAGAAGCTGGGCGCCCAGTTCGTGCCGAAGAGGAAATCATACCAGGGATACAGGCGGAAGAATTCCACCGTGTTGAACACCAGCGACAGAACGATGCCGATGGTGGTCAGGATGGCGATGGACGCCGCCGCCACAAGGATGGCGCGCACGCCCTGTTCCACGGTGTTGCGGGCCCGGAAATCCAGGTCACTCTCGCGCCAGCCCCAGAACAGGCCCGCGCCGGCAATCACCAGCACAAGGCCCCACATGGCCAGGCGGCCCTGCGCCATCAGCACGTTATAGCGCTGTGCGGCCTGCAGGATGGGCTGCGTGATGGCAGAGGTCACAACCTGGTTCGCATCGCGCAGGCGCTGGGTGAAATCGGTGAAATCGGCCCGGCCGTCCCGCGCCATCTCGCGCGAGATCGTGCCAGCCGCGACCGCGTTGTTGATGCCATCGGCGGCGCGGCGCACTTCGGCCATCAGCAACCCGCGCGAGGCCGATTCTTCCACGGCCGCCTGCGGCAGCGCCGAGGCGATTGAATTGTTCACCACGATCGGCTGGGCAATCAGCCAGACGATCATCAGCAGGAATGCTGGAACAGAGACTTTCATCGCTACGTTCCAGCCATAATAGGACGGCAAGGAATGCAGGTTGCGGCTGTCGCCACCCGCGCTTGCCAGTGCCCGCCCACGACCCAGCACATAGCCGGCCGCGGATACTGCGAGCACGATGAGAACCAGCCAGAAAGCAGGCATGGGAGACCCCCTGTTCAGTCGTGTCGAAGAAAGTACCGAAAAGAAAAGAGGGGCGGCGGAATATGCCGCCCCTCGGGCAATCAGGCCTGCAAGGGCTGATTACATGGTTTCTTCAGCAGCCACGGCCGCCTGAACTGCGGACAGCTCGGGGTCGGACACCAGGCCGTAGTTGGCCAGCGGGCCGGTCGGGCCTGCCAGTTCGTTGGAGATGAAGAACTGGGCGTATTCCTTCAGGCCGGGGATCACGCCGATGTGTGCCTTCTTGACGTAGAAGTACAGCGGGCGGGACACGGGGTATTCGCCGGTTGCGATGGACTGCGTGGAGGGTGCAACGCCGGACATGGTTGCGACCTTCAGCTTGTCCTGGTTGTTTTCGAAGAACGCCAGGCCGAAGATGCCAACGCCGTTGGCGTTTGCGTCGATGCGGGCCAGGGTCTCGGTGTAGTCACCGTCGATGTCCACGGACTTGCCGTCGGTGCGCACGTCCAGGCATGCGTCCTCGGCGTCGTCCTCGGACATGCCGCCAGCCATCATGGCTTCCATGGCGCCGGTGGTTTCACAGCCGATCAGCAGAACCTTCTCTTCGAAGACTTCGCGGGTGCCGTGCTTGGTGCCGGGGATGAAGGCAGCGATTTCAACGGCCGGCAGATCGGCGTTGAAGTCAGCCCAGGTCTGGTGCGGGTTGGCGACGATTTCGCCGTCGACCAGGACCTGTGCGCCCAGGGCGTTGAAGACGTCGGCCGGCTCGAACGCGGTGAACGCGGGGCCGTCCTTCTGGGAGGCGAACACGATGCCATCATAGCCGATGCGGACTTCGATGATGTCGGTCACGCCGTTTTCGGCACATGCTGCGATCTCACGGTCGCGGATCTTGCGGGATGCGTTTGCAACGTCGATGGTGTTTTCGCCAACGCCTTCGCAGAAACGCTTCAGGCCAGCGGAGGAGCCGCCGGATTCGACGACGGGCGTCGGGAAGTCGGTGTTTTCGCCGAATGCTTCTGCAACGATGGAAGCGTAGGGCAGCACGGTGGAGGAACCGGCGACCTGAACGTTGTCACGTGCAGCTGCGGCGGTTGCGGACACGGCTGCGATCGCGATCACGGAGGCGGTCAGTTTCACGGAATTCATGTGGATTGCTCCTGTTGGTGATGATCATCCCCACGATGATCTCCCCGGCACGGGTATGCCCGGGGTGCTGCGCTTTTGTGACGTGCATGTAACGGTTTCATGACGAACGCCGATGCCGCACCGCAGAAAGCCAGAAAAAAATCAACAGATATGGGCAACTAGACAAGCCACAACCAAAGGTTGTGCGCCAGGAACCGCCCCCGATGGGGCCTATTCAACCGGCAGTTTCACGATGATTTCCGTGCCTTCACCGGGGGTTGACTGAATCCGCAGCCGCCCGCGATGCCGGTTGACGATATGTTTCACGATCGCCAGCCCAAGCCCCGTTCCCCCCTGCTGACGAGAGCGATGCGTGTCCACGCGATAGAATCGCTCGGTCAAACGGGGCACATGCACGGGGTCGATTCCCGGCCCCGTATCCTTGACCCGGATCAGCACCCCCATACCGCGCAGCCCGGGCACCTGTTCGGGCACGGAGATCTGCACGACGATCCGCACACCGCTGCCGCCGTATTTCAGCGCGTTTTCCACAAGATTGGAAAACACCTGCCGCAGCTGGTCTGGATCGCCCGGCAACAACAGCTCATCCTGCGGCGCCTCGACCTCCAGCCTTGCGTCCTGGCGCGTGGCCAGCGGCGCCAGCCCATTGAGCGTGGAGCGGATCAGCCCAACGATATCCACCTGCTCGGTGGGGCGCACGCGCTCCTCGGCCTCCACCCGGCTGAGCGAGAGCAGATCGCCCACCAGCCGGTTCATCCGCGCGGCCTCGCCCTCCATCACCGCCAGAAAGCGCTCGCGCGCCTCGGTATCCTCGCGCGCGGGGCCGCGCAGGGTTTCGATGAAGCCGATCAGCGCCGTCAGCGGCGTGCGCAATTCATGGCTGACATTGGCCACGAAATCCCGCCGCATCTGCCCGGCCTGTTCCAGATGGGTGACATCCTCGAAACACACCAGCACCCCGCGCCCGGATTGCAGGCTGACCGGCCGGATCGTGACGCGGAAGGTGCTGTCCTGCTGGCCGTCATTGGACAGGAACTGCGTGTTGCGCGGCGCCCCGTCGCGCAAGGACGCTTCCACCGCGTCCAGCAGGCTGGGCTGGCGCAGAGCGGTGACGAAATGGCGGCCCACGATGCCACGGCCCAGCATCCGCTGGGCTTCGCCGTTCAGCGCGGCGATGCGTTCGTCCCGGCGGATCAACACCGCCGGCATCGGCACCGCCTGCACAAAGCTCATGGCATCGGGCATTTCCATGGCCCGCCCTAACCTGCCGCGCGCGCGGCGGCGAGGCCCGCGTCAAACGTCTCGATCAGCGCCTGCGGGTCTTCCAACCCGACAGAGACGCGGAACGTGCCCTCGGAAATGCCGATCGCGGCGCGATGTTCCGCGCTCAGCGCGCGATGCGAGCTGGACGCGGGATGCGACAGGGTGGTGCCCACATCGCCCAACGTCGGCGCAAAGGCCACGCCCTGCGCCGCCTGCGCAAAGGCATTTGCCGCCCCGCGCCCGCCCGCGATCTCGAATGTCACCATGTTGCACCCTGCCCCGGCCAGAACAGCCTGCGCACGCGCGCTGTCCGGATGATCGTTCCGGGTGGGATAGAGAAGCTTTGTAACGCCCTGCTGACAGGCCAGATGATCCGCCAGCACCCGCGCGGTCTGCTGCGCCCGGTCAAAGCGCAGGTCAAAGGTCATCAACCCGCGTTCGGCCAGCCAGCAATCATAGGGGCTGGGCGTCATGCCGGTGGTCACGGCGAACACGCGCATCGCATCCGTCAGCGCCGGGTCCCGCGCGGCCACCCAGCCCAGCGTGACATCGGAATGTCCCGCCAGCAGCTTGGTCACCGAATGCAGCACCACATCCGCGCCCCGGTCCAGCGGGCGCAGGGCGCGCGGGGTGGTGAAGGTGTTGTCCACCACCAGCAACACGCCCCGCGCCTTGCACAGCGCGGCGATGCCATCCAGATCCGCGATGCGCAGGCCGGGGTTGGAGACGACCTCGATCAGCACCATCCGGGTCTCGGGCCGCAGGGCGCGTTCCACATCGGCGGCATCGGTCATATCGGCCAGCGTGGTCTGGATGCCCAGACGCGGCAGATCCTCCGCCAGCAGCCGCAGAGACCGGCCATAGAGCTGATTGCCGCCCACAACGTGATCCCCGGCGCGGCACAGCCCCATCAGCGCGGCGGTCACCGCCGCCATGCCGGAGCCGAGCATGATGCCATGCTCCGCACCTTCCAGCGCATCGATCCGGCGGGCCAGCACATCGGCATTGGGGTGGCCTTCCCGGGCGTAGGTATAGCCCTGAAGCCCGCCGTCATATTGCGCGTCCAGCTCATCCGGTGAGGTCGAGGCATAGACGACCGAGGGCATCAGCGGCGTCACAACCGGGGTAGAGGCAGAGCGGGGCAGCCCATCCGGGCGCATGATCGTTTTCTTCATCGCAGTCTCCTGTCAGGAGGACATGCGTGGCACGGACCGCCTTCGGGATCAATCCGGGCCGTGGCCGGATGCTGCGATATGGGCCTGTCCGCCCGGATTGCAGGCGCGCGGCGGCGCGCGCCCGGCCGTGCCGGTCAGTTCTGCTCCGCCTCGATCTGGCGCCAGCGCGCCACGTTGCGGTTGTGCTCTTCCAGCGTGACGGCAAAGGCATGGCCGCCCGTGCCATCGGCGACGAAGAAGATATACTCCGTCTGCGCGGGGTTCAGCACGGCCTCGATGCTCGCCCGGCCCGGGTTGGCAATGGGCGTGGGTGGCAGGCCGGCATTGGTATAGGTGTTCCAGGGCGTGTCGGCGCGCAGCT
Organism: uncultured Paracoccaceae bacterium; assembly: GCA_965660085.1. Classification (GTDB taxonomy): domain Bacteria; phylum Pseudomonadota; class Alphaproteobacteria; order Rhodobacterales; family Rhodobacteraceae; genus CBFHYV01. Next base: position 10,685 of record CBFHYV010000037.1, read on the forward strand.
CGCTGCGCCGCAACCCGCGCCCCAGCGTGCCCTGCCCGCGCGTGATGCCATAGATCACCGTCGGGTCTGTTTGCAGACGCATTCCGCGATCCAGCCGGTTGATGAACACGCTGGCCACCTGGGGGCGTTCCTCTGCTAGGGCGGTTTCCTTTTCCACGATGGAGGCCAGCACCAGCGCCTCCCGCGCGTTGGCCAGCGGCAGGCCAGGGGCGCGTGTGGCCCAGGCCTCGGCCAGGATCTGGGCCTGCGCATCGGCCATGCGGGCCACCAGATCGGCGCGGCTGTCGCCTGCGCGCACCTCATAGCTGTCCGGCGCCAGATAGCCCTCGGGCGGGATGCCCTCGATCTCTCCGGTCAGGATATCGATCTGGTTGAGCTCCTGCACCACTTGCCAGCTGGTCACGCCTTCGGCCAGCGCGATGCGAAAGCGCGTGCCTGGCTCTGCCTTCAGCCGTTCATAGACCTCAGGCGCGGTGTCCTCGGCGGGATCAAAGGTGGCCCGTTCGGCATAGCGGCCGGTCTCGGGCTCCAGCTCGCGCACCTGAACAGTGGCGCGGGTGATGCCGAGGCGATAGACGATTTCCGTGCCGCAAGTGCTGGCTCCACTGCTCGTAACTATGTCTACCAAATCCGAAATAGACGCCTCGCCCGTTACGAGGAATTCACCGTGCTTCAGTAGCGGAGCTTTCCCTGAGTAATCTGCCCCGAGCCGCATCAAAAGGCCATCGACGTTGGTGATTATGCCTTGGTTTTCCAGCTTGTGAGCCAAAGCACGCATATTTGTTCCCCGCTCGACCTTCACGCAGGTCGCTTGCGCCAAAACCCCTGGATTGGCATACATGCCCTGCGCCCAGATCAGCGCGCCCCCCAGCAGAAAGACCACGACGACAAGAACGCTCAGCGCGTTGGAGGCGATGCTGCGCCACATGGATCAGCGATCCATCCCGCCGAAGATCACCGAGGCATTGGTGCCCCCGAACCCGAAGGAATTGGACAGCGCATAGCGGATCTGCCGCGCGCGCTTGGCATTGGGCGCCAGGTCTACCGCGCTTTCCACGGCCGGCGTGTCCAGGTTGATGGTCGGCGGTGCCACCTGGTCACGGATTGCCAGGATGGAGAAGATCGCCTCGATCGCGCCGGCCGCGCCCAGCAGGTGCCCGGTGGCGGATTTGGTGGAGGACATGGTCACCTTGCCCGCGGCATCGCCCAACAGACGCTCCACCGCGGCAAGCTCGATCACATCCGCCATGGTGGAGGTGCCGTGGGCGTTGATGTAATCCAGATCCGCCGGTTCAATGCCCGCATGGCGCAGCGCCGCGCGCATGGACCGCTCGCCGCCCTCGCCATCCTCGCTGGGGGCGGTGATGTGATAGGCGTCGCCGGACAGGCCATAGCCGCAGACCTCGGCATAGATCTTCGCGCCGCGCGCCTTGGCGTGTTCATATTCCTCCAGCACCACGATGCCCGCGCCCTCACCCATCACGAAACCGTCGCGGTCCGCGTCATAGGGGCGGCTGGCGGCCTTGGGATCATCCGCGCGCTTGGTGGACAGCGCCTTGCAGGCGTTGAACCCGGCAATCCCGATCTCGGAGATCGCCGCCTCGGCCCCGCCGGCCACCATCACATCCGCATCGCCGAACTGGATCAGCCGCGATGCATCGCCAATGGCATGCGCGCCCGTGGAACAGGCCGTCACCACCGAATGGTTCGGCCCCTTGAAGCCGAAGCGGATGGAGACCTGGCCGGAGATCAGGTTGATCAGCGCGCCGGGAATGAAGAAGGGCGACACCCGCCGCGGCCCCTTGTCCCGGATCAGCAAGGCCGTTTCCGCGATGGAGTTCAGCCCCCCGATGCCGGAGCCGACCATGACGCCCGTGCGCTCGCGCGCGGCATCGTCCTGCGGCACCCAGCCGGAATCACGCACCGCCTGCTCCGCCGCGGCCAGGCCATACAGGATGAAAGTGTCGATCTTGCGCTGTTCCTTGCGCTCCACCCAGTCATCGGGGTTGAAGGTGCCATCGCTGCCATCGCCATAGGGCACTTCGCAGGCATAGGTTGTGGCCAGCTTGCTGGCATCGAAACGGGTGATTGGCCCGGCCCCGGACTGCCCGTCCAGAATCCTGCTCCAGGTCTCTTCCACTCCACAGGCCAGCGGTGTGACCAGACCCAACCCGGTGACGACGACACGACGCATGGTTCGCCCTTTCCCTTATTCATCCCTTGCGCTCTTACCCCGCGCGCGGGGTTCGGGGCAAGACCGTGCCGACCCCATCGCAGGCGCCTGCCCACCAAAACGCAAACGGCGCCCGAAGGGGCGCCGCCACGTCACTCTGACCCTGGGCAGATGCTCAGGCAGAGGCTTCGTTGATGAACTTCACCGCATCGCCGAAGGTCTGGATCGTCTCGGCCGCGTCATCAGGGATCTCGATGCCGAATTCTTCTTCGAAGGCCATCACGAGTTCCACGGTGTCCAGGCTGTCAGCGCCCAGATCATCGATGAAGGAAGCGTTCTCGCTCACCTTGTCCTCTTCCACACCGAGGTGCTCCACCACGATCTTCTTCACGCGATCTGCAACGTCGCTCATATCTTGTCCTCATCGTTCAGCCGGACGATTGCCCGGGTTTACCTGCGCCGTCAGGCCGACGCTCCTCTGCCCGTCTGGGGGCGGTTTCCTGCCCTGTCAAGGGCACGATCCTGTTCCTGCCGGACCCGCGCACCCGGCGGAAAACTGCTGCGCCTATAGCATGTCTGCCCGGGATGGCAAACGCTTTCGCCAAGGCCCGGTTGGGCGCGCAATTTGCCGGGCCGCAGGCCGTCAGATCATCGCCATGCCGCCGTTGACATGCAGCGTGGTGCCCGTGACATAGCCGGCCTCGGCGCTGCAGAGATAGAGCACCGCCGCCGCGATTTCATCAGGCGCGCCCATGCGGCCTGCGGGAATCTGGCCCAGGATCGCCTTTTTCTGATCTTCGGTCAGCTTGTCCGTCATCGCGGTGGCGATGAACCCCGGCGCCACGGCGTTGACCGTGATGCCGCGGCTGGCGACCTCATAGGCCAGCGATTTCGACATGCCGACCATCCCCGCCTTGGACGCTGCGTAATTGCCCTGGCCCGGGTTGCCCGTGGCCCCGACGACGGAAGAGATGTTGACGATGCGGCCCCAGCGCGCCTTCATCATCCCGCGCAGCACGCCACGGCACAGGCGGAAAGTGGCGGTCAGGTTCACCGCCAGCACGCTGTCCCATTCCTCATCGGACATGCGCATGAACAGGTTGTCCCGCGTGATGCCCGCGTTGTTGACCAGGATGTCCAGGCCGCCCATGGCCTCCACCGCCTGTTTGGGCAGCGCGTCGACGGCGGCAAGGTCAGACAGGTTGCACGGCAGCACGAAGGCGCGCTCGCCCAGCTCGGCGGCCAGTTCCTCCAGCGGGGCCGTGCGGGTGCCGGACAGGCCCACGCTGGCGCCTGCCCCATGCAGCTTGCGCGCGATATCCGCGCCGATGCCGCCGGATGCGCCGGTGACCAGCGCGCGCTTTCCCGTCAAGTCGAACATGTGTTGTCTACCTTCCTGATCCAGTTGTCATGGTGATGCGGGCGGTGCCGCACCCTGCGGCCCTATCAGCCGGCCAGCGCCTCGGCGGCGGCCTTCACGTCATCGGCGGTGCCGATGGCACGGGTGGCGGCGCCACGGTCGATGCGCCGCACCATGCCGATCAGCGCCTTGCCCGCGCCGATTTCCCAATATTCCCCCACACCGCGAGAGGCCATGAATTCCACCGATTCCCGCCAGCGCACCGCGCCACATACCTGGTCCACCAGGAGGGAACGGATCAGGCCGGGGTCGTCTACGGCCTCGGCCACCACATTGGCCACCAGCGGCACCTGCGGCGCCTCCATGTGCACATGGCTCAGCGCATCGGCCATGACGCGCGCGGCGGGGGCCATCATGTCGCAATGGAACGGCGCGCTGACCGGCAGCAGCATGGCGCGCTTGGCGCCGGCGGCCTTGGCCAGGTCCACCGCACGTTCCACCGCGGCCTTTTCGCCGGAGACGACAACCTGCGCGGGGTCATTGTCATTGGCGGCGGTGCAGACCCCGCCGTAGGAGGCATCCCGCGCCACCCGGCGCACATCCTCCAGCCCCAGGCCCAGGATGGCGGCCATGGCGCCCTTGCCTACTGGCACGGCCTCCTGCATGGCGCGGCCACGGGTGCGCAGCAGGCGCGCGGCATCCGATACGGTCAGGGTGCCGGCCGCCGTCAGCGCGGAATATTCTCCCAGGCTGTGCCCGGCCACATAGGATGCCGCGTCCAGCGTCACGCCCTCGGCCTGCAGGGCGCGCAGCACGGCCATGGACATGGCCATCAGCGCGGGCTGGGCATTGGCGGTCAGGGTCAGCTCCGCCGCATCACCCTCCCAGATCAGCCTGGACAGCGGCTCGCCCAGGGCATCGTCCACCTCATCGAAGATGGCGCGCGCCTCTGGGTAGGCTTCGGCCAGATCCTTGCCCATGCCGATGGTCTGGGCCCCCTGACCGGGGAAGATGAACGCGCGCGACATGGACTGCCTCCTGAAACCACTGATATGGCGCGTGCCTGCGCCCTTGGGCGCTTTCCTTAACCGTCCGGCACCGCCCGCGCAACGGCGCACAGGGCCTGCGCTGTGGCGAAGATTGCCGCGCCGCCCCCTGGCGCACAGGTTGCGCCCAAATGACATGACAGGAGAGCATCCGATGAGCCTGACCAATTCCTCCGCACGCTATGGGCTGGTGGCGCGCGCGCTGCACTGGGCCACCGCGCTCGGCATCCTGACGATGATCCCCATGGGGCTGATCGCCTATCGCCTGCCGATGGACACCGCCGCCGAACTGGACCGCAAGGTCTGGCTGTTTTCGCTGCACAAGACGCTGGGCCTGGCGCTGCTGCTGCTGGCGCTGGCGCGCATCGCCTGGGCGCTGAGCCAGCCGCGCCCCGCCCCGTTGCACCCTGAACGGCGGCTAGAAAGCCTGGCCGCGCATACCGTGCACTGGATGCTCTATGCCGCGCTGCTGCTGGTGCCGCTGTCGGGCTGGGTGCATCACGCGGCCAGCGCGGGCTTCGCACCGATCTGGTGGCCCCTGGGCCAGGGCCTGCCGCTGGTGCCGCAATCCACTGCCTGGGCAGAGGCCGCGGGCCGGGCGCATACGATCTTCAACATCACGCTGGGCGCGGCGCTGCTGCTGCATGTGGTGGGCGCGCTGAAACACCATGTGCTGGACCGGGACGCCACGCTGTTGCGCATGGCGCGGGGTGTGGCGGCGGCGCCTGCACAGGCCCTGCCCCAC
>CBFHYV010000038.1:0-15927 GCA_965660085.1 uncultured Paracoccaceae bacterium
AGCGGCCCGACAGCCTCCACGAAGGCGAAGGACGACACCGCCGCCTGCCGGAACCGGCCAAAGGCCCGCCGCGCGCGCGCCTCGATCCGGCTCTCGCGTTCCTCGGCCTCTGGGGCGTGGGCGGTGGTGTCCAGCGCCGGGGTCAGCAGCACGGGCAAATGCGGCTCCGCCAGTTCTGACCCATGCGTGCTGTGGTTCAGCGGCAGTCCGAAGAACCCGGCAAAGCCGATGGTCTCAATCCCCTCGCCCTGCGCCTCAAGCGCCCGGCGAAAGACCTCTGAGCGCACATCGATGCAGAAGGCCGCCTGCAACGCTGGCCGCGCGGGCGCCGTGGGCCGGGCCTGGCCCAGCGTGGCGGCAAGCTGCCGCTGATGGGCGCGTTCCAGCGCATCCTGAAGGATCGCGTCCAGAACGCTGTCCGCAGTGGGCTGCACCGGGGCCTCATGGGCGCGCAACACCTCCGCCCAGCGGGGCAGGATGGCGGGGGCATGGGCCAGCAAGGCTTCCTCCCACACCATGCGGATGGCCAGCAGATCACCCAGGGTGGTGTCTGTCTGGCCCGCAAGCTCTGCCTGCCACAGCAGCCAGCGCGCGTGCTGGGACCAGCCGCCAAGATCCGCCAGCAGCCGGTGAAACACCGTCTCGGCCGAGGCCTCCGTCAGCCCCAGCGCATCCGCCGCGCGCAACAGGGCGCGATGCGCCTGGTCCGGGGCAGCACCGGCATGGGCGCAAAAGCCCGAAAGCCCCGCGATTTCCGGCGTCAGATCCCGCCGCGCCCAGGCCTGCCAGGCGGCAAAGGCGCTGGCCTCCGGTGCCGGGGTCCACAGGGCCTGGCCCCGGTCAAACCGGCCCGCAGCCCACAGGCCAATGGTCTTGTGCATGACCTCCGGCCAGTCCACGCCGGTCTCTGCCGCGGCCAGTTCCGCCACGGTGGGCAGGGGCTGCGGCGCGGGGGCCTCCACATGGGCCTTGGCCTTCAGCAACACAAGATCGCGCGGCTTCAGCGGGGATGGGCATGCCACGAGCGCGGCGGCCAGGTCATCATCGGTGATCTGGCCATCGCGGATGCGGGCGGCAAACTCTGCACGCGGCCGGGTGACCGGCGCGCCCGCCACCCGGGCCAGCCGGACGGCCGTGGTGGGCAGATCCTGCCCCGCCTGCCCCAGGAAGGGGTTGACGGCAACGGTTGCGTCCAACGGAAAGGCCGGCGGAATGGCGCGCGCGGCGGCTTCAGCGGCGGCGATCAGGCCAGTGGCCAGGGCGGGGGCAATCTGGTCGTGCTTGATGAACATGTCGGTGTCTCCCGCGTATCAGTTGGATGTCCGCGCCCGGAACCCGCCGATCAGCCGGTCCAGCAACGCATTGAGGTAAAGCCCGTTGGCCAGGTGCACCCGCAGCCCGGCCGCCGCCGGATGGTGGGACCACAGCGGAAACAGCGCCTGCGCCAGCGCCACCAGCCCGAAGGACAGCACCGCCAGCACGATCAGCGCCCATTCCAGCGGCCCTGCGGCATGCACATCGGGCAGCACCGGCCCCCACAGCGCATCCGCCAGCAGCTGAAACCCGAAATAGGCCACCGCCGCCCCGGCCGAGGCCTGCGCCGTGCGCTTGGTCAGCGCGGCGGGGGCGGCATCGGCCAGGCCCTGCGCCAACAGGTAGGACACGCCCAGGATCAGCATGGTGCCAAGCGCCAGCGCCTGCGGCGATTTCGGCCCCGAAAGCAGCGTGAACAGACCCGCCATCGCGCCATACATGGCCAGCGCAAGACCGAAGGCCAGCAGCACCGCGGGCAGCCGTGGAACCGCAACGGGGCCGGGCCGTGGCAGCGCCGCCACCGCCTGCACCGCCCCGCCAGAGGACAGGAAGCCATGCGCCTTGTAGAGCGAATGTGCCACGATATGCAGCATGGCCAGCGGCCACAGCCCCAGCCCGCATTGCAGCAGCATGAAACCCATCTGCGCCACGGTGGACCAGGCCAGCGCCGTCTTGATCGCGCTTTGGGTCAGCATCACCACCGCACCGAACAGCGCCGTCAGCCCGCCCAGGATCACCAGCGCCGCCATGGCGCCGGGGCTGTGCTGGATGATCTCCGCCGCGCGGATCAGCAGAACGCCGCCCGCATTGATGATGCCCGCATGCAGCAGCGCGGACACGGGCGTGGGCGCCTCCATGACCTCGGTCAGCCAGCCATGCACGGGGAAGGCCGCCGTTTTCAACGCCGCTGCCAGCACCAGCAGGCCCACCGCTAGATGCGCCGCCCCGGTCAGCCCGCCCTGGGCCGCAAGGGCCAGCGCGTCCAGCCGAACCTCTCCATACGCCAGCCAGAACAGCCCGGCAGCAGCCAGCAGCGCGACATCCCCGCCATGCCAGACCCAGGCAAACTTGGCCCCCGCCCGGCGTGCGCTGGCCCGGTCCGGGTAGAATTCCAGCAACTGCCGCAGGCACAGGCCAATTGCCGCGAAAGCCAGGATCAGCAGCACCAGATGCCCCGCCATCACCAGCACCAGAACCAACGCCAGCGTCAGCAGCATCAGCCCGTGAAAGCGGCCCTCCCGCGCCTCACCATCCAGGTAGGTCGCGCTGTAGCGCATCACCACCCAGCCGATGAACGCCACCAGCAGCGCCATCGTGGCGCTGACCGGGTCCATCCGCAGCACCACGCCGGGACCAAATTGCCAGGACTGCGCGCCACCAAAGGCGGCCTGCGCCACGGCGACCGTTGCCAGCGCCAGTGCAGCGATCGTTGCGGCCTGGGACAGTTCGCGCACGCGCGCCGGGCGCGGCCCGCCCCGTGACAGGGCCAGAATGGCCACCAGCACCAGCGGCACGGGGGCCAGGAACATCAGGGGTATCAACTGCATCGCACCTCTCCTCGTCAGGGTCTGGGCAGAGGTATCGAAGGTGAAGGCCGAAAAAAATTACAAATTATCTGCCCAACCGTTCTATAAAACAGAACATGAGCATTCCGAATCTGCATCACCTGCGCCTGTTCCGCGCCGTGGCCCGCGATGGCACGCTGACCGGAGCCGCGCGGATGCTGAACCTGTCCCCCTCCGCCCTGTCCACGCAGATCAAGGCCCTGGAGGCCGCGCTGAACCAGCCCCTGTTTGACAGGCGCGGGCGCGGGCTGATCCTGACGGAGGCCGGGCGCATCGCGCTGGACCATGCGGAGGCGATCTTTCGCACCGCGGAGGATCTGACCGCCACGCTGGCCCGCACCCATCCCAACCGCCGCGCGCTGCGCGTGGGCGCACTGGCCACGCTGTCGCGCAACTTCCAGATCGCGCTGGTGGCGCCGCTGATGGGGCGCGATGATGTGGAGGTCGTGCTGCGCTCGGGCACGCAGGCGGACCTGCTGCGCGGGTTGGAAGCCATGGCGCTGGATCTTGTGCTGACCAACCTTGTGCCCGCACGCGACGGCACCAGCCCTTATCTGGTGCAGGAGCTGTCCGCCCAGCCCGTAAGCCTGCTGGGCCCGCCGCATCTGGCCGGACATGATATGGCGCGCCTGTTGCGCGAACAGCCGCTGATCCTGCCCACGCCAGAGGCCGCCTTGCGCGCGCCGTTTGATGCGCTGCTGGCGCGGCTGAACATCCTGCCCCGCATCGCGGCCGAGGCCGATGACATGGCCATGCTTCGCCTGTTGGCGCGCACCGGCGCGGGCGTGGCCGTGATCCCGCCCATCGTCGCGCGGGATGAACTGACCACGGGCCATCTGGCAGAGCTTGCGCGGCTGGAGGGGATCACGGAACGCTTTCACGCGGTGACGCTGCACCGCCGCTTTCCCAACCCGCTGGTGGCGGAGGTTCTGGACGCATTCAAGATGCCGCACTTTCCCCAGGCCGACAGCCCGCCGGACCACCGGGCCTGACCCGAAAAAACGCCCCGCGCAGGCGGGGCGTTGGTGGTGCGGGATGCAGCCGCACAGGTATTTACAGCCGGGGCTCAGTCCGCGCCCCGGCCGCAAGATCAGCCGCGGGCTTCGCGGATCAGGCGTAGAATGTCCTGCGCGGCATTGGGGATGTTGGTGCCCGGACCGAAGATCGCCTTGACCCCTGCCTTATAGAGGAAGTCATAATCCTGCTGCGGGATCACGCCGCCGCAGATCACCAGGATATCCTCGGCCCCGGCTTCCTTCAGCGCCTCCACCAGCTTGGGCGCCAGCGTCTTGTGCCCGGCGGCCTGGCTGGAGATGCCGATCACATGCACGTCGTTGTCCACGGCATCCTGCGCGGCCTCTTCGGGCGTCTGGAACAGCGGGCCGACATCCACGTCAAAGCCGATATCGGCGAAGGCGGTGGCGATCACCTTGGCGCCGCGGTCATGGCCGTCCTGCCCCATCTTCACCACCAGCATCCGCGGGCGGCGGCCTTCGGCCTCGGCGAAGTCTTCCACGGATTTCTGAATGGCGGCAAAGCCTTCGTCGCCCTCATAGGCCGCACCATAGACCCCGGCCAAAGTCTTGACCTCGGCCCGGTGGCGGCCGAACACCTTTTCCATGGCCATGCTGATCTCTCCTACGGATGCACGGGCGCGCGCGGCCTCAACCGCCGCCGCCAAGAGGTTGCCGCCCTCCGCCGCGCAGCGCTCCAGCTCTGCGATGGCGGCCTCAAAGGCCTTGGGGTCACGCTCGGCGCGGATACGGTCCAGCCGGGCCACCTGCGCCTCGCGCACGGCGGCGTTGTCGATGTCGAGGATGTCCAGATCCTCTTCCTTCGCCAGACGATACTTGTTGACGCCGACGATCACATCCTCGCCCCGGTCGATCAGCGCCTGGCGGGTGGCGGCGGTTTCCTCGATCCGCAGCTTGGGCATGCCGGAGGCCACGGCCTTGGTCATGCCGCCCATCTCATCGACTTCCTCGATCAGCTTCCAGGCCTGTTCGGCCAGCTCATTGGTCAGGCTTTCCACGTAATAGCTGCCGGCCAGCGGATCGACGACCTTTGTGACGCCGGTTTCCTCCTGCAGCACCAGCTGGGTGTTGCGCGCGATGCGGGCGGAGAATTCCGTGGGCAGGGCAATGGCCTCATCCAGGGCATTGGTGTGCAGGCTCTGCGTGCCGCCCAGCACTGCCGACATCGCCTCATAGGCCGTGCGGATCACGTTGTTATAGGGGTCCTGCTCCGCCAGGCTGACGCCGGAGGTCTGGCAATGCGTCCGCAGCATCTTGGACCGCGGGTTCTGCGCGCCCAGATCCGTCATGATGCGGTGCCACAGCAGACGCGCGGCGCGCAGCTTGGCAATCTCCATGAAGAAATTCTTGCCGATGGCGAAGAAGAAGCTCAGCCGCCCGGCGAACTTGTCCACATCCATGCCCCGCGCAATGGCGGTCTGCACATATTCCTTGCCGTCCGCCAGGGTATAGGCCAGCTCCTGCACCAGGTTCGCGCCGGCTTCCTGCATGTGATAGCCGGAGATGGAGATGGAGTTGAACTTCGGCATCTCCGCCGAGGTATATTCGATGATGTCCGCGATGATCCGCATCGAAGGTTCGGGCGGGTAGATATAGGTGTTGCGGACCATGAACTCCTTGAGGATGTCGTTCTGGATGGTGCCGGACAGCACCGCGCGGTCATGGCCCTGCTCCTCGCCCGTGACGATGAAGCTGGCCAGCACCGGGATCACCGCGCCATTCATGGTCATGGAGACAGAGACCTTGTCCAGCGGGATGCCGTCAAAGAGGATCTTCATGTCCTCGACGCTGTCGATGGCCACACCGGCCTTGCCCACATCGCCCACAACGCGAGGGTGGTCGCTGTCATAGCCGCGGTGCGTGGCCAGATCGAAGGCGACAGAGACGCCCTGCTGCCCCGCCGCAAGCGCCTTGCGGTAGAAGGCGTTGGAGTCCTCCGCGGTGGAAAAGCCCGCATATTGGCGGATGGTCCAGGGGCGGCCGGCATACATCGTGGCCTTGACGCCGCGGGTGAAGGGCTCCTCGCCCGGCAGGCTGCCCAGATGCGGCAGGTTTTCGGTATCGGCCTCGGTATACAGCGGCTTGACCTCGATGCCTTCCAGCGTCTTCCACGTCAGATCCTCAACCGGGCGGCCGCGCAGTTCCTTTTCGGCCAGCGCGCGCCAGCGATCGTTGTCAGTGCTCATGGCAAGTTCCTTTCTGCTGCCGCGCGGGCGCCGCGATTGGCGCGGGCGGGCACGGGGAAGTGATGATGATTTTTCGCGCCGCACCGGGCGGCAGACCCTTCGCCCACGCGCATGGGCGCGCTATATGCTTGGGTATGAAACAGATTGTTGCCCTCGCGCTCAGCGCGCTGATGACCCTTCCGGCCGCCGCCGCCGATGCGCCGGCGCCCGAGATCTTCGTGACCGCCGCGCAGGCCGGCACGCTGGACAGCTATCGCTGGACCCACCGGCCGGTGCTGGTGTTTGCCGACAGTCCTGCAGACCCAAGATATGTTCAGCAAATGAATGCCTTGCGGGACGAACTTGATGCGTTGCGTGACCGGGACGTGGTGGTCATCACCGATACCGACCCCGCCGCGCGCAGCGATCTGCGCCAGGAATTGCGCCCACGCGGCTTTGCGCTGGTGCTGGTGGGCAAGGACGGGCAGATCAAGCTGCGCAAACCCTCGCCCTGGCAAGTGCGAGAGCTGAGCCGCGTGATCGACAAGATGCCCATGCGCCAGCAGGAAATCCGCGACCGCCGCGCCGCCCAGCCCTGAGGGCGCGCCACCGTCGCAAGTGGCGCCCCCATCGGCCGCGATATGCGGCCTCAGGCTCACTCGAATTCCATGATCACGTCGTCCACCGCAAGGCTGTCGCCCGCGGCGGCGTTGATCTTGGACACCACGCCCTTCTTCTCGGCGCGCAGGATGTTTTCCATCTTCATCGCCTCGACGGTGCAGAGCGCCTGCCCCTCCTGCACTTCCTGGCCGACCTCGACATCCACCTTCACGATCAGACCGGGCATCGGGCACAGCAGCAGCTTGGAGGTGTCCGGGGCCACACGTTCCGGCATCTTTGCGGCCAGTTCGGCCTGGCGCGGGGTGCGCACATGCACCTTCAGGTCCGCGCCGCGTGTGCGGATGCGGAAGCCCTGGGTGACCTTTTCCACCTTCAGCACCAGCGCGCGGCCATCGACCGTCATGTCCGCCAGCATGTCACCGGGCGTCCAGGCGCCGGAGACGCGCAGGCTGGCGCCATCGGCAAAGCCAACTGTGGCACCCTGAGGGTCGGCAGAGATGGTGACGTTGAAATCCTCCCCCTGCGCGGCCACGACCCAATCCGTGCCCACGGTGCGTTCATGGTTGTCCAGCCGGCCGGAAATGCGCGCGCGGCGGATTTCAGCCACGCGGTGCATGGCGGCGCAAGCCGCCACGACGCGGCGCAGCTCATCGCCGGGCAGGCTGACGCCATCGAAGCCTTCGGGATATTCCTCGGCGATGAAGGCCGTGGTCATGTCGCCCGAGATGAACTTGGGGTGGTCCATCACCGCCGACAGGAAGGGCAGGTTGTGGCCGATGCCCTCAACCTCGAAGGTGTCCAGCGCCAAACGCTGCGCCTCGATCGCCTCACCGCGGCTCGGCGCCCAGGTGCACAGCTTGGCGATCATGGGGTCATAATACATGCTGATCTCGCCGCCCTCGAACACGCCGGTATCGTTGCGCACGATGCCTGCGCCCAGCGGGCCTTCGACCGGCGGGCGATAGCGCGTCAGCCGCCCGATGGAGGGCAGGAAGTTGCGGTAGGGATCTTCGGCATAGAGCCGGTTTTCAATGGCCCAGCCGTTGATCTTCAGCTCATCCTGCGCGAAGGGCAGCGCTTCGCCATGGGCGACGCGGATCATCTGCTCCACCAGGTCCACGCCGGTGATCAGCTCCGTCACCGGATGTTCCACCTGCAGGCGGGTGTTCATTTCCAGGAAGTAGAAGTTCTTGTCACCGTCGACGATGAATTCCACCGTGCCCGCGCTGGTGTAGCCCACCGCCTGCGCCAGGGCCACGGCCTGTTCGCCCATCGCCTTGCGCGTTGCCTCATCCAGGAAGGGGCTGGGGGCCTCTTCCACCACCTTCTGGTTGCGGCGCTGGATGGAACATTCACGCTCATGCAGATAGACGGCATTGCCGTGGCTGTCCGCCAGCACCTGGATTTCGATATGGCGCGGCTGGGTGACGAATTTCTCGATGAAGATACGGTCATCGCCAAAGCTGTTGGCGGCTTCGTTCTTGGAGCTCTGGAAGCCCTCGCGCGCCTCGTCATCGTTCCAGGCAATGCGCATGCCCTTGCCGCCGCCGCCGGCGCTGGCCTTGATCATCACCGGATAGCCGACCTGGTTGCTGATCTTCACGGCCTCTTCGGCATCCTCGATCAGGCCCATATAGCCCGGCACGGTGCTGACCCCGGCCTCGGCCGCGATCTTCTTGGAGGTGATCTTGTCGCCCATCGCCTCGATCGCCTTGACGGGCGGGCCGATGAAGGCCACGCCAGCGGCCTCCAGCGCCTTGGCGAATTTGGGGTTTTCCGACAGGAAGCCATAGCCCGGATGCACGGCCTGCGCGCCGGTCTGGCGGATGGCGTCCATGATCTTGTCAATCACGATGTAGGATTGGTTGGCCGGCGGCGGGCCGATATGCACCGCCTCATCGGCCATTTCCACATGCAGCGCGTGGCGGTCGGCATCGGAATAGACGGCGACTGTCTTGATGCCCATCTTGCGCGCGGTCTTGATCACGCGGCAGGCAATCTCCCCCCGGTTGGCGATCAGGATCTTATCGAACATCTCTTGTTGTCCTTTCTTGGTGGCGTCGCCCACGCGGGTGGCGCGGCGGGTCGGGTCGGCAGAGGCGAGGGTCAGTCCCAGTCTTCCTCATCGTCATCCCACCGCGGCGGCGGGGTGTCGTCTTCTTCTGGCTCAAAGGCCTCGGGGAAGGCCGCGCGGGCGGCGGCCTCGTCCAGGATCAGCTGGGCATCGTAATCGGCGGGATCGAACGGGTCGTCATAGGGCAGCACCTCGCGCCCGAAGAGCCAGGACAGCCGCCCCGCGTCCAGGTTGCCCCGCGCGAAAGGCTCCGTCCCGAAATGGGTCCAGAGCGCGGCCACAAAGGCGCTGTCCGCGCGCCGGTCGGCCGGCTTGCGGTCCCGGTAGCGGTCGCGCCGCACCAGGGGCGTGACCCCGCGCGGATTGGCCCGGCGGATGGTGAATTGAAAATCCGTGCCCCGCAGACGGCCCGGAAAACCGCGGTGTTTCAGCATGGCAAAGCCCCCTTGATCCGGGTTGCGCAATCAACATCCAAGGCGGGAAAACGGTGGCAGCCCCGGCCCTCTGACGAGGCTCCTCCCGCCGGGGCTGCACACACCCGGACCGCAGCCCGGGGAGAAACGGAGACATTCAGACCCATCACCGCGCCCTGCCCGCCCATGCCAGCCACCGGGCCTGACGCGCCGGATCTGACAGGGACAGTGTTGCGATATGGGTTGCGTGCCGTGCCATGGCTGTGGTGGCCAAACGGCCCCCTGCCTGCAGCAGCACCCCCTCCTCCTGCGCGACAATCTGTATCACAGGGGAAAAACCGCGCAAGTCCCTTAGCGCGCGCCACAGATCCTGCCGGACCTGCCGCGCCAGTCGGCCAAGGCGCAAGGCGCCGGGCGCGCAGGGCAGGTGCAGTTCGACCATGAAATCGAACCGCGCCGGCCAGTGCCGCGCCAGCACCAGCCGCCCCGGCGCCTGCGCCTGGAACCAGCCGTTGCGCCGTGTGGGGCAGCACGGCTGCGGCCATTGCGCCGCGCCCTGCCCTGAAATATCGCTCATCGCGCATGGTCCCCACGCCCTGGCCCGGCCTTACAGCGGGATGTTGTCGTGCTTTTTCCACGGCATGGCCTGGCTTTTCTTGCGCAGCGCGGCAAAGGCCCGCGCCACACGCCGACGGGTGGACCGTGGCTGGATCACCTCATCCACGAAGCCACGCTCTGCCGCCACGAAGGGGTTGGCAAAGCGGTCCTCATATTCCGCGGCATGGGCGGCGATCTTGTCCGGGCTGCCCAGGTCCGCGCGGTGGATGATCTCGGCCGCGCCCTTGGCGCCCATCACCGCGATCTGCGAGGTCGGCCAGGCGTAATTCACATCTGCGCGCAGATGCTTGGAGGCCATCACCACATAGGCGCCGCCATAGGCCTTGCGGGTGATCACCGTCACCTTCGGCACGGTGGCTTCGCCATAGGCAAACAGCAGCTTGGCGCCATGCTTGATGACCCCGTCATATTCCTGGCTGGTGCCCGGCAGGAAGCCCGGCACATCCACCAGCGTCAGGATCGGGATTTCAAACGCATCGCAGAACCGCACGAACCGCGCCGCCTTGCGAGAGCTGTCAATGTCCAGCACCCCGGCCAGCACCATGGGCTGGTTGGCCACAACGCCCACGGTCTGCCCCTCAAGGCGGATGAAGCCGGTGACAATATTGCCCGCGAAATCACGCTGGATCTCGAAGAAATCGCCCTCATCGGCGATCTTCGTGATCAGTTCCTTCATGTCATAGGGCTGGTTGGGGTTTTCGGGGATCAGCGTGTCAAGGCTGGTCTCGATCCGGTCAACCTCATCGAAGAAGGGGCGCACGGGCGGCTTTTCCCGGTTGTGCAGCGGCAGGAAATCCACCAAGCGGCGGACCTCGGCCAGGGCCTCCACGTCATTGTCATAGGCGCCGTCGGCGACGGAGCTTTTCTTGGTATGGGTGCCGGCACCGCCCAACTCCTCGGCCGTGACGACCTCATTTGTAACCGTCTTCACCACGTCAGGCCCGGTCACGAACATGTAGGAGCTGTCGCGCACCATGAAGATGAAATCCGTCATCGCCGGGCTGTAGACCGCGCCGCCCGCGCAGGGGCCCATGATGACGGAGATCTGCGGCACCACGCCGGAGGCCATGATATTGCGCTGGAACACTTCGCCGTAGCCCGCAAGGCTGTCCACGCCTTCCTGGATGCGGGCGCCGCCGGAATCGTTCAGCCCGATGACGGGCGCGCCGTTCTGCACGGCCATGTCCATGATCTTGCAGATCTTCTGCGCATGGGTGGCCGAAACGGAGCCGCCCAGAACCGTGAAATCCTGGCTGAACACATAGACCATGCGGCCATTCACCGTGCCCCAGCCCGTGACCACGCCATCGCCGGAGGGCCGGGTTTTTTCCATACCGAAGTCAGTGCAGCGATGGGTGACGAACATGTCATATTCTTCAAAGCTACCCTCATCGAGCAACAGTTCGATCCGTTCGCGCGCGGTCAGCTTGCCATTGCCATGCTGGCGTTCGATCCGGGCCTCACCCCCGCCAAGACGAGCATCGGCGCGGCGGGTTTCCAGTTCCTGCAGGATATCTTTCATGGTCGGGTCCCTCTCGAATTTGGCGTGAAGATACAGGGCGGGCGGCAAGCCTCAAGGAAAATTCCGCAAATTTGCAAACCCTGAAAACAACTGTATTCGCTAAATGCAACATTGCAAATAAGCCCCGAGCGGGACGCGCCGTCACTTCTGGACAACCCCTGCGGGCGGGCGTAGCGTCCGGGCATGAGAAGCTTTCCCCCGGTGGTCTTTCTTGACCGCCGCACACCGCCCCACATCCTGACGCTCATCCTGCTGGCCGGCATATCGGCCTTGGCGATGAACATTTTTGTGCCCTCCATGCCTGCCATGGCAGAGGCCTTCCAGACCGATTACCAGATGATGCAACTGTCGATCTCCGTCTATCTGGGGATGAACGCGGGCATTCAGCTGTTCGTTGGCCCGCTGTCGGACAAGCTGGGCCGCCGCCCGGTGATCCTGGGCGGGCTGGGGATCTTCACGCTGGCCACGGTGGGCTGCGTGCTGGCCACGGATGTGGTGGTGTTCCTGATCTTCCGCATGTTCCAGGCGGCCGTCGTCACCGCCATGGTGCTGTCCCGCGCCGTCGTCCGCGATACCGTGGCCGAGAGCGAGGCGGCCTCGAAAATCGGCTACGTGACCATGGGCATGGCCGTGGTGCCCATGATCGGCCCGGCCATCGGCGGCGCCCTGGGCGAGGTCTTTGGCTGGCAGGCGAGCTTCTGGCTGTTGCTGGCCCTGGGCGCGGGGATGTTCGCGCTGTGCTGGTTTGATCTGGGGGAAACCGGCACCAGCCGCGGGCTGAGCTTTGTCCAGCAGTTCCGCGAATACCCCGAGCTACTGACCTCGCCGCGCTTCTGGGGCTATGCGCTGGCGGCGGGCCTGTCCTCCGGGGCGTTCTTTGCCTATGTGGGCGGCGCGCCTTATGTGGGCAGCACGGTTTTCGGGCTGGATCAATCCGAACTGGGCCTGTTCTTTGGCGTGCCGGCCATCGGCTATTTCATCGGCAACGGCATTTCGGGGCGGTTTTCGGTGCGGGTGGGCGTCAACCGCATGGTGTTCATCGGCGCCATCGTGAATTGCAGCGGCATCGTCGCCTCCATGCTGGTGTTCGCCGCGGGGGCGGGCTCGGCGCTGACCTTCTTCGGCTTCATGACGCTGGTGGGGCTGGGCAATGGCATGACCATCCCCAATGCAACGGCAGGGTCGCTCTCGGTCCGGCCGCATCTGGCGGGCACGGCCTCCGGGCTGGGCGGGGCCATCATGATCGGCGGTGGTGCGGCGCTGTCGGTGCTGGCGGGGGCCTTGCTGCCGCTGGGCAATGGAGCCTGGCCGCTGCTGTGGATCATGCTGGCCACATCGGTGGCGGGGCTGGGCGCGATCATCCTGGTGATGCTGCGCACCAAACGGCTGGGCGGGCTGGATACGGCCTGACGGGCCGCTGCCCCGGGCTGGACTGTTGCCCATAAATTTGCAAACCTGCGCACATAGACTGCGAAGGTGCAAAACATGCCGCCACAGAAGCTGTATGCCGGGGCCAAGCTGCGCGACATCCGCACGCGCCTGGGCCTGACGCAAAAGGATTTCGCCGCCAAGCTGGGCGTGTCCCTGCCCTATCTGAATCAGATGGAAAACAACAACCGCCCCGTCAGCACCACGGTGGTGCTGGCCCTGGCGCGGGAGTTCGGCCAGGATGTCACGGAACTGGGCCATTCCGATGCCGAACGCCTTGTCACCGACATGCGAGAGGCGCTGGCAGACCCGATCTTTGCCGATGGTGCGCCACCGCTGGCGGACCTGCGGCTGACGGCCTCCAACGCGCCGGCCCTGGCGCGCGCCTTTCTGGAACTGCACCGCGCCTATCGCCAGACCCATGAACGCCTGGCCTCCCTGGACGAGGCCCTGGGCCGCGAGGGCACCAAGCTGCAGCCCAGCCCCTGGGAGGAGGTGCGCGACTTCTTCCATTATTGTGACAATTACATCGATGCGGTGGATCGCGCGGCGGAACGCTTTGCCTCGAACCTGGATGGGCCGGACACGCATCGCGCCATCATCCGCCACCTGGAATCCAAAGGCCTGCGCGTGGTGCTTGCCGATTGTGACAGCCTGCGCCAATATGATGCCGCGGGCGGGGTGCTGACGCTGTCGGCCCTTTCCCCGCCGGAGACGCGCAGTTTCCAGATGCTGCTGCAGGCCGCGCTGCTGGATCAGGACCCGCTGCTGGAGGCCACGCTGGATCTGGCGCGGTTTCAGTCGGACGCCGCGCGCGCCATCGCCAAGATCGGGCTGGCCAATTACTTTGCGGGCGCGGTGCTGATGCCCTACCGCGCCTTCCTGAACGCGGCGCAGGACACGCGGCATGATCTGGAACTGCTGGCCGCGCGCTTCGGCGCCTCCATCGAACAGGTGGCGCATCGGCTGTCCACGCTGCAACGGCCGGGGGCCAAGGGCGTGCCGTTCTTCTTTGTGCGGGTGGACCAGGCCGGCACCATCACCAAGCGGCATTCGGCCACGCGGCTGCAATTCGCGCGCTTTGGCGGGGCGTGCCCATTGTGGAACGTCCACCGCGCCTTTGAGACACCGGGGCAATTCCTGCGGCAGCTGGCCGAAACACCGGACGGCGTGCGCTATATCAGCTTGGCGCGCGATGTCAGCAAACCGGGCGGGCATTTCGGCGCGCCCGTGCGCCGCTATGCCATCGCCCTGGGGTGCGAGGTGCGCCACGCCGCGGCGCTGGTCTATGCCGACGGGCTGGATGTGTCCCGCGACGGCGCCTATGAGCCGATCGGCATTTCCTGCCGGATCTGTGAACGCCCGCGCTGCCACCAACGCTCGATCCCGCCGCTGGAACGGCGCCTGACGATCCCTGCCGACCGGCGTGATACCCTGCCCTATGAGGTGCAGTAGGCGCGTGCGGCGGGCCAAACAAAAAGGCACCCCCCGAAGGGGTGCCCACTGTTCTGCGGCCAAGTGTCTGGCGGCTATGCCGCGACGGTCAGCATCCGATACAGCTCATCCTTCAAGGCCGCGCGCTGTTTGCGCATCTCGACCTCGGCGTGATGCGCGACAGGTTCGACATGCGCCTCAGCGCGGTGCACGGCGCGGTTGACCTCATGATATTCGTCCATCAGCCGGGCAAACCGGGCATCGCGCGCCTTCAGCTCAACAATGCGGTCAGACAGATCCGGGAATTCGGCGTGAAGCACATGCGGGGTATGGGACATGAAATGAACCTCCTTCTTATTGTCTGATCTCAGGATAAGAAGAGTCGCCCCGCCCGGCTTTGATCCGGGTCAAGATTTACCGGCAATCCCATGCAAATATGCGGTTTTCTTCGGCGCCCGGATGCGGGGTGACACTTGCGGGGGCTAGTCGCGGGACAGGGTCGCGCCGGTCTTGGCGGCCTCTGGCGGCGGGGTGACGCGGCGGCGCAGCACCGCCTCCCGCCAGGAGATGAAGCTGACCGCCGCCACGATCAGCGCCCCGCCCGAGATCACCCAGACATCCACGCCCTCGCCAAAGAACACCACCCCCACGGCAACGGACCACACCAGTTGCAGGAAGGTCACAGGCTGCGTCACGCTGACCGGCGCAGCGGCAAAGGCGCGGGTCATGCTGTAATGGCCGAAGGTGGCGAAACAGGCCACGCCGAACAGCACCGCCAGGTCCCAGGGCCCGGGCGTCACCCAATCCATCATCGCCAGCGGCGCCAGCCCGATGGTCACGGTGATTGACAGGATCGCCACAACCACGGTTGCGCTTTGTTCGCCGGACATGATCTTGGCAATCAGGTAGGATCCGGCGAAGAACACCGCCGTGAACAGCATGGCGAAATGGCCCGCGTCCAGTTCCCGAAACCCCGGCCGCAGGATCAGCAGCGCCCCCGCCAGCGCCGCGGCAATGGCCAGCAACCGGCGCGCCGCCAACCGTTCCCCCAACAGCAGCGCCGCCAGCAGCGTGACATAGACGGGGTTGAGGTAGTTCATCGCCGTGACCTCGGCGATGGGAATGCGGGACATGGCATAGAACCACAGCACCACCCCGCCGGTATGGGCCACGCCCCGCGCGCCAGACAGCATCCATTGCCGCCGCGTCATGCGCAGCGCGGCCAGCTCCCGCCACAGCGGCAGCAGAAACACCAGCCCCAGCGCATAGCGCAGGAAGGCGGCCTCTGCCGCGGGAATGCGCCCGCCCAGAAGTTTGACCAACGCCGTCACCGCAACAAAGCACAGGCCCGTCACGATCATCCAGATGATGCCCGAAACGGGCCGTTGCGCAGTTTGAGACATGCGCGCGAGTGAACCGCGCCCGGCGGCGGGATGCAAGCGGCTACAGCAGCAGCGACGCCGCGATCCCCCACATCAGCAGACCCACGCCGGCCTCCATCACCTGCCAGGCGCGTGGCGCGGCGAAGACCGGCCGCAGCAGCCGCGCACCATAGCCAAGCGCGGTGAAGAAGCTCAGCGACGCCAGCGCAGATCCGAACCAGAAGCTGAGCGGCGCGGCATATTGCGCAGAGACCGAGCCGATCAGCACCACGGTATCCAGATAGACATGCGGGTTCAGCCAGGTCAGCGCCAGCACCGTGGCCAGAACCTGCCCGCGCGGCTGCGGCGCGGCCTCGG
>CBFHYV010000039.1:0-15815 GCA_965660085.1 uncultured Paracoccaceae bacterium
CTTGTAGGCCAAGACATCATCCTCGGCGCGGCGCATCAGTTCGGCGAGCTTTTCATGGCGGGGCGCAAATGCATCGATCAGCTTTGCCCAGTGCTCTTTCGACGCTTCGAGCGTGTCCTGGTCGAAGGCGGTTGTGAGCGCCGCGGTGACGATCGGGCGGTCCTTCTTGCCGACGCAGGCGAGCGCGTTGCGCATGAAGTGGACGCGGCAGCGCTGGACGGTCGCTCCGAGCACCTTGGCCGCGGCGGCCTTCAGTCCCTTGTGGTCGTCCGCTATGATCAGGCGGGTTCCGCGCAGCCCGCGATCTGCGAGAGAGCGGAGGAACTCGTCCCAGAAGACCTCTGCTGTCAATGGCATCTCAAATTTCCCCAAAATGGGCAGGTCAAAATTCCCCAGTTTGGCGGGTTCGGTTGTCAGCCGGTTCAGTGACTTTCAGGTCCATTCTTTGGTGGGCGGCCGCGCCGCTTTGGCGGCGGCGGCGGCGTGATTGGCGCGTTTGTGCGCGTGTGTTCTGGGATCAGATCCGTGTGGCCACGGAGGCGATAGCTGGCGCCTTCGATCTGCACGACGACAGCGTGGTGCAACAGGCGGTCCAATAGGGCTGTTGCAACGACGGGATCACCAAAGACGTCTCCCCATTCGGCGAAGCCCCTGTTCGAAGTCAGGATCATTGCACCTTTTTCGTAGCGTGCGTTGACCAGTTGGAAGAATAGGTTCGCGCCGCCCTGGGTGATGGGCAGATAGCCGATCTCGTCCACGATCAGTAGTGATGGACGTGCGTAGAACCGGATTTTTTCAGCGAGCCTGCCTTCGCGTTCGGCTTTGACCAGGGCTTCGATCAGCTCGGCCAATGTGGCGCGGTAGACCTGCTTTCCGGCCTTCACCCCAGCAACGCCCAGAGCTGTCGCCAGATGGGATTTGCCAGTGCCGGGCGGACCAAGAAAGTGAACCACTTCTGCCCTGCGAATGAAGTCAAGCTGGGCGAGCGCGGCGATCCGTTCCCGATCCAGCGAAGGCTGGAACGAGAAGTCGAACCCTTCCAGCGTTTTGATTGGCATCAGCTTGGCCGTCTTGAGCGCGACATCGATGCGGCGGGTTTCACGCGTGGCGTATTCCTCGCTCAGAAGCGCATCCAGCGCCTCAATCCCGGTGATCTCGCCCTGTTCCAGCTTCTGCATCGTGTGATCCAATGCTTCCAAGGCACGCGGCATCTTCAGACCGACAAGCGCGCCGCGGATCCGGTCGAGTGTCTCGGTCATCGGGCACCTCCTGCGGCCAGGCGCTGCCCGACCGCATCATAGAAAGCCAAGGATCGTTGCGGCACGCCCATTGGCCTTTGCGCCATGGTCCGTGGCGGCGGGGCTTTGCGATGCGCAGGGTCAACTCGGCGCTGATTGCGCCCTTCCAGAACAGGGTGACGAGCGATGCAGGTGCCGTCCTCGAAGATGCGTATCTCGTCGACATGGTTTTGCACCTCGACAGTGCGTTTCCGCGTCGTGTCCGGCACTGAGTAATAGTTGCCATCCACCGAGACCATGCCGTCATGGCTGACCCGCCGTTCCACCGTCAACACCGCGCTGTAGGGGATTGGGGGGAGCGGTTTGAGCGCCGGTTTTTCTTCGGCGAAAGCCTCGTCCACAACCCGCTCTGTGGTGGCGTGGACCCGTGGATTGGCGATCTCGCACCGCCACGCATCAAACTGCGCATTCAGATCGTCGATGTTGCGGAAGGTCCTCGCCAGAAAGAAATCCTGGCGGATGTAGCGGAATGGCCTTTCAACCTTGCCCTTCGTCTGCGCACGGTAGGGCTTGCAGGCTTTGGGCGCGCAGCCGTAGTGGTTCAGAAGCGCCACGAGCGAGGTGTTGTAGGTGACGATGCCCGCGTCATCTTCCCCAATTACAGCCGTTTTCATCCGGTCATAGAGGATCTCTTCCGGCGCACCGCCCATCGCGTCAAACGCGGCGATGTGGCAGCGCATCACCGTCTGCAAGTTCTGGCTGGACACAAAGCGGCCCCAAAGCCAGCGGGAATGGCCAAGAACCAGGCTGAACAGCCAGACCTTGCGGACAACCCCGGGCTCATCCGTGAACTCAACTTTGAATTCGGCGAAGTCCACCTGCGCCTGTTTGCCCGGCGGCGTCTCAAACCGAACCGCGAAAGACGCGCGCCGAGCAGGGCGCAGCTCGCGCAGAAAGGGCTTTAGCGTCGAATAGCTGCCTTCATAGCCCATCGACTTGATCTCGCGCAGAAGACGCCGCCCGGACAGATCGGGGAATGCACGAACACGCTCCGTCAGATAGTCCCGGTACGGGTCCAGAAAGCTGCCCTGCAACGGGCGCGGGCCATAGTTCGGAACCTCAAGCCCCTGTTCGAGATATTTACGCACAGTCTTGCGGTCACAACCAACCTTGCGCGCAATGGCCGAGATGCTCAGCCCTTGCCTTCGTAAATCGTGGATCAAAACGATCTCCCTCAATCCTTTCACCTGACTGCCCCTGTCTCGCTTCAATCAGAGCATCAGGCCTGCTTCCCGCGACAGCGCCAATTCCAAATATTCGAAGTTTGGAATTGGCTCTGCCGCTCACGGCTGGGGAAATTTCAGTTGCCACTTTTGGGGAGAATACGGCTGCCACTAACACTCTGCCTCGCTGGGCTGGACGGCGATGCCCAGAACCTCGCGGCGGCCATCCAGGTTGACCGCGACGGCCACTATGGCCGCGACGCTGACGATCCGGCCGCCGCGGCGCACCTTGATGTAGGTGGCGTCGAGCCAGAGGTAGGGCCATTCGCCTTCAAGGGGCCGGCCCAGAAACGCGTCGACTCTTTCGTCGATCTCGCCGCAGAGCCGCGAGACCTGGCTTTTCGACACACCGGTCATGCCCATCGCCTTGACCAGATCGTCCACTGAGCGGGTCGACAGCCCCTGAACGTAGGCTTCCTGAATGACCGCCGTCATGGCCTTCTCCGCCGCCCTGCGGGGCTCCAGGAACTCCGGGAAGTAGGTGCCCTTGCGCAGCTTCGGGATCTTCACGTCGACCCTCTCGGCGCGGGTTTCCCAGGCTCTGGACCGGTAACCTTTCCGACGGTTCACACGGTCGTCGCTGCGCTCGTGTGCGCCGGCGCCGCAGAGCTGGTCGACGTCCAGTGCCATGAGACGGTCGGCGACGAACCCGAGCATCTCGGCGAGCAGGTGCGTGTTCGACGTCTCCGACAAAAGCGCGCGCAGCGCCGCGGTCTCTGATAGGCTGTCCTTGGTCATGGTTGATCTCCTTGGTCAAAGGTCGTCAGCGCCATCGCCTCCATCTCAGCGAGGAACTTCTCCCGCCGGGTCTGCTTCTTCTTCATCGCATGGCGGAGGCCGGAAAAGGCGGGCTGCTTGGGCATAGACGGGCATCCTTCATGGTCCCCTACAGTCTACCGAAAGCCGCTCAAAGGGAGGTTTTTCAGACGTTCTTCAGCAAGTTGCCATTGCAGGCGATGAAGGACTGGCGCAAGCTGTTCAAGAAGAGTCGTACCAACTGCCAGGACATTAAGGTTATGGTTGAAGCACAAGGATACCAAGGCCATCTTGATATCGTCAGTTGGTTGCAAATCTCTGGTTGGGTATGGAAGCCCGGCCAAGACGTGCCGCTGGAGCTTGATGTTCTGATTGACGGCTGTGTCGTGGCCAGAAGATTGGTAGCCGATATTTATCGCCCAGACGTTGAAGCGGCTGGTTTCGGCAATGGCAGATGTGGTTTCGATCTGAAGCTCGATCCCATATCGCTTACTTCGTTACCAGAGGCAATCTCCGGTGACCCCCAAGTCGAGATATACGACTGCATGGTTGCAGTTCTGTTGCTCAATGGCGTAATCGCTTCTCCGATTCATCCAAAAGCTGGCTAGTGTTCCGAGTCTGACGCATCTTACCTGTTTCCCCTAATTTCATCGAGTGCGTTCAGGGCGCGGCGCTCGCGGGCGATGATATAGTCGGCTGTTTTGCTCCATACGAAGGGCTTTGGCTTGGTATTGTGGCATAGCAGGTAGTCGTAGATGGCTGCCTCCAAGTCATCGACGCTTGAATAGCTGCGACGGCGGATGCGTCGCGCGGTGATCTCGGCGAAGAACCGTTCCACCAGGTTCAGCCACGACGCGCTGGTCGGCGTGAAATGCAGCTTGAAGCGTGGATGTTTTTCCAGCCATGCCCTCACTTCCGGTGTCTTATGTGTGGCATAGTTATCAAGCACCAGATGCACGTCGCGCTCGCCCTGAACGGCGCGGTCAATCTTGCGCAGGAATTTCAGAAACTCCTTCGCGCGGTGGCGCGGCATGCAATCGCCGATGACCAGGCCCGACTTGACATCAAGCGCCGCAAACAGCGTGGTCGTGCCGTGGCGCTTGTAATCGTGGGTCATGGTCTGCGCGCGACCCTTTTTGAGCGGCAGTCCCGGCTGGGTCCGGTCCAGCGCCTGTATCTGGGATTTCTCGTCCACGCAGAGCACCACGGCCCGTTCCGGCGGATCGAGGTAAAGCCCCACGATATCAGTGACTTTCTGCTTAAAGGCCGGGTCATTCGAGACCTTGAAACTCTTCGACAGATGCGGTTTCAGACCTGCGTCAGCCCAGATCCGGCCCACGCTCGAAGGCGAAATACTCATCGCCTCAGCCATCAGCGCGCGGCTCCAATGGGTGGCATTGGGCGGGCTTTCCTGCACCGTTTTGGCGATCACCTTCAGGCGCGTCTCGCGGGGCAAAGGCGGCACGCGCGAGGGACTGCAGTTCAGCGCGGTCTTCGGGGCTCAGGTAAAGGCAGATGTCATCGCGTCTCATGCCCCACTATGACACGTCACGCCGCCAATGGGAATCCTATGTCAGGTGGGGAACACTAGTTGTTCCGTCCTGGATGATCACATAGATCCTCGCCGATCGGCGCTTTTCATGGCACGTTCGGTTCTTGAGGAGCTGCGAGACGGAGGCATAGATGATTGTTCGACTACATAGCGAGGCGACCACAACCCCGAAGATTCGAGCGGAGATACAAGCGAGTACCGAGCCGGCCTGGATGCTTGCCGAGCGTCATGGGGTGACAGAGCAAACGGTGTACAAGTGGCGTCACCGCGACAGTGTAGAAGATCGCAGTCATACGCCCATCGGCTGCAGACCACACTCACGCCTGGGAGTGTCCTGAACTCTGTGTATCTGCCCCTGGCCATGCGGTTTCAGATACTCAAGCGTCGAAGCGCTCGCCGAACATTATGGCGAACTGGTTTCGGGCCGCAAACCATTCCCTGACATTTCGGCCGTCCTTCTCGAAGTTGCGGATGGCGAGGTAGATCAGCTTGTTGGCGGCCTCATCGGTTGGGAAGGAACCCCGAGTCTTGATGGATTTCCGGATCACGCGGTTCAGGCTTTCGATGGTGTTGGTTGTGTAGATGATCTTGCGGATCGCCGGATCGAAGCCAAAGAACGGAATGACCTCCTGCCACGCCCGCCGCCAGGCCGGGGCGATGGAGGCGTATTTCCCGGCCCATTTTTCCTCGAAGGCATCGAGCTCCGCCTCAGCCATATCAGCGGTCGGGGCGCTATAAATCCGGCGTAGATCGGCGGCCACGATCTTGCGGTCCTTCCAGGAGCAGAAGTTCAGGCTGTGGCGCACCAGATGCACGATGCAGGTCTGGACCATGGCGTCCGGAAAGGCTGCCGTGATCGCCTCGGGAAAGCCCTTGAGCCCGTCCACGACGGCGATCAGGATGTCCTGGACGCCCCGGTTCTTCAGCTCGTTCATCACCGAGAGCCAAAATTTTGCACCTTCGTTCTCGGCGATCCACAAGCCCAGCACCTCACGCTGGCCATCCCGGGTGACGCCGAGGGCGACGTATACGGCCTTGTTCTTGACCGTCCGGCTATCGGCATCGCGGATCTTCACCCGCAGCGCGTCGAAGAGCACGATGGGATACATCCGCTCCAGTGCCCGGCTCTGCCATTCCCGGACCTCATCCAGGACAGCGTCGCTCGCCATTGTGCTTGAACCAATGGCGCATCAATGGCTCGCCACGGCTGATCAGGTCGTGCGAGACCTTCAGGCCGTAGAGGTCGAGCAGATGTGCCTGAATGTCCCGCACCGTCAGGCCGGCGGCGTAGAGGCCGACGATCTTGTCATCCATGCCGTCGATCCTGGTCTGGCCCTTCTTCACCAGTTTCGGCTCGAAGCTGCTGTCCCGGTCACGGGGGATCGCCACCGGCAGTTCCCCATCCTGCCCTTTGAGAAGCTTGGCCGATGTGCCGTTGCGGCGATTGGTTTGGCCGGGCGGTGCGCTCTCGCCCTCTTCATAGCCAAGGTGCGCGGTCAGCTCGGCACCGAGCATCCGTTCCATGAGCTTGATCTTCAGCTCTTTCATTAGCCCGGTGTCACCGAGCAGGTCCTCAGGGCGCTCCACGCCCTTCAGAAGTTCGTCCAGCAGTTCCTTGGAGATCGTCATGCATGCTTCCTTTCGGTGAAGCATGGCCCGGATCGGTCATACACAAAAGATCTGACACTCTCCCACGCCTGCACAAGAAGCGATCGTGGTCATCCTGCGCCGCACCCTGTTGCTCCCTCTGGACGATTTGCTCGCGGTGACACGGGAATTCATCAACCCGAAGGTATCGCGATCAGGGCTTGGGCGCTGCTTGAAACGGCACGGCGTGGGCAACCTGCGCGACTTGAAAGAGACGGCACCCAAGCCGAAGCACAGCGCCTTCAAAGCCTATGAGCCGGGCTACATCCATATCGACGTGAAGTACCTGCCGCAGATGAAAGGCCAGACCGGCCGACGCTATCTCTTCGTGGCCATCGATCGCGCCACCAGATGGGTCTTTGTCCGCATTTTCTCAGCAAAATCTGCCGCAAACGCCAGGCGTTTCCTGCGGGATCTTGAGCGTGCTTGCCCTCTCAAGATCCGAACGATCCTGACCGACAATGGCAAAGAGTTCACGGACCGCCTGTTTGGTCTGCGCAAACGTGCGCCAACTGGAAACCACGAATTCGACAAGCTGTGTGCCGAGCTTGACATCGACCATCGCCTGACACCACCCAAGTCACCGCAGACCAACGGCATGGTGGAGCGCTTCAACGGTCGGATAGAAGACGTCCTACAAGGCCATCACTTCAAATCTTGTGGAGACCTCGAACAGACGATCCTGCGCTACGTCTGGCTCTACAATCAGCAGCTACCCCAATCCGTGTTGGGCAGCAGGACCCCCTTGCAAGCCATGAAAGACTGGCACAGACTCAAACCCCAGCTGTTCAAGAAAATTCCATACCAGCTCACGGGATGTGACAGCTGAAAGAGTTCGACACCCCCTTTACCTACGAAGGATAATTGTCATGAAGCTTCTTGTGACCGGCGGCGCCGGGTTTATCGGCTCGGCCGTGGTGCGGTTGGCGGTGGCGCGCGGGCACGAGGTGATCAATCTTGATGCGCTGACCTATGCCGCCTGTCTGGAAAATGTGGCGTCGGTGGCCGACAGCACGAACTATGCCTTTGAACAGGCCGACATCCGCGACCGCGCCGCGCTGGACCGGGTCTTTGCCGTTCATCGTCCCGATGCGGTGATGCATTTGGCAGCTGAATCCCATGTCGACCGGTCGATCGACGGGCCCGGCGATTTCATCGAAACCAACATCACCGGCACCTATAACATGCTGGAAGCCGCGCGCGCCTATTGGGTCGGGCAGGGCAGGCCCGAAGCGTTCCGCTTTCACCACATCTCGACCGACGAGGTGTTCGGATCGCTACCGGCTGACCCGTCGGTGATGTTCACCGAAGACACATCCTATGATCCGCGCAGCCCCTATTCGGCGTCCAAGGCCAGTTCCGATCATCTGGTGCGCGCCTGGCATGAAACCTATGGCCTGCCGGTGGTGTTGACCAATTGTTCGAACAATTACGGCCCCTACCATTTCCCCGAAAAGCTGATCCCGGTGGTGATCCTCAATGCCATCGCTGGCAATCCGCTGCCGATCTATGGCAAGGGCGACAATATCCGCGACTGGCTGTTCGTCGAGGATCACGCCGATGCGCTGCTTTTGGTGGTGGAAAAGGGTGAACTGGGCCGGTCCTACAATATCGGTGGCGAAAACGAACGCACCAATCTGGAGCTGGTGCAGACCTTGTGCGGCATTCTGGACGAGATGCGCCCCAAGGCTGAAGGGTCTTATGTTGATCAGATCACCTTTGTGACCGATCGCCCGGGCCATGACGCGCGCTATGCCATCGACCCCAGTCGGATCCGTGACGAGCTGGGCTGGCGGCCCAGCGCCACGGTCGAGGAAGGCCTGCGCAAGACCGTGGACTGGTATCTGAACAACGCCGATTGGTGGCAGCCGCTGCAGGACCGCGCCGGCGTGGGCCAGCGCCTGGGCACCAAGGCATGAGCACCCGCGATTTACCCAACCCCGAGGCGGCCCGCCTGCCGCCGGGGTACGAGTATTACCGCGCCTATGTCGGTCCGGGCGGGCAGTGGGATTTCATGGGCGCCACGCAGTTCAGTCTGTTGACCGCGCTGGGGCTTCAGGAACGTCACAAATTGCTGGATCTGGGCTGTGGCTCGCTTCGCGCCGGGCGGTTCCTGATGCTGTATCTGGCGCGCGTACATTACTGTGGGATCGACCCCAATGCCTGGCTGATCGAAGATGCGATCAACCGCGAACTGGGGTCCGAGCTGATCGCGCTCAAGGCGCCACGCTTTGATCATGGCAGCGGGTTCGAGGCCGGTGTTTTCGGAGAGCGGTTCGATTTTATCGTGGCGCAGTCGATCTTTTCCCATACTGGCCCCGAACTGGTGACCCAGGCCCTGACCAATTGCGCCGCGGGCTGATGCTGGCCACCTTTATCCATACCGAAAACGCCGCGCCCAACATGGCCGAAGAAATCTCGGGCTGGACCTATCCCGGCTGCACCACCTTTGCGCCGGAACAGGTGCAGGCTTTGGCCGGGATGGCGGGACTGCGGGCCCGGGACCTGCCCTGGTATCACCCGCGCCAGACCTGGTACGCGCTGGCGCTGACACCCGAGGCCTTGCCCGACCCCGCTCATGACAGGCATCTCAGCAGGGCGGTGCTGCACGACCCGCGATTTTCCGCCAGCCTGAATGGCGCACCTAGCGGACAAGGCTGAGCCGATGCCGATCATTCGCACCGGGCGTGGTATCGTCTATTTTGCCCATGTGCCGAAATGCGCCGGCACCGCGATCGAGGGCTATCTGACCCGGCGCTTTGGACAGCGGGCCCGGGCGTTTCTGAACCCGTCGCACAGATCCCTGCCCGAACCGCAACGCTGGAGCCGAAGCTCGCCCCAGCATATCGACGCCGCGACCCTGGGTCGGATGTTTCCGCCGGTGTTCTTTGACGCCATGCTCACCATGGTGCGCCACCCGGCGACCCGGCTGCGCAGCGTCTATCTGTATCAGCGCGACATCGAGGAAGAGATCGACCCGAACGAAGGCTTTTCCGACTGGATCGCGGCGCTGCCCGCCCGGCGCGCGGCGGATCCGTTCTATCTGGACAATCACGCCCGTCCGATGACCGACATCGTGCCCCAGGGCGCCACCGTGTTCCGGCTGGAGGAGGGCACGCAAGGCGTGGTCGACTGGTTCGATGACCTGCTGGGCAATGCCAACGGCCCGCGAGAAATCCCGCTGCGCCACAGCCTGGAAGAAAGGCGCGAGGCGGCGGGCAAGACCGCTCGTGGCGGCGATGTGACCCTGACCCCGGACATCCTGGCGCAAATCCATGCCATGGACCGTGCGGATTACGACCGGTTCGGCTATGCCATTGATCCGGGGGCTGCGCTGCTGCCTCTGCCGTCGGAGGAGCCCGCCACATGATCCGTCGCCTGCTGCGCCCCGCCCTGACCGGCCCCGGGCCGATGCCGCAGAACCCGGCCTGGCGGCTGGCGTCGCGACACGCGCTGCTGCACCTGCGGTCCGGCGCGGTCTTTACCTATATCCCCAAGAACGCCTGCACCACGCTGCGGCTTAGCCTGGCGCTGGACGCGGGGCTTCTCTCGGATCCGGAAGACTGGCTCTGGATCGGTGAGAACACCGGGATGCTGGCCGCCACGCCGCGCGATATCCTGACCGCGCCGCAGACCCCGGTGATCCTGCGCTGTCCCTACCGTCGGCTTGCCAGTGCCTTCCTGGACAAGATCATCGACCGCCGCCAGCCGTTCTGGGCGCTGCAGCGGGCCACCCGACTGGGTCTGGACATCTATGGCTTTACCTTCCGCGACTTTGTCACCGCGCTGCAGAAACCGGTACTTCTGGCCGCCGATCAGCACTGGCGCCCACAGGGTGACCTGTTGCTCTATGACCGCTACGACGAGGTGCTGGCGATGGAGGATTTCGCCACCGCCCGGGCCCGCATCACCGAACTGACGGGGCTGGAACTGGTGGATGCGCGCGGGCTGACCCGGCACGGCACCGACGCCTTCGAGACGCTGGAGGATCGCTGCTATGCCGATGTGCCGATCCAGGAGCTGTCGACGCTCAAGCAGGCGGGCCGACTGCCCGGCTATGGCGCGCTTTACGATCCGGATCTGGTGACCCGGACCGCCCGCATCTATGCCGGGGACATCGCGCTTTATGGCCGCTGGCTGGGCAGCGACGGACTGCTGTTCCGCCCGTAGCGGCGGACAGATAGGGTGTTGCCCTTGCCTGGTGTTGATGAAAGATTGACGCTGAAATTGCCGCAATGCGGCGTTCCGGAGGTGTCATGAACCTTGTTGTATTCGGACGCACCGGCTAGGTGGCGGCAGAGTTGCAGGCTCAGGCCCCGGTGACAGCGCTGGGGCGCGACCGGGCCGATCTGTCGGATCCCGCCGCCTGCGCCGCGGCGATCCGGGCGTTGCGCCCGCGCGCGGTGATCAATGCCGCCGCCTATACCGCTGTTGATCGCGCCGAAGAGGACGAGGCGCTGGCCGCCACGGTCAATGGCGCCGCGACCGGGGCGATGGCGCGGGCCTGCGCAGAGCTGGGCATTCCCTTTGTCCATATCTCGACCGATTATGTGTTTGACGGGCAGGGCGACAGGCCGCTTTCCCCTGGTCACCCCACCGCGCCTCTGGGCGCCTATGGCCGCACCAAGCTGCAGGGCGAAGAGGCGGTGCGCGCCGCCGGTGGGGCCCATGCCATCCTGCGCACGTCCTGGGTGTTTTCCGCCCATGGCGCCAATTTCGTGAAGACGACGCTGCGGCTGTCTGACACCCGCGACGCGCTGAACGTGGTCGAGGATCAGATCGGCGGGCCGACCCCCGCCGATGCCATCGCCGCCGCCTGTCTGAGCATCACCGATCAGCTGATCTTGGATCCCGGCAAATCTGGCACGTATCATTTCTCGGGCGCCCCCGACACCAGCTGGCGCGGCTTTGCCGAGGAAGTCTTTGCCCAGGCGGGCCGTCGGGTGACGGTCAGCGGTATTCCCACGTCAGACTATCCCACCCCGGCACAACGTCCGCTGAATTCGAGGATGGACTGTTCTACCACCGAGACGGTTTTCGGCATAACCCGGCCAGACTGGTCCGCGCATCTGTCCCGGGCACTGGCACAGCTGGGCGTGATAGGCTAGAGAATGCCCAAGGCATTTTGGCACGAAAGGTTCATTATCAATGACCCGACGCAAGGGCATCATTCTGGCTGGTGGCTCCGGCACCCGACTTTATCCGATCACGCTGGGCGTGTCCAAGCAGCTGCTGCCGGTCTATGACAAACCGATGGTCTATTACCCGCTCAGCGCGCTGATGCTGGCGGGGATCCGCGAAATCGCGGTGATCACCACGCCGCATGATCAGGATCAGTTCCAGCGCACTCTGGGCGATGGCAACCAGTGGGGGCTGGAACTGACCTATATCGAACAACCGTCGCCCGACGGGCTGGCCCAGGCCTATCTTCTGGCCGAGGATTTCCTGGATGGCGCGCCAAGCGCGATGGTGCTAGGCGACAATATCTTTTTCGGCCATGCCCTGCCCAAGATGCTGGCCGAAGCCGATTCCCAGACCGAAGGCGGCACCGTCTTTGGCTATCACGTGGCAGATCCCGAACGCTATGGCGTGGTGGCCTTTGACAGCGGGGGCAACGTCACCCAGGTCATCGAAAAACCTGCCGTGCCGCCGTCGAACTATGCGGTGACCGGGCTGTATTTCCTGGATGGCAGCGCCCCCGACCGGGCCCGCAAGGTCAAACCTTCGGCGCGTGGAGAGCTTGAGATCACCTCGCTTCTGGAAAGTTATCTGGAGGAAGGCGCGCTCAGCGTCAGACGCATGGGGCGGGGCTATGCCTGGTTGGACACCGGCACCCATGCCTCGCTTCTGGATGCGGGCAATTTCGTGCGCACACTGGAACAGCGTCAGGGCCTGCAGACCGGCAGCCCGGACGAGATCGCCTTTACCCAGGGCTGGATTGATGCCGAGGCGCTCAAGGCGCGGGCAGCCAAGTTCGGCAATAACGACTATGGCAAATATCTTGCATCCTTGGTGCAGGACCCGGGATAAAACAGGATGCCAAAGGGGGCGGTCATGAGCGAAGCGTTGAAAGACAGCCGG
Source organism: uncultured Paracoccaceae bacterium (assembly GCA_965660085.1). GTDB lineage: Bacteria > Pseudomonadota > Alphaproteobacteria > Rhodobacterales > Rhodobacteraceae > CBFHYV01. The sequence goes on from CBFHYV010000039.1 coordinate 12,558, forward strand.
ATCCTTGTGGTGGGGGGAAACGGGTTCATCGGGCGCCATGTGGTGCGCCAGCTGGTGGCCGCGGGCGCCGAGGTGGCGCTGATGGACATGGCACCGGGCCCCGAGGAATTTTCCAAGCTCGATCAGGTCATCGGGTCGGTGGCCGATGCCATGCTAGTGGCCTCGGCGGTGTCGGGCTGCGACATGGTGATTTTCCTGGCCAATTCGTCTTTGCCCGGTTCGGCCAATACCGACCTATCGTCCGAGGTAAAGGCGCATGTGCAGGTCAGCGTGAAGGCCGCCGAAATCTGCAACGACCAGGGGGTGAAACGGTTTTTGTTTTCGTCGTCTGGCGGCACGGTTTACGGTTATTCGTCGCAAGATCCGCTGCACGAGGACATGGCCACCCTGCCGCGCAACGCCTATGGTGTGTCGAAACTGTCGATCGAACATTACCTGCGCATCATTGGTATGATGCGCGATATGGACACGGTCAGCCTGCGGATTTCCAACCCCTATGGTGAAGGCCAGCGGGCGCTGCGCAATCAGGGCTTTATCGCCGCCGCCATGCAACACGCGATGAACGGCAAGACGATGCCGATCTGGGGCGATGGCTCGGTTCAGCGGGATTTCATCCATGTCTCGGACGTGGCCCGCGCCTTTGTCGCCGCCTGTATCACCGGGGCCCCGCCCGAGGTGGTCAATATCGGCTCGGGTCAGGCGACATCGCTGCTGGATGTGCTGGAGCAGACCGAGACTGCGCTGGGGCGCAAGGTGCCGGTGGAGTTTAAACCGGGCCGTGCCATTGATGTGGAACGCAACGTGCTGGATACCAGCCGTGCCCGCGCCACGCTGGGTTGGGCGCCGCAGATCAGCATGGCCGACGGGCTGCAACGCACGGCGGATTGGTGGCTGGCGCAATGACTGGTTGTTCTGCGCGGATTAGCGCCTTGAAAAATCAGGGCGCATCAGACATCAACACAGCTGAAAACGACCAGTCCGGGAATTTTGTCAAAGGTTTTGTCTATGCGTCGTAAAATCGTTCTTCACATCGGGGCATCCAAAACCGGATCTTCGGCGATTCAGGCTTTCATGAGGGCCAACCGGGATTTCTTTGCCGAGCAGGGGTTTGTCATTCCCGACGGGTTGCTGGGGTTGGGCACCAAGGTCACCGGCGAACATGTGTTTGCCTTTCAGAACCTGATGAACGAAGCCGATAATACCCGGCTGCGCGAAACGCTCGCATCCTTGCGCGATGATCCCGAAGAGGGCCAGACCGTTCTGGTATCGGCCGAGAATCTGTCGAACCTGGACAACCACAGCCATTTTCAGGGGCTGCTGGACGATTTTGACGCTCGGGTCGTTTTGTATATCCGTCGTCAGGACGATCTGCTGACCTCGGCCTGGCAGCAGTGGCATTCTAAGCTGGAAACCGATTTCCACGCCTGGGTCATCAAAGGCATGATGCGTATCGGCCACTGGGATAAGGTCATCGAAGGCTGGGAAAGCGTGGTCGGCGAAGGCAATGTCGATGTGCGCATCTTCGAACGCGAGGACATGGTCGAAGGCGACCTGCTGCGCGACTTTCTGGCGGCGCTGGGGCTGGACCCGAAATCCGAAGACCCCGAATATGATGTGGGCAACATCAATCCCAGCTACAGCGACATCATCACGCCACTGGTATCGGGCAATCGCGGCATCTTTGCCGGATCGCATGACAACACTTTTTACAACATCGTCGGCGGCCTGACCGGCCAGTTCTATGTCGACAAACGCAAGGTTTCCCTGCTCAGCCAACATCAGCGCGACAGCATCGTGCATTATTATGAAGGCATCAATCAGCGGGTCTGCGCCAAGTATTTTCCCGGCCGTCCGCGGCTGTTTTCCCCCGTCCAGCATCACAAGTACCAGTACCTTGATGATTGGGAAGTGATGCAGCGTCAGTTGAAATTCCTGACGCATATGGTCTTCAAAATTGCTCAGAAACAGGATCGCAAATAATGAAAAAGACATTCAAGGTGGGCGGCACAAAATTTGTGCAGGTGATCGGCAAGCCGGAACAGCGTGGCATTTCCGGTGACGAGGGCTTTGTCCTGGTCAAGACCGACCCGATGCTGGATTTCTACCGCAGCCTGGTCCAGCACAAGCCCAAAGACATCATGGAAGTGGGCATGTACGAGGGCGGGTCGCTGGTCTGGTACGACAAAATCTACAAGCCGACCAAGCTGGTCGGTCTGGATGTGCGCCGCGACCCGATTGCCGCGCTGGAAGACTACCGCGCCGATAACCCGCATATCACCACCTATTACGGTCGCTATCAGGAAAAAGAAGGCACGCTGGCCGCCGCCCGGCAGAACTTCCCCACCGGGATCGACCTGGTGGTTGACGATGCCTCGCATATGTACGCCCAGAGCAAGGAAACCTTTTCCATGCTGTTCCCGCTGGTGCGGCGGGGCGGCCATTACATCATCGAAGATTGGACCTGGGCGCATCGTCCGGCCTATCAGGGGGAAAACGGGGTCTGGGCGGATCTTCCGGCGCTGACCAACCTGGTGATGGAACTGGTGGTCATGTCCGCCCTGCACGGAGTGATCGATAACATTTATATCGACCGTGGTCTGGTCTGTGTCCGCAAAGGGCCCGGGGTGTTCCGCCGCGATATGTTCGATTTCTCTGACAATCTGCGCGGGCACGAGCTGCAGGTTCTGTAACCTGGGGCACAGACTGCCCGGACAGCGAAAGACGTGGAAACAATGAACGCGCCGGGGCAGACCCGGCCCAGGCTTCTGGGGGTGTTTTGAACATGGCAGTTCAGGAGAAGCCGCAGGCAGAGGTGCAGGCCGCCTTTGATGCCGCGTTTTATCTGGCACAGAATGCGGATGTGGCCGCTGCCCGGCTGGACCCGCTGGCGCATTACCTGACTGCAGGCTGGGCCGAGGGGCGCAACCCGCGCCCCGATTTCGACACCCGCTATTATGCGCAGGCGCATGGGTTGGACGATGCGACCAATCCGCTGTTGCACTGGCTGGAACAGGGCCGGATGCAGGGCCTGACCACCCGCCCGCCCGAGACCGACGAGCTCGCCGGGCTGTCAGGTGCGCGCCTGGAAACGCTGCGCGCGGGCTTTGACCCGGCCTATTACCTGTCTGAAAATGCCGATGTGGCCGCCGCCGGGCTGGACCCGCTGGCGCATTACCTGACCGCAGGCTGGGCCGAGGGGCGCAACCCGCGCCCCGATTTCGACACCCGCTATTATGCGCAGGCGCATGGGTTGGACGA
>CBFHYV010000040.1:0-15630 GCA_965660085.1 uncultured Paracoccaceae bacterium
CCGGGCGGTCATGTCATGGCCATAAAGGCACAGCCCCGCTTCCAGGCGCAGACTGTCCCGCGCGCCCAGCCCCGCCGGCAGCACCGCCGGGTCCGCCAGCAAGGCGCGGGCCACATCCTGCGCCGCAGCCGTGGGCACGGAAATCTCATACCCATCCTCACCCGTATAGCCGGAACGGGACACCCAGCATTCCGCCCCCGCAATGGGCAGAGTGGCAACATCCATGAACCGCATCGCGGCGGCATCGGGGTGATGGGCGGCCAGCACGGCCTCCGCCCCCGGGCCCTGCAAGGCCAGCAAGGCGCGGTTTTCCAGCAATTTGACGGTGAGACCGCGCGGCGTGGCCATGGCGCGCAGCGCCTCCAGATCGGCGGCCTTGCGGGCGGCATTGACGACGATGAACAGGTGATCGCCCCGGTTGGCCACCATCAGGTCATCCTCGATCCCGCCTTCGGCGTTCAGCAACAGGCCGTAGCGTTGCCGCCCCTCCGCCAGGCTTAGAATATCCGCGGGCACCAGTGTTTCCAGCGCCAGCGCGGCCGTGGCCACATCCGGCCCGCGCAGCACGACCTGCCCCATGTGGCTGACATCGAACAGCGCCGCGGCCTCTCGGCAGTGGGCATGTTCCTTCAGCACACCTGTGGGATATTGCACGGGCATCTCATAGCCCGCGAAGGGCACCATGCGCGCGCCAAGCTGTTCATGCAGCGCATTCAGCGGCGTTCGGGCAAGCTCTGTCACATCGTCTCTCCGGCATGGGCCGGCCTCACGGCGCGGCGTGTCACACAGGGCCTGCGCCCCGCATCTTCCATGCCCCCTCTGTCCCGGTGCCTGAGATCGCTATCCCTTCGGCGGGCCCATTGCCGGGCCACTCTCCAGAGTGTTCACGCGCGGCGGTCCCGTTCGCCTGAGAGTTTCCGGGGCGGTTGCTCCTTCGGCACCGGCATGGCCGGTTCTCCCGCTGCGCGCCTTTGGCGTAGCCGATCCGTCAGCGCGTTGCAACGGCCGATGCGGCCCCCGAACAGCGCACCGGGCTTTCCAGGATCGACAGCAGCGCGCCATTGTCGCAGATCAGCGATTCCAGCGTCAGCGGATCCAGCGTGGCATAGAAGGCCTGCGCCGCATCGGTCAGCGCCACGCGCAGGCGGCAGGCATGGGTCAGCGGGCAGGTGTTATCGACATCGGCAAAACATTCCGCCAGCGGGACATGGGCCTCCAACACGCGAAACACGTCGCCCACGCGGATATCGCCCGCCGGCCGCGCCAGTTCCAACCCGCCGTTGCGGCCCCGCTGCGTGTGCAAGAACCCAAGCTGCGCCAGTTGGTTGATGATCTGCGCCAGATGATTCTCCGACGCATTGCACACGCGCGCGATCTCGGACTTCGTGACAAGCCGGTCATTGTTTGCGGCGCAGAACATCAGTACGCGCATCGCGATATTTGTCCGTTTGGTCACACGCACAGGGCGGCCTCCTTGCTGTGGGCAAGGTAAAGGTTAGGGGGCGACACAACAATGGTCATTGACTTGCATCAACCTATGAACAACGGATTGGGCATGACTTACAGCCACTTTTTCGGATATGGGTCGCTGGTCAACCGGGCGACGCATGACCACACGGACCACGCCCGCGCCAGCGTGACGGGCTGGCGGCGCGCCTGGCGCACGGCGCCGGGGCGGGTCGTGTCCTTCCTCACCGTCATCCCGGATGAGAGCGCCGTGATCCGCGGCCTGATCGCCGCCGTCTCCACGCCAGAGGACTGGCAGGCGCTGGACCGCCGCGAACATGCCTATGAAAAATGCAACGTGACCGAGCGCACGGATCACCGCGCGTCCCATATCTCGGACATCTGCATCTATGCCGTGCCGGAACCCGCCCTGATGCAGCCGGATGACACGCATCCCGTGCTGATGAGCTATCTGGACGCGGTGTTGCAGGGCTATCTGCGTGAATTCGGGCCAGAAGGCGTGGCGCATTTCTTCAACACCACCACGGGGTGGACTGCGCCTTTCCTGGATGACCGCGCGGCGCCCCGTTATCCGCGGGCAAGGCGGCTGTCAGACGCGGAACGCGATCTGGTGGACAGCTGGATGCAGCAGTTCGATTGCCGAATCGTCGAGGATGACGGGACGCAAGCCGCGCCCCACGCCCTGCCCTGAGCCACAGCGCCCGGTCCCGCCCACCAGGGCGGGCCCGCGCCGCGGTTTGTCAGCCGGCGGCCATATCCCGCGCCCGGACAACCTGCATCAGCTGCATCACATCTGACATGTCAGGGCCGCTCTGCTGGCCGGTCACGGCCTTGCGCAGCGGCATGAACAGCCCCTTGCCCTTGCGGCCCGTGGCCTGTTTCACCGCCGCGGTCCAATCCGCCCAGGCCGTGGCGCCATAGGGCGGCGGCGGCAGCAGGGCCATGGCCTGCGCGATGAAATCGGCATCCTCCTCGGCCACCAGCGGCTCTGCCCCGTCGCGGAACAGATCCCACCATCCGGCCAGATCCCGGCGGGTTGTGATGTTGTCTCGCGTGATCTTCCAGAACAGCTCTGCCTGATCGGCGGGCACGCCAAGGGCGGCGATCTCATCGGCAATGACCTCAAAGGGCAGCTCATGCAGCTTGCGCGCGGTCAGCGGGAACAGGTCATTCACGTCGAATTTCGTGGGCGCGGCGCCGAATTGGGCCAGGTCAAACCCTTCGGCGATCTCATCTAGGCTCAGGCGCAGTTCCACCGGCTGGCTGGACCCCAGACGCGCCATCAGGCTCAGCAAGGCCTCCGGCTCCACCCCTTGTTCGCGCAGGTCGCGCAGCGCCAGCGTGCCCAGGCGTTTGGACAGCGCCTCGCCCTGCGGGCCGGTCAGCAGCGAGTGATGCGCGAATGCCGGCACCTGCCCGCCCAGCGCGCGGATCATCTGGATCTGCGTGGCGGTGTTGGTCACATGATCGGACCCGCGCACCACATGGGTCACGCCCATCTCCACGTCATCGACCACGGAGGCCAGCGTGTACAGGAACTGCCCATCCGCCCGGATCAGCACCGGGTCAGACACGCTGGCCGCGTCGATGGAGATATCGCCCAGGATGCCATCGGCCCATTCGATGCGTTCATGGTCCAACTTGAACCGCCAGACGCCATCGCCGCGTTCGCCGCGCAGCGCGGCGCGCTGCTCCTCCGTCAGGGCCAGGGCCGCGCGGTCATAGACTGGCGGCTTGCCCATGTTCAGCTGTTTCTTGCGCTTCAGGTCCAGCTCGGTCGGGGTTTCCCAGGCCTCATAGAACCGGCCCATCTCCCGCAGGCTGTCAGCCGCGGCGTGATAGCGGTCCAGCCGCGCGGACTGGCGTTCCACACGGTCCCAGGTCAGGCCCAGCCATTCCAGATCCCGCTTGATCGCATCGACATATTCCTCGCGCGAGCGTTCGGGATCGGTGTCATCGATCCGCAGAATGAACGTGCCGCCGGTCTTGCGGGCGATCAGGTGGTTGAAAAGGGCGGTGCGCAGGTTGCCCACATGGATATATCCGGTGGGTGACGGGGCAAAACGGGTGACGGTCATGGGTTTCTCCTGTTGGCGCGGACATTCCACAGACATGGCCGATTGTCCAGTTTGCCGGGTCATTGCATCCGCGGCGGCGGGGCGCTAGGGCTGAGACGTCTGACGGAGACAAGAGATGCCCCAACATCGTCACAGCGCCTTTCGGCGCGGCCTGCGCGATGGCGCGCCCTTCCTTGTGGTGGTGGTGCCCTTTGCCGTGCTGTTCGGCGTTCTGGCCACAGAGGCCGGGCTGAACGTGCTGGAGGCGCTGACCTTCTCCATCGTGGTGATCGCGGGCGCGGCGCAGTTCACGGCGCTGCAGCTGATGCAGGAACAGGCGCCCACCTGGGTGGTGCTGGCCTCGGCGCTGGCGGTCAACCTGCGCATGGCGATGTATTCGGCCTCTGTCACGCCGCATCTGGGCGCGGCCCCGCTGTGGCAGCGCATGTTGGTGGGCTATTTCCTGGTGGATCAGACCTATGCGCAATCCATGGTTGAATTTGAGACGCGGCCAGAGATGACCTTGCCGGAAAAGCTGGCCTATTTCTTCGGCATCGTCGTGCCCGTCTGCATCCCGTGGTATTTCGCCACCGTGGCAGGGGCCTGGATCGGCTCTGCAATACCGGCGGGTCTGGGGCTGGATTTCGTGCTGCCCATCGCCTTTCTGGCCATGGTGGGGCCGATGATGCGCACGCGCGCCCATGTGGGGGCGGCGCTGGTGGCGGCGGTCACGGCGCTGGTCTGCGCGGGCCTGCCCTATAACCTGGGGCTGATGGTCGGCGGCATCGCGGGCATGATGACGGGCGCGCAACTGGAACTGTGGCAAGACCGCCGCCGCACGCCGGAGGACCAGGCATGATCGAGATCGACCGCACGGAGCTGTGGATTGTCATCATCGGGCTGGGCCTGGGCAGTTTTCTGCTGCGCTTCGGCTTTCTGGGCATGGTCGGGGACCGGCCCATGCCCGAATGGCTGATGCGGCATCTGCGCTACACCGCCGTTGCGGTGCTGCCCGCGCTGGTGGCGCCGCTGGTGATCTGGCCCAGCGCCACGGGCGGCACGCCGGATCTGCCGCGCCTTGCGGCCGCGGCCACAGCGCTGGCCGTGGCTTATTGGCGCAAGCATGTGGTGCTGGCCATGCTGTCCGGCGCGCTGGTTCTTGTGGCGTTGAATGCGCTGACCTGACAGCGCCGGGCCGCCTAGGGCTCTGCCCCGAAATCGCCCGCAAGGGCCGCATCAAATGCGGCAACGGCACGCGCCTTGTCGGGGTGGTCATCCTCGAACAGGCGGGTGGTCAACGTGCCGGGCAGCGCGCCAAACTGCAGGGATAGCTTGGTGGGGAACAGAACCGGGCGGATGGTTTCAAACCCCGGCAACTGCCGCAACAGCCGCGCCACGGACAGCGTGCATTGCGCGCGCGGCACGGGGCCGGCGCGCTTGGCCAGCTCAAAGGCCTGTTCGGCCACTTCGGCGGACACTTCGCGCCGCTGGATCACGGCGTGATAGGTGCTGCGCGCATGGGCCCGGGCATAGAATTCCGCAACCCGCGGCGTGACGCCATAAAGCACATCGTGACGCTCCGGCAGTAACCGATGGTTCAGCGACCCCGCCGGATCAAAGATCACCCGCTGGGAGGCGTTGATCATCAGGCTGGTATGCGCGCCGGAATCGTCCTTGTTGCTGACCATGGTGAACAGGGTCAGTGCAGGCGGCCCGTCATGGCGGTAGGCCATGCGCGCCACAACATCATCGGGCGCCCAGACACGGGGCGCCGAACAGCCCGCCACAAGCGCAGCCAGCCCCGATGCCAGAACGGCGCGGCGGCCTATCCGCCGCCGGTCCGCCCCCCGCATCAGGAGTTGAAGATCGCCAGGAAAATCAGCACACCAATGGCGGCCGCGCTGATGCGGATCGTCCAGGTGATGAACCCGTCAAATGCGCGCTGCTGTTCGGTGATGTCCATTTCGCCCGGCTTGTGATTTGCCATGTTTCCAACTCCTGAAAGTGTTCGCGACGGTTTGGATAAAGGATCTGGGGCGGCTTGTCAGCACCTCAAGGTGGTCACGCTGTCGCGTCCCACGCGGGGTCCGTGCAGAACACATGCGCCCCATCCGCGCGCAGCCCGCGCCGCGCCTGCCCCGCCAGATGCAGGTGATTGAGATGCGCGATCGCCTCCACCAGCGCCAGGCCATATTCGCCCTCCCCGATGGGGCGGTTGAACAACAGATCAAACACATCGCCCGCCGCCTTGGGCTGTGCCAACCCGGCCTGCAGACGCGCCAGCGCGCTGTGGTGATTCTGAATCAGCTGGGTCAGGCGCATGTCCAGCCCGCGAAACGGCAGCTTGTGCCCCGGCAGCACCAGTTGATCCGCGGTGGCATGGGTGGCAAGACGTTCGCAGCTTTCCAGCCATTCCGCCACGGGGTCGGCCATCGGCTCTGTCGCATAAACCCCGAGGTTGGAGGAGATGCCGTGGATGATCTGATCGCCGGACAGCACCAGCGGTTCATCCTCGCACCAGAAGGTCGCGTGGTCCGGCGCATGGCCGTGGCCCAGCCGCACCACCCAGCGCCGCCCGCCCATGTCCACGGCCTGCCCCTCTGACAGGCGGGTGAAGCCCAGCGGCAGGGGGGCCACCACATCGGCAAAGTTGAAGGGACGCTCCTGCATCCGCTTGGCCAGCACATCGGGGCGCATCCCCGCGCGGCGCCAATGCTGCACGGTCTGCGGGCAGGGGCGGTCCTGTTCGTCCAGCTGCAGCATCCGCGCCAGCAGCCAGGCCGTGCGGGTCATCAGCAGCTTGGCCCCGTGGTCCTGCATGAACCAGCCTGCCAGCCCCACGTGATCCGGGTGGTGATGCGTGACAATGACCCGCTGCACCGGCCGGCCGGCCAGCGGGCCGTCCAGCAGCGCCTGCCAGATCGCCCGGCTGCGCCGCGTGGCCATGCCGGTATCGACGATCGTCCAGCCATCCCCGTCATCCAGCGCATAGACATTGACGTGGTCCAGCTTCATCGGCAGCGGCAGGCGCATCCACAGGATGCCCTCGGCCACCTCCGTCGCAGCACCCTCGGCCGGGGGGTCGGCAAAGGGATGGGTGATACGGGGCTGTGCGTCGGGCAAGGCGGGGCTGGTCATCCGGCCAGCGCCAGATCGTCCGCACCCAAGGCATAGAGCGCCTCTGCCCCCTGTTGCGCCGCGGCCAGCGCCGCCGCGTGCTGGGGCAGCATCCGCAGGATGTAGAACCGCGCCAGCCGTTCGCGCGCGCCGCCCCTGTCCGCCAGCGCGGCGGCCAGATGGTAATGCGCGCCCAGCACGCGGGCGAAGCCGCGCAGGAAGGGCACGGCCCCGGCGAAACGGTCAGTCATGTCCGGCTGGCGGACCATCCACTCCGTTGCCTCGCGCAGGCTTTCCGCCGCCTGCCAGACGGGTTCGGCCAGGTCCGGCAGCGTGGCGCGCGCCGATTCGGCGCGATCCGCGATCTCATCCAGCAGGGCCTGCGCAGCCTCACCGCCATCGGCCATCTTGCGCGCGACAAGGTCCATGGCTTGAATGCCGTTGGTGCCCTCGTAGATCGTGGTGACCCGCACATCGCGCAGGAACTGCGCGGCGCCGGTTTCCTCGATATAGCCCATGCCGCCATGCACCTGGATGCCGGCATCGGCCACGGCGCAGCCGGTATCGGTGCCAAAGGCCTTGGCCAGCGGGGTCAGCAGCGCCGCGCGCGCCGCCCAGGCGGTATCGCCCGTGGCGCTGGCCATGTCGATGGCCACGGCACAATCCAGCGCGATGGCCCGCGCGGCAAAGACATCGGCGCGCATCTCTGCCAGCATCCGGCGCACATCGGCGTGATCGATGATCGCGCCGCGCCCGTCACCCACGGGGGTGCGGCCCTGCTTGCGATCTGTTGCATAGGCCAGGGCGTGCTGCATCGCGGCCTCCGCCACGCCGACGCCCTGAACGCCGACGCCAAGGCGGGCGTTGTTCATCATGGTGAACATGCACTTCATCCCGTCATGTTCCTGACCAACCAGCCAGCCTTTCGCGCCTTCATAGGACATCACGGCGGTGGGGCCGCCATGCTGGCCCATCTTGTGCTCCAGGCTGATGGCGCGCAGGCTGTTGGCCACGCCCGGGCGGCCTTCGGCATCGGGCAGGCGTTTGGGCACCAGAAACAGGCTGATGCCCTTGGTGCCCGGTGCGCCATCCGGCAGCCGCGCCAGCACCAGGTGGCAGATGTTCTCCGTCACATCACTGTCACCCCAGGTGATATAGATCTTCTGCCCGGTGATCGCATAGGTGCCGTCGGCATTGCGCTCCGCCCGGGTGCGCAGGGCGCCCACGTCGCTGCCGGCCTGCGGTTCGGTCAGGTTCATCGTGCCGGCCCATTCACCCGAAATCAGCTTGGGCAGATAGGTGGCGCGGATCTCATCGGTGCCGTGGCGCTCCAGCGCCTCTATCTGGCCCTGGCTCATCAGCGGGCTGAGCTGGATGGACAGGCAGGCCCCGCACATCATGTCGTTCACCGCGGTGGCGACCGTCTGCGGCAGGCCCATGCCGCCATGTTCGGGACCAGCGCTCATCCCGATCCAGCCGCCATCCGCGATGGCGCGGTAGCCTTCCGCAAACCCCGGCGCCGTGCGCACCACACCGTTTTCCAGCCGCGCGGGCGTCTGATCGCCCACGCGCTGCAGCGGGGCCAGAACCTCGTCACACAGGCGCGCGGCCTCGGCCAGGGCCGCATCCACGATGTCCGGCGTGGCATGGGAAAATCGCGATGTGGCCGTCACATCCGCAAAGGGAACGACATGCGCCAGCTGGAAACGAATGTCGGAGAGCGCAGAGCGATAGGGCATGGCACTGTCCTTTCTGGTGCGGGCCGGGGCGCGGCAGAACGCCCGGCAGAACCGGGGATTGACTTGGCAAACAGCGGACACGGCTGTATCGCTGCGCCCAGAGCAGCTAGCGGTTGGACCCGCTGGCGATCAACCGAAACGCGGCGTCACCTCCACGCCCCGACGGAGCCCGCCACCGACCCCATGACCGCCAAGATCCTGCAAGACAGCCCCGAGGGCCTGGACATCGCAGCGCAGCTGCTGCGCGATGGGGCCTTGGTGGCCCTGCCCACGGAAACGGTCTATGGGCTAGGCGCCGATGCGCGCAACGATGACGCCGTGGCCGGCATTTTTGCCGCCAAGGCGCGCCCGGGGTTCAACCCGCTGATCGTGCATGTGCACGACATCGCGGCGGCGCAGAGGCTCGTTGCCTGGTCGCCAGAGGCCGACCGGCTGGCGCGCCTGTTCTGGCCCGGTCCGCTGACGCTGGTGCTGCCGCTGCGGCGCGATGCCGGGGTGTCCGGGCTGGTGACGGCGGGTCTGCCCACGCTGGCGGTGCGGATGCCCGCGCATCCTGTCGCCCGGCGGCTGTTGCAGCGCGCGGGCCTGCCGGTTGCGGCGCCCTCGGCCAACAGGTCCGGCCAGATCAGCCCCACACGGGTGGACCATGTCTGCGCCGGGCTGGGTGACCGGATCGCCGCCGTGGTGGATGGCGGGCCTTGTGGCGTGGGGCTGGAATCCACCATCCTCGGCCTGGATGGCGCGCCCACGCTGCTGCGCCCCGGCGCCGTCACGCGGGACCAGATTGCCGCCGCCCTGGGCCAGCCCGTGCTGCACCGCAGGGATGCCGATACCCTGAACGCGCCGGGTCAGTTGCGCTCGCACTACGCGCCGCGGGCACGGGTGCGCCTGAACGCCACCGATTGGGCGCAGGGCGAGGCGCGGCTGGGCTTCGGCCCGGTGGACTGTGACCTGAACCTGTCGCCCAGCGGCGACCTGGACGAGGCCGCGACCAACCTGTTTGCCCACCTGCACCGGCTGGATGCGCAGGGCGCCGCGGTGATCGCCGTATCGCCCGTGCCGCATCAGGGGATGGGCATTGCGATCAATGACCGCCTCTCACGCGCGGCCGCGCCGCGCGAGGGCTGAGTTTCCCGCGCCATCCGGCACAGCCCCCGCAAGGGTGCGCCCCGCGGGCCGTTCAGCCTGCGCGCATCAGGCCCGGCCGCCCTCCCCCGACAGGGCCAGCGCCGCCACCCCGATGGAGCCTAGCGCCGCCTCCCATTGCTGCGGGGCGGGCGTGTCAAAGACCAGCGCGGGCGTGGCGCCACAGGTCAGCCAGGCGTTGTCGGCCAACTCCCCCTCCAACTGGCCAGGGCCCCACCCGGCATAGCCCAGCATCACGCGGCTTTGCCGGGGGCCGCGCGCCTTGGCCAGCGCCTCCAGCACGTCCATCGTGGCAGTCATGGCAAACCCTTCTGCCACCGGCAGCGTGGTGCTGGCGGTGCTGTAATCCGGCGAATGCAGCACGAATCCCCGCCCCGTTTCCACCGGCCCGCCGTAATACACCGGCGCATCCGCAGCATCGTCCACCGGCGTGATCTTGAGCTGCTCAAACAGCATCCGGTGGCTGATGTCGCCCGTCGGCTTGTTGAGGATCAGGCCCATGGCACCGTCGCTGGAATGGGTGCACAGGTAAATCACGCTGTGGTCAAACCGTGGATCACCAAGGCCCGGCATGGAAATCAGCATTGCGCCCGTCAGGTCCGAAGGCTGGCTGTGCATCTGGTTCTCCTGCTGTGCCGGTCCAGTGTGGCCGCAGGGGCCGGGCACTGCAAGCGTTGCGGCACGCTTCGCTGCAACGTGAATTGTCGTCAGCCGGGGAATTTGGCAGGGTCCACCCATGAACAGGTTTTCAAAATATCTGGGCTGTGCTGCGCTCGCCGCGCTGGCCTGCGCCCCCGCCATGACCCGCGCCGAGGGGCTGACAGGCCATCAGGCCCATCCCGGCTGGCGCATTGCGCCGGACCGCCACATCGCCGCGCTGGAACTGCGCCTTGCGCCGGGGTGGAAGACCTATTGGCGCGCGCCGGGGGACACCGGCATCCCCCCCAGTTTTGACTGGTCCGCCTCGCGCAATATCGACGCGGTTGAGGTCCAGTGGCCCGCGCCTGAAATCACTTGGGCCGATGGCATGCGCACCATCGGCTATTCTGACAGGGTGGTGCTGCCGCTGGTGGTCCATACCGGGGGTCCCGGCGCGGCGGAACTGCGCGGCACGATGGATCTGGGCCTGTGCAAGGACATCTGCCTGCCCGGGCAGGTCAGCTTTTCGGCGCAGCTGCCCGCCGGGCAGGACAGCCCGGACCCGGTGATCGCCGCCGCGCTGGCTGCCACGCCGCTGAGCGCGGCAGAGGCCGAGGTGCGCGCCATGCGCTGCACCGTGACGGCCGGACAGGACGGTGTGCGCCTGCGCACGGAGATCGACATGCCCAGCGCCGGCGGGCGCGAGTCCGCCGTGATTGAGCCCGGAATGGCGCAGGTCTGGGTGACAGAGCCGCAAACGCAGCGCAGCGGAGCCGTGCTGGTGGCAGAAGCCCGCCTGCTGCCCATGGGCGGTGCGCCCATCGCGCTGGACCGCTCTGCCCTGCGTGTCACCATTCTGGGGGACAACTATGCGGTTGAGGTGACTGGCTGCGAATGATGCGGCCGACAGGCGGGCAAGGACAGCGGCGCCTTGCCACCCTTCATGATTGCCCTGGCCCGCGCATTGCCTGGCCAGGCATGACCCGGCCCCGCCCCGAAAGTGGGGCCTAGGCGCGCCGCGGGCGGGCAACCCGGGCCATCCGGCCCAGCCCCACGGCCAGATACACGGCCAGCAACAGCGCCGCGACCCCGCCCATGAACATCACGAAGCCCGCCATCATGGGCGACAGCTCTGCAAGCTGGGGCATGGCCACCAGCGGGCTGACTGCACCATTGACGGCCGCATGACCCATGGTCAGCCCCAGCCACACCAGGACCAGCCCCGCGGTGGTGGACAGAACGGCGCGCATCCCCGGCTGGCGAAAGCGCAGACCGCGCCGCGCCACGGCCATCTGCCGCCCGATATCCGCCTGGATCGCCATCAGCGACGGCACCACCAGCAGCACCAGCACCATGCCGAAACCCAGCCCATAGACCAGTGTGATGACCGTGGGTTTCAGGAATTGCGCATCGTTCGACCGTTCATAGAGCAGAGGCGCCAGGCCCAGAACCGTGGTGGCCGTGGTCAGGAACACTGGCCGCAGACGGTCCGCCGCCCCGTCGATGATCGAGGGCACCAGCCCGCGATCCTTGGCATATTCATCGATCTGGGTGACCAGAACGATGGAATCGTTGATGATGATGCCCGTCATGCCCAGCAGGCCCACGACCGTGAACATCGACAGCGGCACGTTTTCAACCGAATGGCCGTATATCGCCCCCACCAGTCCGAAGGGGATCACGGACATGACTACGAAAGGCCGCGTCCAGCTGGCAAAAACCCAGGACAGCACAAGATAAATCCCCGCCAGCACCAGGATCAGCCCCAGCATCGCATCGCTGAGGAATTGATCCTCCTGCTCGCTCAGGCCGGACAGGCGCCAATCCACCTGCCGTTCGCTGGCGATGCGGGGCAGGATGTCATTCTGCAATTCCTGGGTGATTTCCGTCGCGCGGGCGGGATCATCCTCTGAGATGTCGCCAGTCACGGAAATCAGCCGGATGCCGTTTTCCCGCCGCACGGTGGAAAAGCCCGTGCGCCGCTCAACGCTGACGATATCGGCCAGCTGCACATATTCACCGCCCGGCGTGCGCAGCTGCATCCGTTCCAGGAAATCGGCTGTCAGCTCATCGGCGGGCAGTTCAACCCGGACCGTGGCGCTGCGCGGGCCGACGGGATAGCTCGCCGCCTCGATCCCGCCAAGACGATGGCGCAAGACCCGGCCCAGGCCATCGATGGTGAAGCCCAGCGCCTGGCCCTGGGCGGTCAGCTCCAGGATCAGCTCTTCCTTGTCATAGGCCAGGTTGTCCTCAACGGCGGACACCTCCGCATAGCGCGCCAGCGCGCTCTTCAGATCCTCTGACGCCGCTTTCAGCACATCGGCCTCGGCCCCGAAGAACTGCACATCCAGCGCCTCGCCCCCCGGACCGGATCGCCAGCCGCGGAAGCTGATGGTTTCCGCCATCGGGTGCCGCTGGACGGAGGATTGCAGCTCTGCCACGAAATCAAAGCTGGAATAGTCCGGCCGCAGATCGGCGTCGATCAGCTCGATGGAGATGCCGCCCAGCTGGTCAGGCTCTTTCGTCTCCGTCCCGGACAGGCCGCGCCCGGCATTCCCGCCGATTTCCGCGATGACATACTGGATGGGGTTGAGGCCATAGCGTTCCTCATACTCGGCCCCCAGCGCCTCTGTCGCGCGCTGCATTTCGCGCATCATGGCCAGCGTGTCGGCCCGCGTGGCGCCGGGCGCCATGGCGAAATTGCCCGTCACGCTGCCCTGTTCCGGCCGGTTGAAGAACCGCCAGGGCACATCGCCCCGGATCACCAGCGCCGCCTGCGCCGCCAGCAACACGATGGCCCCCGCCAGCACAACATAGCGGGCCTGGATCACCCCCGCCATGAAAGGGCGGAACAGCGTCTCCCGCACCCATTCAAAGCCGCGGTTGATCACCTGCGAGGGACGGTCATACCACGCCACCTTGGCCGATTTGGCCAGCGCATGAGCCATGTGATTGGGCAGGATCAGAAAACATTCCACGAGCGAGGCGATCAGCACCACGATCACCGTAAAGGGGATGTCGGCAATCAGGTCCCCGAACCGCCCGCCAATGGCCACCAGCCCGAAAAAGGCGATCACCGTCGTCAGCGTGGCCGAGAACACCGGCAGCGCCATGCGGCGGGCGGCGTTTTCCGCGGCCTCATACGGCCCTTCGCCCATGCGGGCGCGGTGATCGGCATGTTCGCCCACCACGATGGCGTCATCCACCACGATGCCCAGCGTGATGATCAGCGCGAACAGCGAGATCATGTTCAGCGTCAGCCCCGCCACATACATCAGCGCGATGGCCGCAAGCATCGCCGTGGGAATGCCCGCCGCCACCCAGAAGGCCGTGCGCGCGTTCAGGAACAGGAACAACAGCGCCACCACCAGCGCAAGGCCGGTCAAGCCGTTGTCCAGCAGGATGTTCAGGCGGCCTGTGATGGCCTCGGCCCGCGTTCGGATCAGGTCAACGGTCGTGCCCTCAGGCAGGGTGGCCTGCAGCTGCGCGGCAACCTCTTGCACCCGTTCCTGGATTTCGATGGCATCGCCCTTGTCGGATCTGTCCACCCGCACGGAGATGGCCTGATTGGCCCCCACGAAATAGCTGCGCTCCCGGTCAGCGCCGGCGACGGAAATCCGCGCCACATCCCCCACCGTCAGGTTCGATCCATCCGGGTTGGAGCGCAGCACGATGCCCGCAATCTGTTCGGCGGAGCGTTTTTCAACACCCGTGCGCACACGCAAGGCGGCGCTGCTGACATCGCCGGCCGGATCGGCGCTGATCTCCTGCCCGATGGCGGCGGCGATCTCGGCCATGGTCACGTCATGGGCAATCAGATTGGCCGAGGGCACCTCGATCAGCGTTTCCGGCGCGGCCACCCCGCGGATGGTGGCGCGCGTGACACCGGCCTGGAACAGGCGGGCCACGAATTCATCGGCAAACAGCGCCAGTTGTTCCACGCCCACCGGCCCGGTGATGACCACATCGGTCACCCTGTCCCGCCAGGTGCCGCGCACCACTTCGGGGTCCTCGGCATCCTCCGGCAGGGTCTGCACCGCATCCACGGCCGATTGCACGTCATCGGCCGCGCGCGACATGTCCCAGCCCGGCTCGAATTCCAGCGAGATGCTCGCCCGGCCCTCCCGCGACACGGCCTCGGAGCTTTCAACCCCCTCAACCGCCAGCAGCGCCGGTTCCAGCACCTGCACGATGGCGCGGTCCACGTCCTCTGCCCCGGCGCCGGACCAGGCCACGCTGACGGTCACGCTGTCGATGATGACATCGGGGAAGAACTGCGCCCGCATCCGCGGCGCGGCCAGCAGGCCCGCCGTCAGCATCAGCACCAGCAGCAGGTTCGCCATGGTGCGATGGCGGGTGAAGTAGGACAGGATGCCGCCTGCGCCGGGGGACAGATCACGCGTCACGGGTCAGCTCCCCATTCGCGCTTCAAGGCGCTGCACGGTTTCAGTGGGCACGCGGCTCTGGTCCAGCTGGCTCAACAGGCGCTGGCGCGCGGCTTCGGGCATGCGGGTGTTGGCCTGGACAAAGGCGCGCAGCTTCTCGCGGCGCTCCTCTGACAGTTCGGTCATATCAGGCTCTGGCGGGGTGTCGCCGGTTTGGGGGCGGATCACGCGCACCTTGATGCCGGGGCCTAGCAACGGCGTGCGTTCGGCCACCACATCGCGGCCTGCAAGGCCTTCGCCGCGGACCAGAACGTCATCGCCCTGGCGGCGCAGCAGGACCACCTGCATCGGGGCCAGCCGGTCCTCTGCATCCACCACCAGCACCTGCCCCGCCGCATTGACCGCCGAGGCCGGCAAGCGCACCACGTTCTGCAACGGCGCCTCATCCAGCTGGACGGTGACGAAATCGCCGGGCTTGAACCCGCGCGCGGCCTCCAGCGCGGCAAACAGCAGACGGCCCGTCTGCCCCTCGCCCACGGCCGCGCCTTCGCGCGAAAGGGTGCCGCGCGCGGTCAGGTCCGTGCCGAACACATCCAGCGTCACGGTGACCGGCGCACTGCGCAAGGCGCCCGCCCCGTCCAGCAGCCGTGCATATTGCTGGGTAGAGACGCGGAACGCGACCTCCAGCGCCTCTGCATCGACAAGCTGCGCCAGCCGTTCATTGACGGAGACAAGCCGCCCCTGCACCACGTTGACCTCTGACAGCGTGCCGCTGAAATCCGCACGCAGCTCGGTATCGGCCAGGCGGCGCTGCGCCTCGGCTAGGGCAATGTCCTGCCGGGCCAGCCGCGTTGCCGCCTGATCCACCCGCGCCTCTGCCTGCGCCACGGCTTGGCGCCGCGCCAGCACGGATTGCCGCGCCGAAGATGCCGCAAGCTCTGCCGTTTCCACGGAAGTTGCGGTGCCAACGCCGCGATCCTGCAGGTCAAGCTGGCGCTGATAGGCGCGGTCGCGCAGCGCGGCCTGTTCGCGGGCCGCGGCCAGCTCATCGCGTGCCAGGGTCAGCGCGCGCTCGGCCTC
>CBFHYV010000041.1:0-14946 GCA_965660085.1 uncultured Paracoccaceae bacterium
ATCTGCAGCTGGATGGCGCGCTGATGCCCGGCGCCGCCACGCCAGAGCTGATCGAGGCGCTGGAGGCCGCGGGCCCATTCGGCGCCGGTGCCCCCGCGCCGCGCCACGCCTTCCCGGACATGCAGATCCGCTTTGCCAAGCGGCTGGGCGACCGGCATCTGAAACTGCGCGTGAGCGATGGCATCGGCCCGGCGCTGGATGTCATCTGTTTTGGCGCCTATGAGGGCACGCTGTCCGCGCTTGGCCCCGCGCTGGAAGGGCACGCCGGGCAACGCTTTCACCTGGCCGGTCGGTTGGAGATCAATGAATGGGGCGGGCGGCGCAGCCCGCAGCTGCAGTTGGAGGACGCCGCCCCGGCCGGGTAGCGGCCCCTGCGGGCGGGGGCGTCTGATCAGGGCGGCGTCTTTCCGGCGCGGCCCCCTTTCGCCACCCCGCGCCAGCCCCTATAGAGACGCCACAGCAGCAGGAGAGCCAGATGCGCCGCGCCACCGTCACCCGCACCACCGCCGAAACCCGCATCACCGCCGAAATCTGCCTGGACGGCACGGGCCAGTATGACGTGCGCACGGGCGTCGGCTTCTTTGACCACATGGTGGACCAGCTGGCGCGCCATGCGCTGATCGACATCACCCTGCACTGCGAAGGCGACCTGCATATCGACGATCACCACACCGTGGAGGATTGCGGCATTGCCCTGGGCCAGGCCCTGCGCGAGGCGCTGGGCGACAAGCGCGGCATCCGCCGCTACGGGGCCTGCCTGTTGCCGATGGATGACGCGCTGTTGCGCACGGCGCTGGACCTGTCCGGGCGGCCCTATCTGGTGTGGAACGTGGATCTGCCGACGCAGAAGATCGGCACCTTTGACACCGAACTGGTGCGGGAATTCTTTCAGGCCCTGTCCACCCACGGCGGCATCACGCTGCATGTGGACATGCTCCACGGGATCAACAGCCACCATATCGCGGAGGCCGCGTTCAAATCCGTGGCGCGCGCCCTGCGCGAGGCCGTGGAGCCCGACCCCCGGCGCAGCGATGCCATCCCCTCGACCAAGGGCAGCCTGTAGGACGCCGCCATGCTGACAGCGATCATCGATTACGACTCCGGCAACCTGCATTCCGCGGAAAAAGCCTTTCAGAAAATGGCCGCCGAGGTCGGGGGGCAGGTGATTGTCACCGCCCGGGCCGAGGATGTGGCCCGCGCGGACCGGCTGGTGTTGCCGGGTGACGGGGCTTTTCCGGCCTGCGCCGAGGCGCTGCGCGGGGCCTCTGGCCTGTATGATGCGCTGGTTGAGGCCGTGGAACAGCGCGCGCGCCCCTTCATGGGCATTTGCGTGGGCATGCAGCTGATGGCGCGGGCGGGGTTCGAGTATCGGGAAACGCCCGGTCTTGGCTGGATCGATGGCGAGGTGCGTGCGATCACGCCCGCCGAACCCGCGCTGAAGGTGCCCCATATGGGCTGGAACGATCTGGTCCTGGACCGTCCGCACCCGGTGCTGGCGGGGATCGTGTCTGGCGATCACGCCTATTTCGTCCACAGCTATCAGATGCAGATGGCCAGCGCCGACCAGCGGCTGGCCCATGTGGAGTATGGCGGCGATGTCACGGCGATCGTGGCGCGGGACACGATGATCGGGTTGCAGTTCCACCCGGAGAAAAGCGCCGCCGCCGGGCTGCGGATGATTGCCAATTTCCTGAGCTGGGCGCCCTGAGCGCCAGCGGCCGGATGATGGGGTGCGGCGCCTAGCGCACCCGCGTCCAGGTCTGGCCGCCGCAGATGCCCAGCTTGCAGCCCTGCACGATCAGCCTGTCGCCCTGCAGCTCCATGGTGGCGCGGCCCTTGGCGTTCAGCAGCGGCACGAACACGACCCCGCCACCATAGCTGCCACCGCCCTGGGGCTGCATGTCCCAGAACAGTTCGCGGCCGATGTTGGGCGTGTCCACCGGCGTGCCGTCCTGGGTCATCGCCCGGATGACCCGGCCACACAGCGCCGTGCCGCAGCGGCGGATTTCGATGTCCGAGACCAGATCCTTGCGGTCCGGTTCCGTGCGCCAGATGCCGAGCGCCGGGTCCGAGCTTGCCGGCGCGGCGGCCGCCAGCAAGGACAGCACCGTGAACAGCGCGGCGCGGGACGTCCAGGATGTGATGGTGCGCATGTCTGCCCCTCCCACCCCAAGACCTAGGACAAGGCCGCCCGTGTTCCAAGGGGGGCATCGCATGCCGTGCGCCGCCGGCAAAACCCCGCGCAAGCGCGCCGCGGGGCTGCCGGACCCTTTCAGCCGCGGATTACTTCACCCGCGTCCATGTCTGGCGCGAACACAGCAGCCCGCCCATCACGCAGCCGGACAGGTCAACGCTGTCCCCCTTCAGCGCCATCTTGCCGATATAGATGCGGTCGTTGGAGGGGCGCCAGACGCGGCCTGTATATTGCCCGCCGCCCTGCGGGACCATGTCGATCACCAGCGTCTTGCCGATGTTGTCAGAGGCAAATTCGCCGTTGTCGTCAAAGGTGCGGGCAATCACCCCGCACAGCGCCGGGCCACAGGGGGCCATGCGCACATGGGCAAAGGCGCCATCGTCGGGTTGGGTTTTCCACACACCCTCTATGGGGTCTGCGGCCTGGGCGGCCGTGGCGGCCAGCCATGCGGTCAGGGCCGTGGCGGCGAGTTTCGTGAGTTTCATGGATCTGTCCTCCCTCCCGGAAGGGTGCCGCAGCAGGCCCGCCCCGATCAAGCCTGACGCAAGGGCACGTTGCATCCAACGCCGTGACAGGGCAAAAGCCGCGCAACACCGCCCAGGGCGGTTTTCCCGCCAACAGCCCAGCAAGACGGAGCGCCAGATGATCCTTTACCCCGCCATTGACCTGAAGGATGGGCAGGCCGTGCGGCTGCTGCGCGGTGACATGGAAAAATCCACCGTGTTCAACGATGACCCTGCCGCGCAGGCCGAAAGCTTTGCCCAGGCCGGGTGCGAATGGCTGCACCTGGTGGATCTGAACGGCGCCTTTGCCGGGGCGCCGGTGAATGCCAGCGCGGTGGAGGCCATTCTGGCGCGCGTGGATGTGCCGGCGCAGCTGGGCGGCGGCATCCGGGATATGGCCACGGTGGAACGCTGGCTGAGCGCCGGTCTGGCGCGGGTGATCCTTGGCACCGTGGCCGTGGAAAACCCCGCGCTGGTCACGGAGGCCGCGCGGGCCTTCCCAGGCCAGGTGGCCGTGGGGATCGATGCCAAGGACGGGCTGGTGGCCACCAAGGGCTGGGCGGAGATCACCGATGTTCAGGCCACCGAACTGGCCCGCCGGTTCGAGGACGCCGGCGTTGCGGCCATCATCTACACGGACATCAACCGCGATGGCGCCATGCAGGGGCCGAATGTGCAGGCCACGGCCGATCTGGCGCGGGCGGTGTCGATCCCGGTCATCGCCTCGGGCGGGGTGTCCTCCATCGCGGATCTGGAGGCGCTGCGCGATTGCGGTGCGGCGCTGAACGGCGCGATTTCCGGCCGCGCACTTTATGATGGCGCGATTGATCTGGCGCAGGCCCTGCAGGTGCTTGGCCACAAGGGCTGAGCGTTTGCGGCCCATTTGGGGCGCGCTTGGCCGCTGCGCCCCGTGACCCCAAGGTTCAGCCGGTACTGAGCATGTCAAACAGCACATGCAGCAGGTCATTGCGGTTGCCGGGTTTGGCCAGATGCGCCGACATCCCCGCCGAGAGATACTGCGCCACCTGATCCGCCATGGCATCCGCCGAAAAGGCGACGATGGGAATGGGGCGCGCGCCTGTCTCGGCCTCGCGGCGGCGGATGGCCTGGGTCGCGGTGACGCCATCCATCTGCGGCATGTGAATGTCCATCAGGATCAGGTCCAGGCCGCCGGCCTCCCAGGCGTTCAGCGCCTCCAGCCCGTTTTCGACGAAACGCGCGCTCAGCCCCAGCTTGCGCAGACGGTGTTCCAGCACCAGCCGGTTGGTGGCGTTGTCCTCCGCCACCAGCAGCGCGGGATCGCGCGCCGCAAGCCAGGCGGCCAGCGCCTCGGCATCGGTTTCATCGGGCAACTCTGGCGCGGCGCTGGGGGCGGGCAGGGCCAGCGGCAGGTCGATATGAAAGGTGGTACCCTGGCCTTCGGTGCTGTCCACCCATATCCGGCCGCCCATCAGCCCCGTCAGTTGAGAGGCAATGGACAGGCCCAGCCCGGTGCCGCCGTAGTGGCGGGCGGTGCTGGCGTCCATCTGGCTGAAGGGTTTGAACAGCCGGTCCAGCCGATCCGGCGGGATGCCGATGCCGGTGTCCTGCACCTGCATGCGCAGCATCAACCCGCCGCCCGGCGCATCCGTGCAGCGCGCGCGCAGCGTGATGGCGCCGGATTGGGTGAACTTGATCGCGTTGGATACCAGGTTGTTGGCAATCTGGCGCAGGCGGATTTCATCGCCCAGCACCGCGCGCTGGCAGCTGTCATCGACATCCAGCCGGAATTCCAGCCCCTTGGCCCGCGCCGCGGGATCATACAGCAGGTGCACGGCCTCCAGCGCGCCGAACAGGTCATAATGGATCTGTTCCAGTTCCATATGCCCGCTTTCGATCTTTGACAGGTCCAGAATGTCATTGATGATGGTCAGCAGCAATTCGCCGCTGTCCTTGATGACCTCCAGCATGTCGCGTTGTTCATCGTCCAGCCCGGTTTCCGCCAGCGCATAGGCCATGCCCAGCACACCGTTCATGGGGGTGCGGATCTCGTGGCTCATGGTGGCGAGATAGCGGCTCTTGGCCTCGTTGGCGGCGTCTGCTTCCTGGCGGGCGCGTTCCAGTTCGGCGGTGCGCTGGGCCACCGTCTGTTCCAGCGCGTCGGCCTGGCGGCGCAGTGCCTGGTTGGCCTCGAACAGCGCGCGGCTTTTTTCTTCAAGAAGGGCCTCGGCATCCTCGCGGGCCTTGCGTTCGCGCAGGTATCGGCGGCGCGAAACATGCTGTGGCTGGTCTTGCGCGTTCTCCAGGGCGCTCATGCCACCAGCGTTACCGTGAAATCTGCGGTCGTACGGCCGTTTTCCGTGCCATGCGTGACCTCGATTTCGGCCTTTCTGTCAAAATGTTCGACGCAGGCCTCGATCAGGCCCTGGCAGAATTTCACCAGCGGCCGGGGGGAGGAATAGGTCATGCGCAGCCGGTTTTCATCCAGACGATGGGTTTCAAACCGGGGCAGTTCCGCATCGGGATAGAGCTTGAGCACCTCGACATGGACCTCGCTCTCGATCGCTTCGAGCATAGAGAACGGGTCCGGCTTGTCCTTGAAGAATTCCGGGTAGGTGCGGGAGAACCGGTCCAGCATCCAGCGGCCGAAGGCCACCTGCAAATCCGCGGCCGAGGCGCCGCTGCGCTGCGAAAACCCCTCCACCAGCGCCATAAGCTCGCTGCAGGGGTAGTTGCCCACCGCGTTGTAGGCGCCGCCGCTGGCCAGGTTGCAGCCATCCACGACATCGTCCACCATTTCCTCGCCGAATGTCTTGTCAGCCATCGACAACAGTTCGACGAAAACCATCCCTTTCATGGCACGAAACTCCCCGCGCTGGTCAGGCATACCGTAACCAGTGCGGGGCCAAAGGGGAAGCGGCAATTCCGGGCGTCAGGCTCAGGCCAGGGGCAAATCCGTCAGGCTGAGGGTCATGTCGTCAAAGCAGAAAAACTCCACGTCTTCCACCGTGTTTGCGCCGGTTGCGCCATTGGTCTGCACCGTTGTGTCATCCACCCGGCGCAGCAGCGTGTCCATGACGGAGCCTGGCAACACCAGCGTGTCCAGGCCGTCACCGCCCGAGATTTCATCATCGCCCAGGCCGTCCAGGATGGTGTCATCGCCGCCACCGGCAAAGACGAAGTCATCCCCAGCCAGGTCCTGCACCAGGTTGTCCATCATGTCGCCATTCAGCGTCTCAGCCGCGTTGGTGCCGGTGATGCGGGTGTAGAAATCCGCAGGGGTGAGGAACTCCACTGTCTGCGGCAGCGCGGGCCCGGGGGTGGAGGTATAGGCCGTGCCCGCGAAAGGCAGGATCTTGTCATGGCTCGGCCCGTCGTCGCGGCGCGGATCGCAGGCGGGGTGCGGCACGGGGCGGTCATCGGCATCGATACCGGGGATGTCAGGGCGGCCGGGGTCCGTGCCCGGGGTCAGGCCGCCATCGCCGGGTTCGCCGGACAGGTCCATTTCGCGGGTGGCGTTCATGTAATCCGCGGGGGTGATGGTTTCGGCGCCTTCGGGGGTGACCAGGGCCAGATCGTCGATGGCGAAGATATCGCGCAGGTCGGGGCTGTGCCAGTCCTCGTCATATTCCTCATACAGGACGAAACCGTCGATGCTGACTTCGGCTTCGGCGCTGTCCAGCAGGAAGCCGTAGAACTGTTCGCCGCCGGTGTTCACGGCATTGGTGCCGGTGATCGAGGAATAGACCGTGCCATCGGAAAAATGAATGTCCAGCCGCACATCGCGCTTCGTCTCTTCGCGCCCCATCAGGTGGAAGGCAAAGCCCAGCACCTGCTGTTCGAAGCAGACGATCAGCCCGCCGGCCTGATCTTCGGAGGGCATAACCTCCAGATACTGGGTGCCATAGCCGTCATCTGCCGTGCCGGACAGGTTGAAGCCACGATCCGCATCATGGCCCTGCTGAGTGGCCACGCCCGGATCATCGCCCGCGGTTGGCGTGCCGACAGAATGGCCCGTGTTGAACAGGTGCCAGGACACCGCCGTATCGGGGCTGAGCGTGCCTTGCGCTGTGCCATCGGCCATGTCGCCATCCGTATTGGCGAGCGTCTGCCCCGCACTGGGCAGATAGGACGTGGCGGCCGCCGCGCCGGCGAAATTGCCCGAGGCTTCGGTTTCAAAATCATACAGCCGCAGGCCAAGCCCGCTTTCGGCGGCCACGGCATCGGCGAAATCCTGCATGACGGCGCGATAGGCCGGGTCCAGCGGGGCATCATCGGCCACTGTGCCGTCACGCTCTACCGGGGCCGAGATGAAGCTGTCCAGGTAGACCGGGCTGAGCGGATGGGCCGCCATCGCGTCATAATAGGTGTCATATGCGGTGATGCCCGCGGCCACCTCACACAGGGTTTCGGCGAAGGCGGGCATTTCCGGCACGTCCAGCGTTGTTTCCACCTGCGCAAGCGGCAGGGTGCGCAGGGACAGCACCCCATCGGGGATCAGGCTGGTGCCAGTGGGGCTGTCGGGGTCTTCGATCCCATCAACCAGGGCCTGCAGCTCATCTGCCGTGGGCAAACCATCGGTGAAGGGCAGCGCGCCGTTGAGGTAGAAGACATAGCCGGAAAATCCGCCTTCGGTTTCCGTGCCGATGGTCATGACGGCGACGCCGCCATCATGGTCTTCGATGGTCAGGGTTTCAAACTGCGGCGTCTCAAGCGTTTCCAGCCGCGTTGGCACGCCGTCGATCGTGGTGGCGAAGATGCTGCCCGATGCGATGCTGAGGTTCTGCGCATCCTCTTCGGCGTCAAAGGTGATTTCCAGGGCCAGATCGCTGGTGCCGAAGAACACGATCTCCGCCGCGACGGGATCAGACGGTTGCGGCGCGTCCCGCTCGCCCGACATCTCAAACCGGAAGCCGCTGAACCTCAGCGCGGTGGCCGCGCCATCGGTTGCCGGATCATGGGGTGTGTACAGCGGGTCGGTCATGGTATCAGTCCATCTGCAATCTGGATGCGGCGTGCCGAAAGCGCACCTTGGCAAGGATCATGCCGCGCTGCGCGCCGTGGTGGAAGGCTGGTATTCCGGTAGTGCGCGATCACGAAAAATTTTCGCGCAACCTCAGATTGTTGGGAACTTTCAGCCCCGCTGGCGGTTGATAAGCCCCAAGTAAGTGCCACGTCCAAACGTGTAAGTTATTGACAAGTATAGGTCAGATGCGCGCCGGGCCGGCATTGCCCCGGTCTGTTGAGCGTTGCCTGGCCGTTTTTTGGAATGCAAATTAAACCAACGGTTAGGGGGCCGGGATGAGCGATCCCGTTCTGATCGTCGATGACGATCCACAAATCACGGGATTTCTGGAGAAGTTCCTTGCGAAACACGGGTTTTCCACGCGCCGTGCGGAAACCTGCGCCGAGGCGCGGGAGGTCTGCGCGCGCACGGATTTCTGCCTGATCCTGATGGATCTGCACCTGCCGGATGGCAGCGGCATGGATCTGCTGCGCGATCTTCGGCCAGGCGTCACGACCCCGGTCATCATGCTGACCGGCACGGGCGACACGTTTGACACCGTGCTGGCGCTGGAACTGGGCGCTGACGACTATATGGCCAAGCCCTATGAGCCGCGAGAGCTGCTGGCGCGCGCCCGCATGGCCATCCGACGGGCGGAATTGCTGCGCGAGGCCTGCAGCCAGGCTGCTGCCCCGGCGGCGGCGGAGCAGGCGGCGGCGCTGGTCTTTGCCGGGTTGCGCATGGATCTTGACCGGCTGGATGTGACCCATATGGACACCGGCGCGGATCTGCAGCTGACCGCGACGGAGTTTTCGCTGCTGCGCTGTCTGGCGACCTCCGCAGGCGAAACCGTCTCGCGCGAGGCGATCCTGACCGCGCTCTATGGCTCTGCCATTGCCATCACGGACCGCAGCATTGACACGCATGTGCTGCGCATCCGCCGCAAGCTGGAGGCTGCCGGGCTGCGCCCGGATCTGATCAAGACGGTGCACCGGCAAGGCTATCGCCTGACCGAGCCCGTCCGCCCGGCGGCATGAGCCTTGCCATCCAGCGGCCCGCCAATTCCGGCGGGTCGTCAACCGAAAGCGGTCACAGCATGCTCGGTGAAACGGTTCTGAATGATACGGCGCTGCGGCAGGACACGCGTCCCGCACGCTGGCTTGGCTGGGTCCTGGGGTTGGTCATGGCTGCGCTGTGTACGGCGCTTGCGCTGATCCTGATGTCCGGCGCGGATGTGTCCCGCCGCAACAGCGAGGCCCTGGTCAAGCTGGAACAGCTGTGGGGCGATGAGCAGGTCGAACGCCAGCGCCTGGCCCGTGCCGTTGAGGAATTGTTCCAGGCCGCGGGCTACGGCGGCTTGATCCATGATTTCAAGAATTACGTGTTGCGCGGGGACACGTCCTATCGCGCCGCGGTGGTTGATGCGCATGACCGCGCCACGGCGGCCATTGCAGAGCTGAACATCTTGCTGCCGGAGGCCGCGCCTGAATTGGCGGTATTGGCCGATACGCTGGATCAATACCGCGCCATGCTGCCCATTGTGGATCAGGGCGTTGCCGAAGGCTGGCCCGTGACGCGGATCGATGAGGCGGTGGTGGTCAATGACCGGCCCGCCATCCGCGCCAATGCGGCCTTGATACAGGCCTATCATGCCGGGATGGCGGACCGCCAGTCCCGCACCCGCGAATTGCTGCAAGCCAAACGGGCGGCGGCGCTGGCTGGGGATCGGCTCATGCCGATATCCTCGGCCGTGGCCCTTGCGATCGTGGCGCTGGTGGCCCTGTTGGTCTGGCGGCTGTGGTGGGCCACGCTGCACCTGCGGGGCAGCCTTGCCCGTGTCCGGGCCCTGGCAGAGTCACAGCGGCAGCTGACCAGAGTTGTCGAAGAAAGCCCGGCGTTTGTGGCGCTTGTCGAACCATCGGGCAAGGTCCGCTATGTCAACGCCGCTTTTGAGCGCCTCACCGGCTGGTCCCGCGAAGAGGCCGTGGGCCGTTCGCTGCGGGACCTGATCCGCGATGATCTGGGCAACGACACGCGCGCCACCCTGTTGCGGGGGGCGCTGAATGAAGGGTCGGCCCCGTTTCGGGCGCGCTGTCTGACCCGCCAGGGGCAGCCCTATTGGGTTGACGGGCTGCTGAACGTCGTGTCCAGCGGCGCGGGCAAGGGGCCGTTGCTTTGCCTTGCGGGCCAGGACGCGACGCATCTGCAAGAGGTGCAGAAAAAGATCCGCGATGCCCAGAAGATGGAGGCCGTGGGCGTGATGGCCAGCGGGATCGCGCATGATTTCAACAACCTGCTGACCGCCATCCTGGGGGCCAGCCATCTGGCGCAGATGGATCTGGAGCCCGGCAGCGATGCGGCGCAGGAAGTGTCCCGCATTGAAACCGGCGCGCGGCGGGCCTCGGTTCTGGTGCAGAACCTGCTGGGATTTTCCCGCCGGGTGCCGGCCGCGCCGCGCCTGCACGATGCCCGCGACATCGCGGCAGAGGTGCATGGCCTGTTCGCGGCGTCGGTGCCACGGTCCGTGCAGGTGGACCTGGACCTGCCGGAGGCGCCTATGCCGGTCCTGGTGGATGACACGATGCTGCATCAAAGCCTGTTCAACATCTGCCGCAACGCGGCCGACGCGCTGCCGCAATCCTCGGGTTCGGTGCGCATCGCGGTCAGCTCGGAGCCCGGCGAACAGGGCGCGCAGGTGCGCTTTCGGATTGTGGACACCGGCGTGGGGATGCCGCCGGATGTGCGCGCAAGGGTGTTCGAGCCGTTCTTCAGCACCAAACCCCTGGGCAAGGGCACCGGCCTGGGCCTTGCCATGTCCCGCCAGAATGTCGAGGAATTGGGCGGCCGGATTTCCATCTGTTCCGAGGTGGGCAGCGGCACGACAGTGGACATCCTGTTGCCGCAGGCCGCCGGCAGTGCCCCGGCGGATGATCCGGCAGCGCAGGCGCGTGCGCACCGTGGCAAACCCCTGCGCATCGTCGTCATCGAAGATGAGCTGGACGTGCTGTCCATCATGCGGCGCACCCTGCAACGGGCCGGCCATGAGGTGGAGGGGTTCACGGACCCGGTTGCCGCGTTGCAACGGCTGCGCACGGGTGGGTTTGTGCCCGAAATCGTCATCACTGACCTTGTGATGCCTGATCTGAGCGGCGAGCAGGTGATTGCAGAGGTCCAGCAGATCCTGCCCCAGGCCCGGATCCTGGTGTGCAGCCAATATACAGGCCGGGGCAAACAGCTGTGCCAGAACGGCATCGGATTGCTGGCAAAACCGTTTGATTCCGCCGATCTTGTCCTTGGGGTCGAAACATTGTCTCAGAAGGAGGAGACTTGACTGTGTCAATTATGACATTGTTAACCAATGAAACGCTCTATGTTGCGGCAGCACGGGACTGTCGCGGATGAGTGGCCGACGGCCCGAAACGTGAAGCGAGACATGAACGACACCTCCTCCGGCCCGGTCAGGGCCCAGAACCACAACAGCGCCGCCAGTTCGGCCGAGACCCGGCAGGAAAACGCACGGATCGGGCGGTTTGGCCTGGACCCGAACGGCCTGGTGGTCTGGGTTGATGCCATGTTCACGGCCATCACGGGCGTGGCCGAAGATCAGATCAAGGGCCGTTCGCCACGCCTTCTGATGGCGCAGGCGCTGCCCGGCGGCACATTGCAGGATCTGCGCGGCGCCGCTGCGCGGGGCGAGGTATGGCGGCGGCGCATGGTGATGGTGCGTGCCGATGGCGGCGGCGCGGATACGCTGGTGACGGTCGTGCCCAACCGGGCGGCTGGATCTGGCTGTTCCGTTCTGCTGGAGGATTGGTCCCATCTGGATATGTCACAGGAGGCCACGCGCACCATCCGGCGCCGCAGGGCGCATGAAATCCTGTCCGCCGGATTGGCGGACGATATTCTGAATGTGCTGACCCAGGTGCTGGGCGAGGTAGAGGAGGTCCGCGTTCATGCCGCCGATCATCCGTCCTGTGTGCAATCGCTTGACATGATCGAACATGCCGTGCGCCGGATAGAGTGGCTGGCTCGGGACCTCAGTTATCTGCCGCATGGGGCGCAGCAGACCGCCGAGGTGACGGATCTGAACGATGTGGCGCGTGAGGTGGCCCGACGGGTGCGCGCGGCCATGGACCGGCCGGAACTGTTGCATCAGACGCTGTCCGCACAGCCGGTGCCGGTGCGTGCGTCCGGGCATGTGATGCGCAAGATCGTGCTGAACCTGTGCCGCGCCTTCCTGGAACGGGGGGCCAACACCGATTCCGATCTGCGCATTCGCACCAGCATCCAACGGGAAGACGACGCAGAGGGGCTGGCCTTTGCCCGCCTGTCGGTGGACTGGTTGCAGCCTCTCGCGCCCGGTGAGGCGCCAGTGCGCCAACTGGATGCCTATGCGCCCTTTGCCGAGGGTGAGGCGGCCAAGACGCTGGCATTGGGGTTGGTATCGCGCATGTCGTCCGAACTGGGCGGTGTGGCCGTTGTGGAACAGGACGAAACCGGCGCCCTGACCTATGTCGTCACCCTGCCGCTGGCAGAGGCGGACGCGGCGGTGGCGCCTGTGCCCGAACTCGCAGCCGATGCGCCGGCAGAGCCGTTTCCGCCGGCCAACGCAGATGCCACGCCCGCGCAGCAAGTGGCCGTTGTGGTGGATGATGAACCCGATGTGCTGCATTTCATGACCAAGCTGCTGACCCGCAACGGCATGGAGGTGCGCGCCTTCGACACCCCGGTAGAGGCGTGGGCCTATCTGTCCGCCTCCGTTGCGGATGTGACGGTGTTGATCTCTGACATCTCCATGCCGGAAATCTCGGGGATGGAGCTGGCCCGCCGCGCGCGGGGGCTGCGGCCCGATCTGCCGATCCTGCTGGTCAGCGGGCGGCATTATGATCTTGGGGTTCTGCCGGACGGGTCCGCGCCGGCCTTCCTGGCCAAGCCCTTCCTGCCGCAGGATCTGACGAAGGCGGTCTCCACGCTGGCTGGCTGATCCTTCCTCAGCGCGGCAGCGCGTCTTCGCCTTCGCCGTGTTGGGCCAGCCAGTCCCGCAGGGCCCGCAGGGGCGGGCTGGCGCTGCGCCGTTTGGACCAGACAAGGTAATAGGCCCCCAGCGAAATGGGCTGTGTCTGCGTGGCCTCCACCAGATGTCCGGCGGCCAGTTCTTCGGCCACCAGATAGCGCGGGGGCAGGGCAACCCCCAGGCCGTGACGCGCGGCCTGGATGATGGTGGTGAACTGGTCAAATCGCGGCCCCGCGCGCGGGCGCAGGTCGCTGCCCTGGGCGGCAAACCAGTCCGCCCAGGCCCGGGGTCTGGTTTCAATCTGCAACAGCGGCAGCGCCCCCAGCGCCGAAAGGCTGAGCGGCGCTGGCCCCCGCAGCCGCGGCGCGCACACTGGCGTGACATCCTCCGTGCTCAGCAGAAGGCTGTCCAGCGTGTCCCAATCCTGGGGCTGGCCAAAGAGGATCGCGGCATCCACCCCTTCGGCATCCAGGTCAAAGGGCTTCAGCCGGGTGGAGATGTTGAGCGTGATGGCCGGGTGCCGCCGGGCGAACTCTGGCAGGCGCGGCACCAGCCAGCGCATGCCAAAGCTGGGCAGCATGGCAAGGTTCAGCGCGCCCCCCTGTTGCGGCAGGCGCAGCGCCAGCGTGGCATCGGCGATCTGGTGCAGCCCGCCGCGCACCTGCCGGGCATAACGCTGGCCCGTGTCTGTCAGGGTGATGCCGCGCCCTTCGCGCCGAAACAGCGGCGTGTCGGAGCAAGCTTCGATCTTTTGCAACTGGCGGCTGACGGCAGAGGGGCTGAGCGCGAGCTCCTGCGCCACGGCCGCAGCAGAGCCGAGCCGTTCCAGCGCCTCCAGCGCGGCAAGGGCCGACAGCGGCGGCAGGGAGCTGCGTGGCAGATGCATGGTGACCGTTTCGTCAAGAGTTCTTGCATATTTTGCGATTTTTCTTGCGCGGATTGCAAGCTAAACCAACCCTGACACAAAACAGGAGGCCCCATGACCAAGATCAGCCCCGCAAACCCCGCCCTGCGCCCCAAGGATCTGCCTGACATGAGCAGCTTTGCCTGGGACGATCCTTTCCAGCTGGCCGATCAGCTGAGCGAGGATGAGCGCATGATCGCGGACAGCGCGCGCGCCTATGCCACGGAAAAGCTGGCCCCGCGCGTCATCGCGGCCTTCAACGAAGAACGGGTGGAGCCGGAAATCTTTGCCGAGATGGGCCAGATGGGCCTGTTGGGCGTGACCGTGCCGGAGGAATACGGCGGGCTGGGCGCGGGCTATGTGGCCTATGGCCTTGTGGCGAGAGAGATCGAGCGGGTCGATTCCGGTTATCGCTCGATGATGAGCGTGCAGTCCAGCCTGGTGATGTATCCGATCTATGCCTATGGCAGCGAAGAGCAGCGCCAGCGCTACCTGCCCAAGCTGGCCACCGGCGAATGGATCGGCTGTTTCGGCCTGACCGAGCCGGATGCCGGGTCCGACCCCGCAGGCATGAAGACCCGCGCGGAGAAGATCGAGGGCGGCTATCGTCTGACCGGGTCCAAGATGTGGATTTCCAACAGCCCGGTGGCCGATGTTTTCGTCGTCTGGGCGAAGTCAGAGGCCCATGGCGGCAAGATCCGGGGCTTCGTGCTGGAAAAGGGCACCAAGGGCCTGTCCGCGCCCAAGATCGAAGGCAAGCTGAGCCTGCGCGCCTCGGTCACCGGGGAAATCGTGATGGATGGGGTTGAGGTCGGTGAGGATGCCTTGCTGCCCCATGTGCAGGGCCTGAAGGGGCCGTTCGGCTGCCTCAACCGGGCGCGCTATGGCATTGCCTGGGGCGTGATGGGGGCTGCGGAATTCTGCTGGCATGCCGCGCGCCAATACGGGCTGGAACGGCGCCAGTTCGGCCGCCCGATTGCCCAGACGCAGCTGTATCAGAAAAAGCTGGCCGATATGCAGACGGAGATCGCCCTGGGCCTGCAGGCGGCGCTGCGCGTGGGGCGCCTGATGGATGAGGCCCGCGGCGCGCCGGAGATGATTTCAATCATCAAGCGCAACAACTGCGGCAAGGCGCTGGATATCGCGCGGGTGTCGCGGGACATGCACGGCGGCAATGGGATCGATTCCAGCTATCAGGTGATCCGCCACATGCTGAACCTTGAGACGGTCAACACCTATGAGGGCACGCATGACGTGCACGCCCTGATCCTGGGCCGGGCGCAGACGGGGTTGCAGGCGTTCTTCTGACGCGGGCCCCTTCGGCCCCCGAAAAAAAGTCGGGGGGCG
>CBFHYV010000041.1:14956-15344 GCA_965660085.1 uncultured Paracoccaceae bacterium
GCGCATCACGCGCCGCCCGTTTTCTGTTTTGGAGGAGTGCCGCCGCTCAGCGCGTTGTTTCGGTCAGCCGTCGTTTCACATAGCCGGTGACCTCGTCGATCATCTCGTCCATGAACGGTTCCTTGAAGAAATGGTCCGCGCCATCGACCTCGGAATGGGTGACGGTGATGCCCTTCTGGTCCTGCAGCTTGGCCACCAGCCCGCGGGTGTCCGATGGCGGCGCAACACGGTCTGCCGTGCCGTTGATGATGAGGCCCGAGGACGGGCAGGGCGCCAGGAAGGAGAAATCATAGGTGTTGGCCGGCGGGGCGACGGAGACGAAGCCCGTGATCTCTGGCCGGCGCATCAGCAGCTGCATCCCAATCCACGCCCCGAAGGAAAAACCCGC
>CBFHYV010000042.1:0-15308 GCA_965660085.1 uncultured Paracoccaceae bacterium
GCCCCGCGCCCCAGCAGCCCCCCCGCAAGGCCGAGCGCGAGCGTGAGGAACGCGGCCGCAGCAAGGCCCGCGACGACAGCAACCGCCGCTCTGGCAAGCTGACGCTCAACCAGGCCCTGGGTGGCGAAGGTGGGCGCCAGAAATCCATGGCCGCCATGCGCCGCAAGCAGGAACGCGCCCGCCAGAAGGCGATGGGCGGTGCCCAGCAGCGCGAAAAGGTCGTGCGTGACGTGCAGCTGCCCGAGGCGATCACCGTGGCCGAACTGGCCAGCCGGATGACCGAAAAGGTGGCCGACGTGGTGAAGGCGCTGATGCAGAACGGCATCATGGCCACCCAGAACCAGTCGATCGATGCCGACACCGCGGAATTGATCATCGAGGAATTCGGCCACCGCGTCACGCGCGTGTCCGATGCCGATGTCGAGGACGTCATCAAGGAAGTCGAAGACGCCCCCAAGGATCTGAAGCCGCGCCCCCCGGTCATCACCATCATGGGCCACGTGGACCACGGCAAGACCTCGCTTCTGGATGCGATCCGCAAGACAAAGGTCGTTGCGGGCGAAGCTGGCGGGATCACGCAGCATATCGGCGCCTATCAGGTGCAAACCGACAGCGGCGCCATCCTGTCCTTCCTGGATACACCGGGCCACGCGGCCTTCACCTCCATGCGCTCCCGCGGGGCGCAGGTGACGGATATCGTGGTGCTGGTCGTTGCGGCGGACGATTCCGTGATGCCGCAGACGGTTGAGGCGATCAATCACGCCAAGGCCGCCGGTGTGCCCATGATCGTTGCGATCAACAAGATCGACCGCCCCGCCGCCAACCCCACCCGGGTGCGCACGGAGCTGTTGCAGCATGAAGTGGTGGTTGAGGCCATGTCCGGCGAAGTGCAGGATGTGGAAGTCTCCGCCATCACTGGCCAGGGCCTTGACGAACTGCTCGAGGCGATTGCCCTGCAATCGGAGATCCTGGAACTGAAGGCCAACCCCGACCGCGCCGCCAAGGGCGCCGTGATCGAGGCACAGCTGGATGTGGGCCGTGGCCCCGTGGCCACCGTGCTTGTCCAGTCCGGCACGCTGCGCCAGGGCGATATCTTCGTCGTGGGCGAACAATACGGGAAGGTCCGCGCGCTGATCAACGACAAGGGCGAACGTGTCTCCGAGGCCGGCCCCTCCGTTCCGGTCGAGGTTCTGGGCTGTAACGGCACGCCAGAAGCGGGCGATGTGCTCAACGTCGTGTCCACCGAAGCGCAGGCCCGCCAGATCGCGGAATATCGCACCCAGGTGGCCAAGGACAAACGCGCCGCCGCCGGTGCCGCGACCACGCTGGAACAGCTGATGAAGAAGGCCAAGGACGATGAAAGCGTCTCTGAGCTGCCCATCCTGGTGAAAGCGGACGTTCAAGGCTCGGCCGAGGCCATCGTTCAGGCGATGGAAAAGATCGGCAATGACGAAGTGCGGGTGCGTGTGTTGCATTCCGGCGTTGGCGCCATCACCGAATCCGACATCGGCCTGGCCGAGGCATCGAACGCGCCCGTCTTCGGGTTCAACGTCCGGGCCAACGCGCCGGCGCGCAACAGCGCCAACCAGAAAGGCGTCGAGATCCGCTATTACAGCGTGATCTACGATCTGGTGGATGACGTGAAACAGGCGGCCTCCGGCCTGCTGCAGAACGAGATCCGCGAACGCTTCATCGGCTATTCCGAGATCCGGGAGGTCTTCAAGGTCTCTGGCGTTGGCAAGGTCGCCGGCTGTCTGGTGACGGAAGGCGTCGCACGCCGCTCTGCCGGGGTGCGCCTGCTGCGCGACAACGTCGTGGTGCATGAAGGCACGCTCAAGACGCTCAAACGCTTCAAGGACGAGGTGGCCGAGGTCATTTCCGGCCAGGAATGCGGGATGGCGTTCGAGAATTACGACGACATCCGCCAAGGCGATGTCATCGAAATCTTCGAGCGTGAAGAGGTTGTGCGCAAGCTGACCTGACGCCTGCCCCAGACTGTGCCCGCCCCGTGTCGACAGATGCAGGGCAGGCGCAAACCGGGAACCAATACAAAAAAACGCGCCGCCAGTTCAACTGACGGCGCGTTTTTCATTTCTGCCACCAGAGCGAATGCGCAGCGCGACGGCGCGAATGCGTTACAGCCAGTCCCGCAAAATCGGAATCAGCGGCACATCGGCGGGCGGCATGGGATAGTCCGCCAGATCGCGCGCATGCACCCATTTCAGCGCCTGCCCTTCGCGGGGTTGCACGATGCCATCCCATTTGCGGCAGGCAAACAGCGGCATCAGCAAGTGAAAATCCGCATATCTGTGGCTGGCGAAGGTCAGGGGGGCCAGGCAGGAGGCCCAAGTGTCAATGCCCAGCTCCTCCTGCAGCTCTCGGATCAGGGCGTTTTCCGGGGTCTCACCCGGTTCAACCTTGCCGCCCGGAAACTCCCACAGCCCGGCCATGGATTTGCCCTCGGGCCGCTGGGCCAACAGCACGCGGCCATCGACATCAATCAGCGCCACGGCCGCAACCAGAACGATCCTGGTCAAGACCGGTAATCCGCGTTGATCGAGATATAGCCATGCGTCAGATCGCAGGTCCATACGGTGGCACAGCCCACGCCCAACCCGATATCGACGTTGATCTCGATCTCCGGCGCGCGCATCACGGCGGCGCCGTCCTCCTCGCGGTAGGTTGCCGCAACCCAGCCCTTTTCCGCCACCAGCACATCACCGAAGCGGATGGTCAGGGTGTCCCGGTCCGCGGCGGCACCGGATTTGCCCACCGCCATGACAATCCGGCCCCAGTTGGGGTCTTCGCCTGCGATGGCTGTCTTGACCAGCGGGGAATTTGCGATGGACATGGCGTGCACCCGCGCATCGGCATCACTGGCCGCGCCGGTGACGCGGACGGTCACGAACTTGGTCGCGCCCTCACCATCGCGCACCACCTGATGCGCAAGGTCCAGCATCACATGTTCCAACGCGCTTTCAAACGCGCTATCACCGGCCTGCACGGCCACGCCGGAGGCTCCGGTCGCCGCCATCAGCAAGCTGTCAGAGGTGGAGGTATCGCTATCCACAGTGATGTTGTTGAACGTCCGGTCCGCGATGCGGCTGACCATGTCCTGCAGGTCGGCCCGGGCCACCCGCGCATCGGTGAACAGATAGACCAGCATCGTCGCCATGTCCGGCGCCACCATGCCTGACCCTTTGGCAATGCCGGCGATGGTCACGCGGCCCGCGGCAGTGTCTGCCACTGCGCTGCTGCCCTTGGGGAAGGTGTCTGTTGTCATGATCGCACGGGCCGCCCCGGCAATGGCCCCCGCATCCAGCCCGGCGACCAGATCATCGATCCGCGCCGTGATGCGGTCATGGGGCAACGCCTCCCCGATCACGCCGGTGGAGGAGGAAAACACCCGCGACTCCGGCAGGCCCAAGGCCTGCGCCACCGCGCCGGTGACGGCCTGCGTGGCCGCCTGCCCGTTGCGGCCGGTGAAGGCATTGGCATTGCCGGAATTCACGATGATCGCCGCGCCGGCGTCAGACGGGCCGTCATTGCCGATCTTGGCCTGGCAATCCAGCACAGGCGCCGCCCGCGTGGCGGAGCGGGTGAACACCCCTGCCACGCTGCTGCCCGGTGCCAGGTCCACCAGCATCACATCCTCTCGCCCAGTGTAACGCACACCGGCCGCAACGCTGGCAAACCGCACACCGGCGATTACCGGCAGGTCAGGGAACCGCTCTGGTGCGAGCGGCGAGACGCTGAGGGTCTTGGCCACCTTAGTCCTCCAGCAAGGAGAGGTCAGTCAGCACGCCATCGGGGATGTTCCCGACGGGCATGCGGGTCACGTCGCTTTCCGCAACCAGCGCATCAATGGCGTCTTCCACGGCCTGCTGCTGCACCTGTTGGGCCAGCTGGGGGCGCATCTCTTCAAGGCTGGGCGCCTCGGCCACGCGGGTTTCATTCAGCGTGATCACATGCCAGCCGAATTGTGTCTGCACGGGGTCAGAGATCTCGCCGGGCTGCAGCGCCTCAACCGCGGCCTGGAACGGCGCGACCATCATGCCCGGGCCAAACCAGCCCAGCGCACCGCCGCCCGGGCCGGAGGGGCCAGTGGATTCCTGCCGCGCCAGAGTCGCGAAATCCGCGCCATCGCGCAGTGCCGTGACCAGTTCCGCGGCTTTTGTCTCACTCTCCACGAGAATGTGAGAGGCGTTGTATTCGATCCCGGCACCCATCTCGGCCACGGCGGCTTCATAGGCGGCCTGCAGGCGGTCCTCGGTTGCGGCGGCCTGGGCCAGATCCATCGCCGCCTCAGAGGCGCGCAGGGCGCGGCGCTCATTCTCGACGGCGGCGCGGACGCGGGTGCTGTCGGCCACGGGGCGGCTGTCAGACAGCAGTTGCTGGTTGATAAGCTGGGACAAAAGCCCGTCCCACAGCATGGCCTGGGGCAGCTGGCGGTATTCATCCGGCAGGCCCGCATAGGCCAGGATCATGTGGCTCAGCGTGATCTCGGTGCCGTTGACCTCGGCCAAGACGGTCTGTGCGGTCATCTCCTCCTGCGCGGGGGCGGCGGTGGCCAGTGACAGGGCCAGCGCGGCAGAGGCGAGGGGGAAAACTTGCTTCAGCATGGAACGCTCCAATCCGGTGCCTTTTGCGGGCACGTTGACACGGGTTAGACCGCCGCTTACATCGCCGGTGGACCACGCGCGGCGGCGTCCCCCGCTTTCTAGGGGCGATATGGCAGGGCCACAACCCGCCGCAGCGCACGAAAGCGTCAGGAGACGGACAAAGATCATGCTGGGTTTCGGAACTCTCGCCAAGAAGGTGTTCGGCACACCGAACGACCGCAAGATCAAGGCGACGCGCCCGCTGATCGACAAGATCAACGCCCTGGAACCGGAGTTTCAGGCACTCTCCGACCAGGGGTTGAAGGACAAGACCGAGGAGCTGTCGCGCCGCGCCGTTGAGGGCGAACCGCTGGACGCGCTGTTGCCGGAGGCCTTCGCCAACTGCCGCGAAGGCGCACGCCGGGCCCTGGGCCTGCGCGCCTTCGACGTGCAGCTGATGGGCGGGATCTTC
Organism: uncultured Paracoccaceae bacterium; assembly: GCA_965660085.1. Classification (GTDB taxonomy): domain Bacteria; phylum Pseudomonadota; class Alphaproteobacteria; order Rhodobacterales; family Rhodobacteraceae; genus CBFHYV01. The sequence continues at coordinate 5,074 of CBFHYV010000042.1, forward strand.
CTGCACCAGGGCAATATCGCGGAAATGAAGACGGGCGAAGGCAAGACGCTGGTCGCCACCTTCCCGGCCTATCTGAACGCGCTGACCCGCAAGGGCGTGCATGTGGTCACGGTCAATGATTACCTCGCCCGGCGGGACAGCGAATGGATGGGCAAGGTCTTTGCCGCGCTGGGGATGACAACCGGCGTGGTCTATCCCCGCCAGGAAGAGACCGAAAAGCGCGCCGCCTATGCCTGCGACGTGACCTATGCCACCAACAACGAACTGGGCTTCGACTATCTGCGCGACAACATGAAGGCAGAGCTGTCACAGCTGTGCCAGCGGCCGCACAACTTTGCCATCGTGGACGAGGTGGACAGCATCCTGATCGACGAGGCCCGCACCCCGCTGATCATCTCCGGCCCGTCCGATGATCGCAGTGACCTGTATCAGGCCGTGGACCGCATCATCCCGCAGCTGACCGAGGAGCATTTCACGCTGGATGAAAAGCAGCGCAGCGCCACCTTCACCGATGAGGGCAACGAGGCGCTGGAAGAGCTGCTGCACCGCTTCGATCTGCTGCCGGAGGGCCAGTCGCTCTATGATCCCGAAAGCACGACCGTTGTGCACCATGTCAACCAGTCCCTGCGCGCGCACAAGCTGTTCCAGCGGGACAAGGATTACATCGTCCGCGATGGCGAGGTGGTGCTGATTGACGAATTCACCGGCCGCATGATGGCCGGCCGCCGCCTGTCCGAAGGGCTGCACCAGGCGATCGAGGCCAAGGAAGGCTGCGCCATCCAGCCCGAAAACGTCACGCTGGCCTCCGTGACCTTCCAGAACTATTTCCGCCTGTATGACAAGCTGGCCGGGATGACCGGCACCGCCTCGACCGAGGCGGATGAATTCGACGAAATCTATGGCCTTGGCGTTGTGGAGGTGCCCACAAACCGCCCCATCGCCCGTGTGGATGACGATGACCGGGTGTATCGCACCGGGCAGGAAAAATATGACGCCATCGTGGGCCAGATCCGCGAAGCCCATGAAAAGGGCCAGCCCGTTCTGGTGGGCACGACGTCCATTGAGAAATCGGAAATGCTGTCCGCCCTGCTGAAACAGGCCGGGCTGCCGCACAGCGTGCTGAACGCCCGCCACCACGAGCAGGAGGCCCAGATTGTGGCCGATGCGGGCAAGCTGGGCGCGATCACCATCGCCACCAACATGGCTGGCCGCGGCACGGACATCAAGCTGGGCGGGAATGTGGAATTCCAGGTCATGGAGGCCATCGCCGCCGCCCCTGACCGCAACCCCGACGAAATACGCGCCGAGATCGAGGCCGCCCATATCAAGGACGAAGAGGCCGTGAAGGCCGCGGGCGGGCTGTTCGTCCTGGCCACGGAACGCCATGAAAGCCGCCGGATTGACAACCAGCTCCGCGGCCGATCCGGCCGCCAGGGGGATCCGGGGCGCTCTGCCTTCTACCTCTCGCTCGAAGATGACCTGATGCGCATCTTCGGCTCTGACCGTCTGGACAAGGTGCTGTCCAAGCTCGGGATGAAGGATGGCGAGGCGATCGAACACCCTTGGGTGAACAAATCCCTGGAACGCGCCCAAGCCAAGGTCGAAGGGCGCAATTTCGACATCCGCAAACAGCTGCTGAAGTTCGACGATGTGATGAACGACCAGCGCAAGGTGATCTTTGGCCAGCGGCGCGAGATCATGGAGGCCGAGGACATCGCCGAAATCGCCCGGGACATGCGCCTGCAGGTGATCGAGGATCTGGTGGACCAATACATGCCGCCCAACACCTATGCCGACCAGTGGAATGGCGAAGGGCTGTATGCCGCGGTGATCGAGAAGCTGGGGCTCGACCTGCCCATCATCGCCTGGGTGGCCGAGGAAGGCGTGGATGACAGCGTCATGCGCGAACGCCTTGAAGAGGCGACAGACAAGGACATGGCCAAGAAACAGGAAGCCTTTGGCCCCGACACAATGCGCCAGATCGAAAAGCAGATCCTGCTGCAGGCGATCGATGGCAAATGGCGCGAACATCTGGTGACGCTGGAACATCTGCGCTCGGTCATCGGGTTCCGCGGCTATGCCCAGCGCGATCCGCTGAATGAATACAAATCCGAAGCCTTCCAGCTGTTTGAATCGCTGCTGGACGGTCTGCGTGAGGATGTGACGCAAAAGCTGTCCCAGGTGCGCCCGATGACGCCCGAGGAACAGCGCGCCCTGATGGACCAGATCGCCGCCCAGCGCGCCCAGGCAGAAGCCGCGCAGCGCGCCGCCCTGGAACGCGCGCAGCAGGCCGCCCTGGCCGCATCCGGCGAGGCCGCACCCGCCACGGAGGGCGCGGCCGCAGGGTTCAATGAGGCAGACCCATCCACCTGGGGCAACCCGGGCCGGAATGACCCCTGCCCCTGCGGATCTGGCAAGAAGTTCAAACATTGCCACGGCCGTCTGGCCTGACCACGCACAGGGCCTGTCCCGGCTGACCAGGCCGGCTGCGCAACAGTGCAGATGACAAGAAATCCGGGGCGCCAATCGGCGCCCCGTTTCATTTCCGGGTCAGCAGACGCAGAGGCGCATCAGCCCGCAGGAAACACTTCCACACTGCTGCCGCCGATCAGCACATCGGTGCTGGTCCTGTCACATCGGTCAATGCGCCGCCCGGCCAAAACGGCTGAAGGCCCTCAGCCAGGGTGTGAAAGACAGGGGGTGTTACCTGGCCTTGGCCGGAACCGCCAGGCTCGGGCACAAGCGCCGCTGCGTGGTCCACATCGCGGACATCATGGCCAGCGCCGCAGAACATGCGGTCAACACCAGCATCGCCGTCGAGAATATCATTGCAGTCTTCTCCATTAATTGTGTGATTGCCCCTGCGGCCACGGTTCACGTCACCGACGCCTCGGGCGCCGTCCATCACATCCACATGCGTCTCGACATGGCCGGACAGGACGAAGCCAGCGGCCTCGGCCCGGCGGCTGACACCCGTATCGTCACGGTCAACAGTGGGTCTTGCAGAGCTGTTCTGGCTCTTCAGATTCGGTATCGTCCCTTCCTCCATCGGGCACAAAATGCGGGGGAGGCATTCTCAGGGTGGTCCGGTCAGCTTTGCCGGCCCCTGCAGGAGGCATAGCAGAGCACCGCCTTTTCCGCCTTGATGCGGGTCAAGACCACTTGAATACTGCCGCCACCCCTTCACCCGCCACCGACCTTGGGCACAGGCAGAATGACACGCGACACATCTGGTCAAACCTTCTGGTCTCGGCTGCGGGCCAGGCGCGGCGCCTGTCGGCCTGCGCCTTGGCCGCCGCGCAGGGAGACCACACCGACATGACACGCAGCCATGCCGAAAGCCTGCTGCGGGCTTTGCGCCCGGACCAGCCCAGGGAGGTTCCACCCGGCGGGTTCGTGCCCTTTGACGGGTGCCGCAAGGGCGGGCCGCGCAAGATATTCGGCATTGGCTTCAACAAGACCGGCACCACGACCCTGAAATCCGTGCTGCGCGGCCTTGGCCTGTCCGTGGCGGATCAGAAATCGCAGGAACGGCTGCTGACCCAACCCGTGCTGAACGGGGATTACCGGGATCTGGCGTGGTTCGTGAACCGGTATGACGCCTTTCAGGATCTGCCCTTTTCGCAAGGCTTGGCCTTTGTGGCCTGTGATGCGCTGTTTCCCAACGCGAAATTCATCCTGACGCTGCGCGACGAAGATGACTGGTATGACAGCATGATCCGCTTTCAGCAAAGACGCTTTGGCGTGGAAGATCTGCGCAGCCTGGGTCCAGAGTTCTTTCGCGGCCAGGACCGCTATCTTGCGCCAGGCTACGCCTATGAAAACAAACGCCGTTTGGTTACCCGCGCGGATGGCTGCGTGGCGCGCGAGGACTGGTCGCTGCTGTATGATCCCGCCCATTACAAGGCGCTCTTCCGTCAGCGGAATGAGGCGATCCTGCATTATTTCCGCAACCGGCCACAGGATCTGCTGGCCATCGACCTCAGCCGGGAAAAGGACACGCGCCAGATTGCGGAATTCCTGGGCTTCAGCGCCGATAAGGCCACGCCGATGCCGCATGAAAACCGCACCCGCTGACCCAAGCGGTCTTTGCGTGCAGCAAAAGGTTGCAAATCCCCGAAACGCTCAACACTCTTCCGCGGCGATCCGGGGGGACAAGACCATGACATATGCTGTGCGGCGGATATGGGCGGTTGTCGCCGGACTGTGGCTGCTGATGCTGCCCGTCGCCCTCGCGGCACAGGACGTTACCCTGCAATCCATCGACGGCAGCGTGACGATTTCCGGCACGCTTCTTGGCTTTGACGGCGCGGTGTTCCGGCTGGACACCCGTTATGGCGAATTGTCCGTGGATGCGGGGGGGGTGACCTGCACCGGGCCGGGCTGCCCCTTGCTGACGGATTTCGTGGCCGAGCTGAGCATCGTCGGCTCGGATGACATGGCGCAACGGCTGATGCCCGCGCTGATCGAAAGCTTTGCCCTGCGCAACGGCTTTGCCCTGCGCCGCGAGGCCCTGCCCGACGGGGCGCAGATCTTTGCCCTGCGCCGCAGCGATGATGGCGTGCTGGTGGGGCGGTTCCGGCTGATGCCCTCTACCACGGCGCAGGGACTGGCCCAACTGGCTGAGACGGAGGCCGACCTCATCATGGCCCGCCGCCCCATTCGCACCTCAGAGGCCGAGGCCCTTATTGCCGCAGGCCTGGACGATCTGCGCGCGGATCCGCGGGGCCGGGTCATCGCGCTGGATGCGCTGGTGCCCGTGGTGGCGCCACGCAACCCTGTCACGGCCCTGTCCATGACGGACCTGCGCGCCATTCTGACGGGCGAGATCACCACCTGGGCCGAACTGGGCGGGCCGGATGCCCCGATTGCCCTGCACCTGCCCCGGACAGGCACCGCTCTGGCCGATGCCATTGCCGACAAGGTGCTGACCGCCCGTATCCCAACCGAGGCCCAGTCCGCCGACACCGCCGCCCGCACAACCCGCCACCCCGGCGGGGCGGAGATCGAATCCGCCGTGCTGCGTGATCCGCTGTCCCTGGGGGTGATGTGGTTTTCCACGATCCGCCGCAGCCGCGCGCTGGCGGTGGCGGGGCCCTGCGGCTTTGTGCAATACGCCACCGACCGCACCATCAAGACAGAGGATTACCCCCTCACCGTGCCGCTGATGCTGTATCTGGCCACGCCGCGCCTGCCGAAACTGGGGCGCGATTTCATCATCTTCGCGCGGGGACGGTCTGCGCAGCTGGTGGTGCAGCGCACGGGCTATGTGGACCAGACCGCTGAGGATCTGCCGCTGAACCAACAGGGAGAGCGGCTGGCCAACGCCATTGCCGTGGCCGAGGGCGCCGACGGCCTGGACCGGATGCAGCAGATGGTGGCGCGGCTGCGCGGCATGTCCCGGCTGACCACCTCTTTCCGGTTTGAACCCGGCGTGACCCGGCTGGATGCGCAATCGCGCGCCAACGTGCGGGCGCTGGCCGCGGAGTTGCAGGCCGGGCAGTATGACGGCCGGGAATTGCTGTTTGCCGGCTTTTCCGATGGCCAGGGCCGCGAGGAGTTGAACCGCGCCATCGCCCGCCAGCGCGCCGAAGGCGTGCGCGCCGCCGTCCTGGCCACGGTGGATGACATGGCGCCCGAACGGGTCGAAATCACGGTGGAGGGCTTCGGCGAAGCCATGCCCATGGCCTGTGACGAAGTCACATGGGGCCGCAACGTGAACCGCCGGGTGGAGGTCTGGGTGCGCTGAACCCGCGCGCCTAGAGCAGGCCAGAGCCGCGGAAACTCAGCTCTCTCGATTTGCCGATCACAAGATGATCGTGCAGCGTGATGTTCAACGCCTCCGCCGCGGCCTGGATCTGGCGGGTCATGTCGATATCCGCCTGACTGGGCGTCGGGTCGCCCGAGGGATGGTTGTGCACCAGGATCAGCGCGCTTGCGTTCAGCTCCAGCGCGCGTTTGACAACCTCGCGCGGGTAGACAGGCACATGGTCCACCGTGCCGCGCGCCTGCGCCTCATCCGCGATCAGCACGTTCTTGCGATCCAGGAACAGCACATGGAAGACCTCGGTTTCCTGATGGGCCATGGTGGTCTGGCAGTATTCCAGCAGGGCATCCCAGCTACTGACCACATGGCGCTGCAACACCCGCGCGCGGGCCAGCCGATGCGCGGCGGCCTCCACGATCTTCAGCTCTGTGATGACGGCCTCCCCCACCCCGTCCACTTGCGCCAGCCGAGCCGGCGCGGCAGAGAGCACGCCATTGAAATCGCCAAACTGCTTCAACAGGGCATGGGCCAGCGGTTTGACATCCCGCCGCGGGATCGCGCGGAACAGGACCAGTTCCAGCATCTCATAATCCGGCAGGGCACCTGCCCCGCCTTCCCGAAATCGGCGGCGCAGCCTTTCGCGGTGATCGCGGATATAGCTGGGCAGACGCCCGGCGGGCAAGGCGCTGGGGGGCGCCTCGTCATTTTCGGTAAACAGCGGCAGCGCCGCTTCCTGGAAGTTTTGTGGCCGGGTCATGCGGCTACCGTGGGCAAGTTTGGTTAACGCGCCGTTAACGCGCACCCCCAAGCCATTCAAGGTAATCCGAAACCAGCAGACGGTCCGGCGCGCAATCCTCATCAATGTCGGAGAACCGGCCGATCGGCATCTCGAAGATATTGTCGGTCAGGTCGTCATTGACGGTCGAAACCTCGCCGATCAGGACATCGCCGCCCTCGCCCCAGAACGCATGCCAGTGCCGGGGATACAGCGTCACGCTTTCGCCGGGCGCCAGCGCCAGGTGCCCGCCGGCCGGCACATTCCGCACCAGCCCGTCAGACATCACGGACACCTCTGCCTGCCGGTCGATCCCGCCATGGGCATCGGCCATGAACAGCTCGATCACCAGCGTTCCGCCGCCGCGGTTGATGATGTCCTCCACCTTCAGCTCATGCCGGTGCATGGGGCTGATCTGGTCCTGGCGCGAAATCATCGCCTTTTCGGCATAGAGCATCGCGCTGCGGCGGCCGAGATCGGCGTTCAGCCCGTTGCGCAGGGTGAACAGCACCAGGCCAAGCTCGTCAAAGCGGCCCTGCCCGTAATCGGTGATGTCCCAGCCCAGCGCGCGGCGGCGGATCTCACCGTGATCGGCGCTGCGCAACTGGTCCGGCGACCAATGCGCAAAGGGCGGCAGATGCACGCCATGCTGCGCCATGAAGGCCGCGCTGTGTTCCAGAATGTCATTCACGCGGGATCGTTTCATCCTGCCATTCTCCTGTCCGGTTGCGGCGATCCGGGCCGCGTCCCCTGCCGAAATCTACAGCACATAGCGGCTGAGATCGGAAGATTCCGTCAGCGCCTGCAACCGCTCTTCGACAAAACGCGCATCCACCGCAAACCGTTCACCCGTGCGGTCCGGCGCGGTAAAGCTGATGTCCTCGAACAACCGCTCCATCACCGTATAGAGCCGCCGCGCCCCGATGTTTTCAACTGTCTGGTTCACCTGGGCGGCAATCCGCGCCAAGGCGGCAATGCCATCCGGGGTGAAGGACACCTCAACCCCTTCGGTGGCCAGCAGGGCGGTATATTGACGGGTCAGGGCATTGTCCGTGTCCGTCAGGATGGCGGCAAAATCGGCCTCCGTCAGGGCCTGCAAGGTCACGCGGATGGGCAAACGGCCCTGCAATTCCGGCAACAGATCAGACGGTTTGGCGATGTGAAACGCGCCAGACGCGATGAACAGGATGTGATCCGTGCGCACCGCGCCGTGGCGGGTGGAGACGGTCGTGCCCTCGATCAGCGGCAGCAGATCACGCTGCACCCCTTCGCGGCTGACATCGGCGCCGCGGGTTTCGGCGCGGGCGCAGACCTTGTCGATCTCATCTAGGAAAACGATGCCATCCTCCTGCACCGCGCGCAGGGCCTCGGCCTTGATCGCCTCGTCATCCAGCAGCTTGTCGGCTTCCTCGGCCACAAGGATGTCATGGCTTTCGGCCACGGTCAGGCGCACCCGTTTCGTGCGCTGGCCAAAGGCCTTTCCGAACAGATCGCCCAGGTTCATCATGCCGGCGCCGCCGCCGGGCTGGCCGGGCAGGTCCATCATCGGCATGGCCGGGGCGCTGTCGGCGATCTCGATCTCGATCTGGGTGTCGTCCAGCTCGCCGGCCTTCAGCTTGCGGCGGAACATCTCGCGCGTCTGTTCGCGCGCGCCCTCGCCGGCAATGGCCTCGATCACGCGCGCCTCGGCGGCCTGATGGGCGCGGGGGCGCACATCCTCCCGCATCCGCAGGCGGGTGTCATTCATGGCGCTGTCCACCAGATCACGGATGATCTGTTCCACGTCGCGGCCGACATAGCCGACCTCGGTGAATTTCGTCGCCTCGACCTTGAGGAACGGCGCACGGGCCAGCCGCGCCAGGCGGCGCGAGATCTCCGTCTTGCCCACGCCCGTGGGGCCGATCATCAGGATGTTCTTGGGCGTGACCTCCTCGCGCAGTTCCGGCGCCAGCTGCTTGCGCCGCCAGCGGTTGCGCAGGGCCACGGCCACGGCGCGCTTGGCGTCGGCCTGGCCGATGATGAAACGGTCCAGCTCATGCACGATCTCGCGCGGGGTCAGGTCAGTCATCGCGGGCTCCTTGCCTGTCAGGCGCGCAGGGTTTCGACGGTGAGGTTGCCATTGGTGTAGACGCAGATGTCCGCGGCAATGGCCATGGCGCGGCGGGCAACGGTTTCGGCATCCAGATCCGTCTCCATCAGCCCCCGCGCCGCAGCCAGGGCGAAGTTCCCGCCAGAGCCGATGGCCGCCACGTCATGTTCAGGCTCCAGCACATCGCCCGCGCCCGTCACCACCAGCAGCGCATCGCCATCGGTGACCAACAGCATGGCCTCAAGCTTTTGCAGGTATTTGTCCGTGCGCCAGTCCTTGGCAAGCTCCACGCAGGCGCGCGCCAACTGGCCCGGCGTGGCCTCCAGCCGCGCTTCCAGCCGCTCCAGCAGGGTAAAGGCATCCGCGGTGGAGCCGGCAAAGCCCGCCACCACCTGATATCCACCAGGCGAGAGGCGGCGGACCTTGCGGGCCGTGCCCTTGATGACCGTCTGGCCCAGGCTGACCTGCCCGTCACCGGCAATCACCACCTGCCCGCCGCGCCGCACGCCAAGGATTGTGGTGCCGTGCCAGCCGGGGAATGAATTGTCCGACATGCGCTGTCCTTTCGGTTGGTGAAACGCGCCCGGCGTCACGCAAAGGGGCGCCCGCGATCCGGGGCGCCCCAAGACGTGCCGCAGCGGGCGCGATCAGATGCTTTCGGTGATCCAGCTTTGCAGGGCGGCCTTGGGTGCGGCGCCTGCGCGGTTGGAAATCGGCTTGCCGTCCTTGAAGATGAACAGCGCCGGGATGCCGCGCACGCCCAGGGACGCCGCGGTGTTGGGGTTCTGGTCCACATCCACCTTGGCGATCTTGACCTTGCCTTCCATCTCGGCGGCCAGTTCTTCCAGCGCGGGGCCGATCTGTTTGCAGGGGCCGCACCATTCGGCCCAGAAATCCACCACGACGGGGATATCGGAATTCTTCACTTCGGCATCGAAGGTTTCGTCGGTGACGGCAACGGTGGCCATGGCGCTCTCCTCAAGGGTGCGTGGGAAGGTGATGCCAGAACCTATGAACCCGCCGCCCGATGGTCAAGCACCGCCCGCGCCAAGGCCGCGGACAGCACCGGCCCGGGCAAGGGCATCACCGCGGGCGACGCTGTCCAGACAAGGGCCATGTCAATGCGTCGGCCGGGAAAGACCTGGCCCAGCATCGCGTGATAGGCCGCCATCTGCCGCAGCAGGCCTTCGGGGCAGGTCTGCACGCTGTCGGGCACGACCCGGTTGGTCTTGTAATCCAGCGCAACGATCCTGTCCGCGCCAATCCACAGCCTGTCGATCACGCCGCTCAGCCGTCCAAGGCCGGGCACATCCGCGCTCAGCGGCGCCTCGGACAGGGCATCGGGCGCAAGCACGGGGCGCAGCGCCTCCAGGGCCAGCACCGCGGCGGCTTCGCGTGCATGGGCGGTGGCGGTGTCGGCGTCCACGCCCTGCGCCTGCAGGATCGCCACCCCCTGGGCGACGCGCTGCGGGACGGGGCAGGCGGGCAGATGTTCCAGCAACAGGTGAATCCAGGTGCCGCGCGCCATGGCAGGGCCGCTGTCCTCGCCCGCATCGCCGGCCAGCGCCTTCGGCCCGCCCAGTTCAGAGGGCGAGAGCGCCTCT
>CBFHYV010000043.1:0-15286 GCA_965660085.1 uncultured Paracoccaceae bacterium
TTTGGGCCTGGGCCTGCGGGGCTGGGGCGGCCGTGGCGGCCAGCGCCGCGCCCCCTGCGGCGAGTGACAGCATCTGTCGGCGGTTGAGCTTGGGTGTCATGGTGGTTGTATCCCTTCGTATGCCCGGCGGGCGGGTCCAAAAAAGCCCGCGCATCGCAAGGACGCGCGGGCCGGATTGGTGGATCAGTAGCTGGCCACGCGCGCGTTGGGCGCGATCATCGCGGCGGCCATGGCCGGCGGCTGGGCCACGCCAACGCCGTCCATCAGCACATCTGCCGTGGCGCCCTTGCCGGGCAGGTAGATGGCGCAGACCTCAACCTTGGCGCCGGGGATCTGCGCGATTTTCGACAGCAGGCCCTTGGGGCTCATCCCGCGGGGGGGCTGCGGTGCGGTGGCGGTTTCGGGCGCGTTCTTCAGGGCGATGTCACCGGCCGGGCCGCACAGCAGCACATGGGGCGTGGCGCCTTGCTGGGCGGCCTGCATGGCCAGCACCATGGCCATCAGCTGTGTCTGCGGCTCCGGTGCGGTCAGGACGGTCACCAGTGTGTCAGGCGCGTCCTGCGCGAACGCGGGTGCGGCAAGCGGGGCGGTCAGGCTGGCCGCGGCGGCGGCTGCAAGCAACAGTGTTTTCATGGGGGTGGTCCTTGTCAGTGAAATGGATGGAAAAGGGGTTGGTGGCGCGGCCCCGGGGCCAGACCCAGGCCCGCGCCGGGCGGGAGGCGGAAGGGAACGCCCCCCGGATCGGTCAATGGCTGTGTTCACCCACCGGGCAGTCGCCCTCGTCGGAGAAACAGGCATCTGTGCGCATCTCCAGCCAGATGGCGTTCAGCACGGCGAACAGTGCGGCCAGCGGCAATCCCAGAAGCCAGGCAAAATACCACATGTCTCAGATCTCCTCAGTAAACAGTTTCAGCGTTTTCAGTGACTTGCGCCTCAGTGACCTTGCCCCACAGCACCTTGTAGACCCAGGCGGTGTAGAGCAGGATCAGCGGCATGAAGATCGCCGTGACCACCAGCATGATGAACAGCGTCTGGTGAGAGGAGGACGCGTCCCACACCGTGAGCGAGCTGTTGGGGTCCAGCGTGGAGGGCAGGATGAAGGGGAACATCGTCAGCCCCACGGAGGAGACGATGCCGAAGATCCCCATCTTGGACCACAGCAGGGTCGAGACCTCGCGGCCCGCGCGCAGGCCCATCACGGCCAGCGCGATCCCGACGAAGCCCATGACCGGGGCAATGATGGTCCAGGGCCGGTCCGCATAGGCCGCCAGCCAGGATCCGCCCCGCGTGACATCGGAATACAGCGGGTTGGACGGGCCGTTGGCCACGGCCTCACCGGCCAGCGCAAAGCCATCAACCCCAACCGCCAGCCACAGCCCGGCCAGGGCATAGCCCGCCGCGGCCACCATGCCGGCCTTGACACCAATGGCGCGGGCGCGTTCGGCCACCGGGCCTTCGGCCTTCAGCGACAGCCAGGCCGCGCCATGCATCAGCAGCATGGACAGCGACACCACACCCGCCAGCAGCGCGAAGGGGCGCAGCAGGCCGATGAACTTGACCGCGAAATTGCCCGGATACATCGGCATCAGGTCTTCGGTCAGGTAGAACGGCACACCCAGCAGCACATTGCCCACCGCCACGCCGAACAGCAGCGCCGGCACCGCGCCGCCGGCGAACAGCGCCCAGTCCCAGCGGGCGCGCCATGTGGCGCTGTCCCGCTTGGAGCGGTATTTGAACGCCACCGGCCGCACGATGAAGGCCGCCAGCACGACGAACATCGCCAGGTAAAAGCCCGAGAAGCTGACCGCATAGAGCGGCGGCCAGGCGGCAAAGATGGCCCCGCCGCCCAGGATGAACCACACTTGGTTGCCTTCCCACACGGGGCCGACGGTGTTGATGGCCACGCGGCGTTCCACATCCGTTTTGGCGACGAAGGGCAGCAGCGCGCCCACGCCCATGTCAAACCCGTCCGTCAGGGCAAATCCGATCAGCAGCACGCCCAGCAGCGCCCACCAGATCACGCGAAGGATATCGTATTCGATCAGTTCAAAGAGGATCATGGGGATTACTCCGCAGGGGTGGCTGCAAGGGTGGGTTGGGCGGCATCGGCGCGCAGGCGGGCCTCGTGCCGGGCGGTCCAGGCATTGGTTTCGTCAACGTCCTGGAAGGGGCCCTTGCGGATGTATTTCACCATCAGGCTGACCTCGATCACGAAGAGGACGGAGTAGAAGAGCAAGAAGCCCCCCAGCGTGATCAGCAGTTCCGCGATGCTGAGATGCGATGCGCTCATGGCGGTGGGCAGAACGCCGTCTACCGTCCAGGGTTGGCGGCCGAATTCAGCCACGAACCAGCCCAGTTCCGCCGCGATCCAGGGCGTGGGGATGATGGCTACCGCGGCATAGAGCGACCAGCGCGGGAACTGCATCTGCCGGAAGGAGGCGCGGTAGAAGAAATAGGCCATCACCGCGATGAAGCTGAAGCCCAGCCCCACCATGATGCGGAAGGCCCAGAACAGCGGGGCCACGCCCGGCACGGTGTCATCGGCGGCCTGCTTGATCTGCGCCTCCGTCGCGGTGCGGGGGTCGTCGACATAGCGTTTCAGCAGCATGGCATAGCCGAGGTTTTCGGAATGCGCCTCGAAAGTGGCGCGGACATCCTGCGGCGTGGCATCGCGCTGGTCGCGGATGGTCATCAGCGCGTCATAGGCAATCAGCCCGTCGCGGATCTTGTGCTCGGATTCCTTGACCAGATCGTTGATGCCGGGGATTTCCGTGGTCAGCGAGCGCGTGCCGATCAGGCCCATGGCCCAGGGGATTTCCACGGCGTAATGGGTTTCACGCGCCTCCTGGTCGGGAAAGCCGATGGCGGTGAAGGGGGCGGGGGCCTCATGGGTTTCCCACATGGCCTCGATCGCGGCCAGCTTCATCTTTTGCGTGTGGCTGGCGGAATAGCCGGATTCGTCCCCCAGCACCACGACGGACAGCGCCGCCGCCAGGCCAAAGGCCGAGGCCACCGCGATGGACCGGCGCGCCAGGTCCTTGTGCCGGTTCTGGATCAGATACAGCGCCGAGACGCCGAGCACGAACACAGAAGCCGTGACATAGCCCGCAGAGACCGTGTGCACGAATTTCGCCTGCGCGACCTCATTGAACAGCACGTCGAAGAAGCTGGTCATCTCCATGCGCATGGTGTCGGGGTTGAAGACCGCGCCCACCGGGTTCTGCATCCAGCCATTGGCGATCAGGATCCACAGCGCCGAGAAGTTGGAGCCGATGGCAACCAGCCAGGCGACCATCATGTGCTGCACCTTGCTCAGCTTGTCCCAGCCGAAGAAGAACAGGCCGACGAAGGTCGCCTCCAGGAAGAAGGCCATCAGCCCCTCGATCGCCAGCGGCGCGCCGAAGATGTCGCCGACGTAGTGGCTGTAATAGCTCCAGTTCATGCCGAACTGGAATTCCATCGTGATGCCCGTGGCCACGCCAAGGACAAAGTTGATCCCGAACAGCGTGCCCCAGAATTTGGTCATTTGCCGCCAGATGGGGCGGTTCGTCATGACATAGACCGTCTCCATGATCGCCACGAGGATCGACAGACCCAGCGTCAGCGGCACGAAGAGGAAGTGATACATGGCTGTCAGCGCAAATTGCATGCGTGACAGTTCGACCAGTCCGATCTCCATGGTAAGCTCCTTGCTTGCGAAAATTCCGCATCAAGGATGCGGATTAACCGCTACATATGCTGATTCATGGATGTGAGATTTGATCTGGGTCAATAATCTGCATGTGTGATGCGGGTTATCCGGCGCGCGGTGTCGCAGGGGGCTGCACGGCCACCACCCTGTCCGCGCAGGCGATTTCCTCTGGCCGGTGGGCGGCCATGAGGATCGCGGCATCTGGCAGGGCGGCGCGGATGCCGGCCAGCACCTTCGCGGCCAGCGGGCCATCCAGCCCTTCGGTGGGTTCGTCCAGCAGCAGCAGGCGCGGCCGGCACAGCAGGGCGCGCGCCAGCACCAGCCGCCGTGCCTCGCCCCCCGAAAGGCCAGTGCCGCGAAAGCCCAGCGGCGTGGCCAGGCCCTGCTTGGCCTCCAGCGTTTCGGCCAGATGGGTGGCGCGCAGGGCGGCCCACAGGTCTGCGTCCGTGGCGTCCGGCGCGGCAAGGCGGAGGTTTTCGGCCACGGTGCCCGCGACCAGCGCATGCCGCTGCGGCACCATCGCAACGGTGTGCGCCAGTGCGTCCGGCGCGGTTTCTGTCAGCGGCGCGCCGCCAAGGGCCATACCCCCCGCGCTTGGCGTCAACTGGCCCCGCGCCATCAGCAGAACGGTGGATTTGCCACAGCCGCTGCGCCCGGTCAGCGCCACGGTTTCCCCCGCCGCGACGGAGAAGCTCAGCGGCGCGAACAGTGCGGCCCCGTTTGCGCCACGCCGGGCCTGCATGCCTTCGGCCCGCAGGGGCAAGGCTGGCCGCGCCTGGGCCGGGTGTTCCGCCGGGTTGGTCATCAGCGCCTGCACCCGCCGCGCAGCGGAGGTCATGCGCCCGATTTCAGACAGGGCGCGGCGCACGGGGGCGATGGCCTCTGACAGGGCAAGCGCCGCAAAAATGGCCAGCGCGGCCTGGGCGGCGGTGATCTGTCCCGCTTGCGCCAGCGCGGCCCCCAGGCCCAGCATCGCGGCGGTTGTGGCCCAGCCGAGAAGTTCCAGCCAGAAGCCGGTGTGACGCTCGATCCCTTCAATATCTGCCTGACCGTCCGAATGCGCCTGCGTGGCATGCATCGCATCGGCCTTGGCCCGGCCCAGCTGGCCAAAGGCGGTCAGCTCCTCGCGCACGGAGATCAGGTCAATCAGCCGGCTGCGTAGGGCCTGGATCGCGGCCTCTGCCCGGCGGGCGGGGCGGCGCGCCAGGCGCTGGCCGATGGCAAAGATCACCGTGGGGCCGACCGCGTAGCCCAGCAGGATCGGCAGCGCCATGACAGGGGCCACCAGCAGCCCCACGCACAGGGCCGTCAGCCCGATGGCCACCAGCCCCGCCGCGCCGGGCAGGATCAGCCGCAGCGCCATGCCATCCAGCGCGTCCACATCCGCCGTGACGCGGTTCAGCACCTGGCTGGCGCGCAGCCGGTCAAGTTGCCGGTAGGGGGCGGCCAGCAGGCTGTTCAGCAGACGCACCCGCAGGTTGGACAGCGCGCGCAGCGTGGCGTCATGGGTTGTCAGACGCTCACCATAGCGCGCCGCGGTGCGCCCCAGCGCCAGAAAACGCACCATGGCGGACGGCGCAAAGACGTTGAACACCGTGCCCATCCCCACAAGCCCGGCCGCTGCCGCCGCGGTGATGAACCAGCCCGACAGGGCCAGCAGCGCCACGCCCATGCCCAGAACCGTCAGCGCCAGCACAAGCCCCGTGCCAAAGGCGCGCGCCTCGCCCCGCAGCAATACGGGCAGAATGGTCCACAGGCTTTTCATTGCGGCGGCTCCAACGTGATGCGGCGGGGCAGTTGCGCCATCAGGCGCGGGTCATGCGTGGCGGCCACCACTGTGCCCCCCGCGCGAATGAAGGCCAGCAGCGCATCAATGATGTCCTGCGCGGTGTCCGCATCCAGATCGGCCGTCGGCTCATCCGCCAGCAGCAGGGCAGGACGTTGGTGCAGCGCGCGGGCCAACATCACGCGCCGCGCCTCGCCGCCTGACAGCCCGGCGCCGGTTTCGCCAAGGCGGGTGAGCGCGCCGCGCGGCAGGGTTGCCAGAACCGGCTGCACCCGGGTTTGTGCCAGGATCGCCGGATCAAGCGGTTGGCCAAAGCCGATGTTCTGCCGCAGGGATTGCCCCAGGAAATGCGGGCTTTGCGGCATCCAGCCCAGGCTGGCCCGCCAGGCGTCTGCCGTCTGCTCGGTCAGGGGCGCCCCGTTCATGTGGATCGTCCCTTCGTCCGCCTGCGACAGGCCGGCGAGCAGCCGCAACAGCGTGGATTTGCCGGCGCCGCTGGGCCCGGTCAACGCCAGGCTGTCCCCGGGGCGCAGCGCAAGATCGGGAAACCCGATGCGCCGCCCGTCCCGGATCACGCTCAGCCCGCGCGTTGTCAGGCCCGTGAACCCGGTGGGCCGCGCCGGCGCGCCCTGGCCCAGCGTGGGCGGGCGATCCTCGGCGCGCCAGGCGGCAACCTCGGCCTGGACAGCATCGGCGGCGGATTTATCATGCCAGGCGGCGGCGAGGTCCCGCAAGGGCTGAAAGAAATCCGGCGCCAGCAGCAACAGGTATATCCCGGCAAAGGGCGTCAGCGGCGCGCCCCATGTGCCCCAGGACAGCTCCCCCAGCAGGGCAAACCCGACCCAGACAGCGATCATCGCCACCCCGAGGGCCGAGAACAGCTCCAGAACCGTTGAGGACAGAAAGGCGATGCGCAGAACGGCCATCGTCCGCGCCCGCAGGCTGTCAGAGGCCGCGGCAAAGCCCGCAACCACCTGTGGCCCGGCGCCCACCAGCGTCAGGTCCGACAAGGCAGCCAGCCGGTCCGCCAGCAGGTCATTGAGCGCCCCGATATCCACCATCTGCCGTGCGCTGGCCTCCTTCGCCGCCCAGCCGACCAGCGCCATGAACAGCGGGATCAGAGGCCCCGCCGCCAGCAGCACCACTGCCGCCGCCCAGCTGACGCTGGCGGTGATGGCCAGGATCACCAGCGGCAGCACCATGACCCGCGTCCGCGCCGGCACATAGCGCAGCAGGAACGGGCGCAGCGCCTCGGCCTTTTCGGTGGCGAGCGCCGCGATGGCCCCCGCGCCGCCAAAGCGGGCTGGCCCGGCGCTGGCGGTCTCAGTGGCGATGATCTCCTGGCGCAGCTGGCGGATGCGCGCCTCTGCCGCGGCGGAGAGCATGCGCTGCCCCACCCGGTTGAGGCCGGCCCGCAGCAGGCCTGCCCCCAGAAAACCAAGCGACACGCCCCAAACCGCAACCGGCTGATCCAGCAGCAGCGCGGACAGGACGGCGGCCAGGATCCAGGCCTGCCCCAGCCAGACCAGACCCGCCGCAACAGACAGCGCGCCGCCCAGGCGGCTCAGCCGGGTGGTCTGGGTATTGGGGGCTTTGGGGTGGGTCATATGCTGCGGCTCCGGCTGGGGTGGGGCGGTGGTAGAGCGAAAAAGCAGGTTTCGACGTGATCTGGATCAAGGAAACTGGTATTGAGGATGTGAAATATCGGCCCCGACCGGAAAGGATCATCATGCGCCTGACAACCCGAACCAACCTAGCGGCGCGCGTCTTGATGTTTTGCGCCGTCAATGACGGGCGGCTGGTGCGCAGTTCCGATATTGCCGATATCTGCAACGCCTCTCTGAACCACGTGGCGCGCGTGGTGCAGCAGTTGCAGGCCGAAGGCTATCTGGAAACGCTGCGCGGCCGCACGGGTGGCATTCGGCTGGCCCGGCCGGCGGCGCGCATCTCGATCGGTGCGGTGTTTCGCCTGTTCGAGACGGAAATCCCCCTGGCCGAATGTTTCGATCCCGAGCGCAACACCTGCCCCCTGGCCGCGACCTGCCGCCTGAGGTCCTATGTGCAGCGCGCCCTTGAGGCCTTTTATCACGAGCTGGACATGGTCACGCTGGAGGATCTGGTGCGCGGGAATTGCGGCCTCGTGGACCTGTTGGCCATGCAGCCCGACCTTTCAGCCGGCTGCACCGCAAGAGCCACCCGCCTGCCCAGTGAGGCATGACACCAAAGCCCATGACAGGCCCGCTGCGCTGCCTTTGCGGGCATTCTGTTGCAAGTGGCGTCAGGGGGCGGGCGGCCGATCACAAGGCAGGCTGTTGAGCCACGCAGCGGAGAACAGACAGCTTGCGCTCCGCTCGGCATGGGTTTATGCACACCCGCGTAGCCGGTTTGCCTATCCTTTTTGGATGACTCACCAGCTGCGACTGGCCCGGAGAGCCGACGCTGCACCGGCCTGCCCCTATAGCTCAGCTGGTAGAGCAACTGATTTGTAATCAGTAGGTCCGCGGTTCGAGTCCGTGTGGGGGCACCATTTCATTTCCGAGCACTAGCTGTTGTCGATACGCTCCCCATTTTGATCATCGTGTTGCATCGCCAAAAGCGTAAAAAGTCCGCAGGCGCCATGCTTGCGCAGCGCCTGCAGACCTTTTTTCGCCAACTCCAATACATTCGTTGGGCTGTTCGCGGTGTCCCGAGATCAGAGCGGGAAGTCGTAGGAACTGTCCAGCGCCGGGTCGTAGTCAGTGGACGCGTTGTCGACCTGCCATGAGTGGTCCACGACGCGGAAGCTCTCATCCGACAGATCCGCATAGCTGGTGTTTTCCAGTGTCAGCGTGCCAAAACCGGTAATGACAATTTGCAGATGCTCGGCGCCGTTTTCCTCGATGACCCGGAAACCAGTCTGGCCTTCCAATTCGGCCTGAGTATAGCCTGCGGTATTGACCAGGACGATTTTGTCTTCTGCAGCATTGAAGTCCGTTACGAAACCGTTCATGTTTTCGTTCAGGCCGTTATTGAACACAAAGGCATCCATGCCTTCGCCACCCGTCAGCATATCGGTGCCGGAGCCTGCAAACAGCACATCATTCCCGGCGCCGCCATTCACGATGTCATTGCCGGACTGGCCCAGCAGGTGATCATTCCCCGCGCCGCCGTTGATTGTGTCATTTCCGGTGCCGCCATGCACAAGGTCATGGCCTGCGCCGGCCAGAACCAGATCGTCGCCGCCGCCTGCATCCACCATGTCGGACATGTCGCGGCTGATGATGGCCTCGTCGCGGAAGCTGCCGGTGACGTTGCGCGGGGCGCTGTTGCCGGCCATAAGAATGGTGGTGGCACCATGCTCCGCGATCTGCTGCATATCCGTCAGTTCCAGGATCTGGCGGGCGCGGTCCTCGGGGCTTTGCGGGTTGATGAAGGCGTCATAGGCGCCGAAGCGATCGATCTCGGCAATGCTGTTGGGCGTCAGGTTCGCCAGCGCGGTGTTTTCAAAGACCACTTCGCCGCCAGAGGCGAAGGTGAACACCAGGTCGCCGCCGGTCTCCTCGATCCGCGTGGTGCCGTTGGTGGGGCCTTCGAAGACGATCTGGTCTTCCAAAGCGTTGAAATCGGTCACGGTGGTGATGTCACCGTCAAAGAAGCTTTTGAGAACAAAGGCATCGCTGCCCGCACCGCCGGTATAGCTGTTGCGCCCGGAGGAGACGAACAGCACGTCGCCATCCTCGCCGCCATCAACGGTGTCATTGCCGGACCCGGCATAGATCATGTCGGTGCCGCGCTGGCCCAGCAGCAGGTCATTGCCCGCTTCGCCATAGATGGCATCGCCGCCGTCGCCGCCCTCGACCGTGTCATCCCCGGCACCGGCCTCGGCCCAGTCATTGGAGCCGCCCGCCCGGATCAGGTCGTTGCCGGCGCGGCCATCGATCCAGTCGATCCCGGTGCCGCCATTGATGTAGTCATCGCCCGCCGCACCGTGCAGCGTGTCGGATCCGGCATTGCCGAAGATCACCTCGCCCAGGTCCGACGCGGCGCGGTAGAAGTCGCCTTCTGCGCCACCGTTGAAATCCCGCTGTGCCGGGCTCGGATCATCGTCGGATTTTGCGCTGTCGTCCTGCACGGAGGTGTCGGCCTTGGCATCGACGCTGGCTGCGCTGTCCTTTTCAACCGTATCGGGGGTGGTGTCCTTTTCCGAGGAATAGGCGGTCTTTTCATCGTAAATGACCTTTTCCGAAGTCTCGGTGGTTTTCTCCGGTTCCTTCGCCATAACCGCATCGGTTGTCTTTTCGTCAGATGCGGTCTTGTCAAATGTGGTCTTTTCCAGGCTTTCGATGACTTTGAATGTCTTGCTGTAGGTTGTCATTGAATGACCCTCCGAATGAAGTTGATGCGCTTTGCGCCGATGACAGAAGATTACGCCTGTCCACGGCATTCCGGCAGGCAGGAATACCTGCCCTTGAGGGCTATTCGCGCGCCAGGAGGGTCAGGTATTTAATACCAGCAGCCGCAGGCATCCGTTGTGCGATGGCTGGGAGAGGGGCTTCGCCCCCGCCCGCCGCGACCGAGTCGCCTTGGTGTGCCGCAAAGGACAGGTTTGGGGACGTTGCAGGGGCCTGTCCGTTACCTGCCCGCACCCATGCGCCAAGCGGAGGGTGAGGCCCCGAACCTCGCCTGAAAGGCGCGGCTGAAGGCTTCGGGAGAGGCGTATCCGACGGTTGCGGCAATGGCGTCGATCGTCGCGTTGGAATGCTGGATCGCTTCAGCTGCGCGATCCAGCCGCCAGTGGCGCAGGTAGGTGCCCGGCTGGCATCCCATCACTTGCCGGAAACGCTCAACAAAGCTTGACTTCGACATGCCTGACAGGCTCGCCAATCTGTCGTTCGTCCAGTCTTGCGCGGGGTCCGTGTGAATGGTGGCCACGGCCCGCGCGATCCGGTCATCCTTGGCCGCGGCCAGCCATCCGGGCAGGATCTCCGCCGACTGGGCCCAGCGGCGCAGGATCTGGATCAGCAGCAGGTCCAGCAAACGTGAGACCATGACCGCAGCGCCGGGCCGGCCGGCCTCGTTTTCCTGAAGGATCAGGTCACACACCAGATCGAGCCATTCGATCGGGTCGGTCCGAAGGTCGCTGAGCACGATCACCGGCGGCAAGGGCTGCAGCACCCGGGAGGCCAGATCACTGTCAAAGGTGAAGCTGCCCCAAAAGCTGCGCGTGCTGGGCTCGGGCCGGTTCGGGTCCGTCACGGCAGGATCGGGGCTGAGGACCTCATCAATCGGCTGCGCCACGGCGCCCCCGTTCAGGTCAATGCGATGCGCATCGCCATGCAACAGCAACGCCAGTTCGTTGGCCTGCACGGTGACCGGGGCCTGGTCCGCAAGATGGATCCGGATCTGTCCGCGCTGCACATGGTGCAGGCATGGCGCGCGGGCCGGAAAGATCAGGCTGCGGGGCCGCGATGTCGCCAGAACGGCCGCCCTGTTTCCCCGGGCGCGCACGATGTTCAGAACCGCAGACAGCGGGTCTGCCGGCCCGGTTGGTGTTTCGGCTAGGTCTTTCGCTTTTCCGGTCATGGCGCGTCCCCCGCCGGTTCAGCATATCTCAAGGCATCGAACCGGGGAACGCTCACCCCACAGGACGCACCTGAAATTCAAGGAGAAGCCCAATGAAAGATCAGAACTGCCTGTCCAATCGGGAACGCAATGAAATCAATGCCGCGAATGCAAGCGGGCGTCAGCCCGTGGTCTTCGTGCATGGTTTGTGGCTGCTGGCCGGATCCTGGCACCAGTGGGCGCAGATGTATCAGGCGGCCGGCTACGCCCCGGTTTGCGCAGATTGGCCCGGTGACCCGGCAACGCCACAGGAGGCGCGCGCGCACCCGCAGGCCATGGCGGGCGCCTCGATCACGCAGATCCTGGCGCATCTGGAAAACCTTGTCCGTCAGTTGGACCGCGCGCCGATCCTGGTGGGCCATTCCATGGGCGGGCTGCTGGTGCAAATGCTGGCCGCGCGCGTGGGCGCGGTTGCAACCGTGGCCATCTCTCCCGCGCCGTTTCGGGGGGTCTTGCCCTTGCCGGTGTCGGCGCTGCGGTCAGCGTTGCCGGTGCTGGGCAACCCGTTGAACATCCACCGTGCGGTGCAGTTGACACCGGCACAGTTCCGCTACGGCTTTGCCAACACGCTGTCCGAGGCCGAGGCATCGCGCCTTTATGCAGAGTTTCATGTGCCCGCGCCGGGGCGGCCCCTGTTTCAGGCCGGCCTTGCCAATCTGAACCCCTGGACGGAGGCGCGGCTGCCGCGCCAGGCAGAGAACCGCGGGCCCTTGCTGATCATCGGGGTGGAAAAGGACCATACCGTGCCTGCCGCCGTCAGCCGCGCGGCCTACCGCATTCAACGGCGCAATCCGGCGGAGACGCGGTATCTGTCCGTGCCGGATGCCGGGCATTCGCTGGTGATTGACAGCGGATGGCAGGCCGTGGCGCGGAAGGCGCTGGCGTTCATCGACCGGCACGGCGCGGGGCAGACCGCCCCGTTGCGTCAGGTCTCGTAACCGCCAATCTCGAACATCGGGGCGTATTTGGCGGCAATCAAAGCGCGCGCCTTGGCAGACAGCTGTCTGAGACTGTCGGGGCGCGCCGTTGCATTGAGGTGGGGCAGGGCGAAGGTCTCCTCGATCCCCAGCCCGTGCAACACCTTCCGCAGGTCTGCCTGCAGCGTTTCAAAACGAAGCAGCTGGACCTCGGGCAGAGGCTCCCCCGGCAAGGTGACAAAGTGCAGGAAGTCCAGAGGGGTATTCTTTTCCAGCCAAGTCTCGAAATCATGGTCTGCGGCAAGGGCAAAGGCCTTGCGCGCCCGCATCTCGGGATTGGCGTCTACCGACCGTCTGAGGAACGCATAGTTCGAGACCGCCAGATCGTAAGGATTGCGCACCGTGACGAGGATCTTTGAAAAATCCTGCAGCGTCTTGCCCGCGTCCTTCAGGCGGGCCCTTGCCCCCCGGAGGTTCTGGTGGCCGCCTGACGGTGTCAGATGCACGCCATCCTCTGGCCCCAGGCCAATTTCGCGGACCTGGCCCGGGGCCACATGGCCATAGACGGGCTTTGGCAGGTTGCGCGCCAGATAGACGGCGGCGGACTTGCCCGCGGTCTTGGGATAGTGAAGCGACAACAGCTGATGGTTGTATAGCACAGGCGCCCTCCTCCGTGCAGGATACGCGCCCGGGCGGCGGAGTTCAGCCCCTCAATTCGGCAGGGGGCTGAGGACCGTGAAGTGCCAAGAAAGACACCCGATCCTGGCTGAACTCTGTCGATCGCCTTATTGGCTGGCCCCTAGGGAAACAGCATGATCAACATCTGTAGGGGAACAAATTTCGCCATCAATCAGTGTGATGGCGGACCGAGGAGGATTCGAACCCCCGACCCCTTGATTCGTAGTCAAGTACTCTATCCAGCTGAGCTATCGGTCCGTGGAGGCGATGACTATCCTTGCCGTTCAGGCTGCGCAAGGGGAAAGCGACAAAAAACTGTGCCTTGTCGGGATTTTTTCCGCGGACGGTTTGGCGTGGCAGTGTCCCGCGCGGGCGGGCCGTCCGGGTTCCGTCGGGTCATCCGCTCCGCGTACGCCAATGTCGCTTTTGGCAAAGCAATGGCGGTTTTGCCCCCCAAGGCTGCGGCAAAGGCAGCACGCTTTTGGGGGCGGGAATGACGACGATACAGGCGGCCGTGTGCACGGGGTTCGGCGCGGACTACAGGCTGGAGACGCTGCATCTGCGTCCGCCGGGCCATGCGGAGTTAGAGGTGACGCTGGGCGCCGTGGCGATCTGCCATTCCGACATCTCCTATGGCGATGGGGACTGGGGGGGTGATCTGCCCATGGTTCTGGGGCATGAGGCCTCCGGCACGGTTTCCGCCATCGGGGCCGGCGTGTCGGGGTTTGCGGTGGGGGACCGGGTGGTGGTCACCTTGATCCGGGCCTGCGGACACTGCGTGGATTGCGGGTCCGGGCGGCCAACGCTGTGTCACATGCCGGCAGAGGCCGCGCCCAAGCTGACGCGCGCGGACGGCACCCCAGTGACAGCCGCGATGAATTGCGGCGCCTTTGCCGAACGGGTCTTGGTGGATCAATCCCAGATCGTGAAACTGTCCACGGACATCGGGTTTGATGCGGCGGCGCTGCTGGCCTGCGGTGTCATCACCGGGGTGGGCGCGGCGGTGCACGCAGGCCGGCTGCGCGCGGGTGAGGATGTTGTGGTCATCGGCGCGGGCGGCGTGGGGCTGAACGCGATCCAGGGCGCCCGCCTGGCCGGCGCCCGGCGCATCGTGGCCGTGGACATGACGCCGGAGAAGCTCGCCGATGCCAAGGCATTCGGCGCAACAGATGGTGTCCTGGCCTCGCAACATGCCCCGTGGAAAGCCGCCTACCAGGCCATGGGCAAGGGCGCTGATCTTGTGCTGGTCACCGTGGGCGCGCTGCCGGCCTATGACAGCGCCCCGAAGTATCTGGGCTGGGGCGGGCGTATGGTGATGGTGGGCATGCCGCCATCGGGCGCCATGGCAAAATATGAACCCGTCATGCAGGCATTCACGGGGCAGAGCCTCATCGGCTCCAAGATGGGGGATGTGGTTATTGCCCGCGACATCCCCTGGATGGAGGACCTGCACGCCCAGGGGCGGTTGCAGCTGGAAACGCTCGTGTCCGGGCGCTGGCGGCTGGACCAGATCAATGAGGCCATTGCCAACACGCGTGCGGGCCGGGCGCGCCGCAACGTCATCGTATTCTGAAAACCCAGCGGGGCGCTTCCATGAAATTGCAAGATCTCGACATCATCGTCACCGCGCCGCCGGCCCCGGGCTGGGGCGGGCGCTACTGGATCCTGGTCAAGCTGACCACCGCCTGCGGCATCACCGGCTGGGGGGAATGCTATGCCGCCAGCGTGGGGCCGGAGGCCATGCGCGCCGTCATCGGGGACGTGTTCCAGCGCCATTTTGAAGGGCAGGACCCCCAGAACGTGGAACTGGCCTTCCGCCGCTGTTATTCCGCCGGCTTCACCCAGCGCCCTGACCTGACGGTGATGGGCGCGTTTTCCGGGCTGGAGATCGCGTGCTGGGACATCGTGGGCAAGGCGTTGATGCGGCCGGTCAGCGCGCTGCTGGGCGGGCGCCTGCGCGAACGGGTGCGCGCTTATACCTACCTCTATCCGCTGCCACAGCATGAGATGGCGGCGTTCTGGACCTCGGCCGACATGGCGGCGGAGGCTGCTGCGGATTGCGTGGCGCGGGGCTATACGGCGGTGAAGTTCGATCCCGCCGGACCATATACCATCTTCGGCGGGCACCAGCCTGCCATGCAGGACATCGCGCAATCCGTGGCCTTCTGCGCCGCGATCCGAGAGGCCGTGGGCGACCGCGCCGATCTGCTGTTCGGCACGCATGGCCAGTTCACCACCGCGGGCGCGATTCGGCTGGGCCAGGCGCTGGAGCCCTATCTGCCGCTGTGGTTCGAAGAACCCGTGCCGCCGGACAATCTGGGCGAATATGCGCGTGTGGCCCAATCCGTGCGGGTGCCGGTGGCCACGGGGGAACGGCTGACCACGCGCGTCGAATTCGCCGCCGTCCTGCGCAGCGGCGGCGCCCAGATCCTGCAACCGGCGCTGGGGCGGTCCGGCGGGCTGTGGGAAACGCGCAAGATCGCGGCGCTGGCGGAATCCTTCAATGCGGAGGTCGCGCCCCATCTCTATGCCGGGCCGGTGGAATGGGCGGCCAATGTGCAGCTTGCGGCCAGCATCCCCAATTTCCTTCTGGCCGAGTCGATCGAGACGGCA
>CBFHYV010000044.1:0-15255 GCA_965660085.1 uncultured Paracoccaceae bacterium
CGGCTTGGCCCGGCCATCGCGGCGCGGCAGGCCCGTGCACAGGACAGGCTGACCGCGCTGGACCGGCTGCGGGAAACGCTGGGCTACCGCGAAACCCTGCGGCGCGGCTATGCGGTTGTGCGGGGCGATGGCGCGCTGGTCACCGGAACGGATGCCGCCCGCGCCGCCAGCAGCATCGAGCTGGAGTTCGCCGATGGCCGCCTGACGCTTTCGGCCGATCGGTCTGCACCCAGGCCCGGCCGCACGCGGGCGTCCCCGGATGAGCCAGAAGGCGGCGATCAAGGGTCCTTGTTCTGACGCTCAGACGCCGACCTGCGGACCGGGGCACAGCATGGGGCCGTCCCGTTCGCGGGCGGTGTAATCCGCCGCGTCTGCATCGTCGGCGAAGCGGGCGCTCATCCCGCCGGGGGTTTCGCGGAACACCCAGCATTGCGCGGCTATCGCATCCTCATAGATGAAACAGATGCGCCCCTGCGCGGGATACCACGCGCCGCGTTTGCAGGGGGCATCATTGAACTTCCAGATCACCTCGCGCCCCGGCAGGTAGTGTTCGGTGCCAAAGCGCGTGCCGTCGCGGTAGAAATCGAACACCTTGCCCTGGGTCAGGCTGTCAAAATCCTCGGGGCCAAGGGGATCTTGCGCGGGGGCGGGGCCGGCCAGCAGGGCCACGGCCAGCGCCGCCAAAGCGGCAAAGCGAAAAGGGGCGGAGTGCGGGGCGGGCCATGTCGTGCGCATGGGTCAACAGTGCCGCAGATGGGGCGTTTTGCAAGGGCGGGGATGCTCACGTCGCCGTGTAGGCCTTGCGGGCGCCGCGTCAGCCTCAGGTCAGCATCACTGCGGCAACCTCTCGCCGGTGGGGGGCTGTGCGGTGTTCGACCACGTAGATCCCCTGCCAGCGGCCCAGCATCATCCGCCCCGCCCGCACCGGGATGGACAGGCTGACCGGCAGCAGCGCGGCCTTGGCATGGGCGGGCATGTCATCCGGGCCTTCCAGGGTGTGGCGCATCCAGGCCTGTTGGGGCGCATCCGCCGGCGGCACCAGCCGGTGCAGGAAATCGCGCATGTCATGGCGCACGTCCGGGTCCGCGTTTTCCTGGATCAGCAGCGAGGCCGAGGTATGCCGGATCATCAGCGTCAGCAGCCCGTCACCGCGCACCCAATCCGCCACCGCGGCAGTGAACTCATACAGGCCCGGCCCCCGGGTGGGGACGTGGAACAGGTGGTGATCCGCGGCCATGGCTCAGCCCAGCGGCGTGATGACGACCTTGCCGGTGCTCTTGCGGCTGCGCAACAGCTCCAGCCCCTCTGCCGCGCGGGACAGGGGCAGGCAATGGCTGACATGCGGGCGCAGGCGGCCTTCGGCATACCAGCCGAACAGGGTGCGCAGGCTGTCTGTCACGACCTGCGGGCGGAATTTCAGGTAGCCGCCCCAATACAGGCCCAGAACGGAAATGTTCTTCACCAGCAGGTGGTTGGCCTTGATCTGCGGCACCTCCCCGCTGGCGAATCCGATGGGCAGCACCCGCGCCTCGGGGTTGCAGGCGCGGAAGGCGGCGGTGAATTGCGCGCCCCCCACCGGGTCATAGACCACATCGGCCCCACCCAGGGCGCGCACCTCTTGCCGGATGTCGGCATCGGTGGCGTCGATCAGGTGGTCGGCCCCGGCCTGGCGCGCGGCCTCCAGCTTCTCGGCGCCGCGGGCGCAGGCGATGACGCGGGCGCCCATCAGCTTGCCGATCTCCACCGCGGTCAGCCCGACACCGCCCGCCGCCCCCAGCACCAGCAGCGTCTCTCCGGGTTGCAGGCGCGCGCGGTGATCCAGCGCCACATGGCTGGTGCCATAGGCAATCAGAAAGGCCGCGGCGCTGACGGCATCCATCCCATCGGGCAGGGGCACGGCGCGGTCGGCCTGAAACAGCCCGTGCCCCGCCAGCCCGCCCTGGCCGCCGAACACCGCCACGCGGGCGCCCACCGCGGGGCTGTCCACTCCGGGGCCGGTGGCCAGAACCTCGCCCGCGACCTCCATCCCCGGCACGAAGGGCAGCGGCGGGGTGTCCTGATAGGTGCCCTTGATCATCAGCAGGTCGGCAAAGTTCAGCCCGCAGGCCTCGATCCGCAGCAGGATCTGGCCCGGCCCGGGCTCTGCCAGCGGCAGGCGCGCCAGCTGCGGCGCGCTGTCATGGGTTTCAACCAGCAGGGCATCCGTGTGCGAAGGTATCATGCGATGGGTCCGATCTGTCAGCGGTTTGCCCCGGATCTAGCCCATCGGGGCGCCCGGCAAAAGCACCACGGCACCTGCCCGTCAGAAACCGTGACATATTCTTTCGTATAGCCGGTGTATCCTTTGCATGATTGTGAAGCGCATTTGGCGCGGCTATGCCACATCGACCGGCGCCAGAATGGCGCATCTGGAATTTCGAGCACCGAAGGACTTGGCATGACCCACCCGATTGACGTGCATGTCGGCAAGCGCATTCGCCAGCGTCGCTGGCTGTTGGGCATGACGCAGCAGCAACTGGCGACCCAGGTGGGGATCAAGTTCCAGCAGATCCAGAAATATGAGACCGGCGCGAACCGCGTCAGCGCCTCGCGCCTGTGGGACATTGCCGAGGCACTGGAATGCCCGGTTGCCTATTTCTTTGAAGGCACGGACGATGCCGCGCCCAGCAGTGCCGAGGCTGACATTCTGGCCGACAAGGAGGCGCTGGATCTGGTGCGCTCCTATTACGCGATCCCGGAACATCAGCGCCGCAGGCTGTTTGAACTGGCCCGGGTCCTGTCCAGCGTGGCTTGATCCCGCGCGCGGGGCGGCGTAGCCCGGTGGGGCAGCCACCCGAGAGGACATCATGCCCCCCACCGCCCAGCAGCAGGCGCTGATTGATACGGCGCATCACATGGCCGATGCCGCGCGCGCGGCCATCCTGCCGCATTTCCGCACTGCCCTCAGTGCCGAAAACAAGCAGGCAGACGGGTTTGACCCCGTGACCGTGGCCGACAGGGCCGCCGAACGCGCCATGCGGGATGTGCTGGCCCGGATGCGCCCGCAGGATGCCATCCTGGGCGAGGAATATGGCGCCCAACCGGGAGAGAGCGGCCTGACATGGGTTCTGGACCCGATCGACGGCACCCGCGGCTTCATCAGCGGCACGCCCACATGGGGGGTGCTGATCGCGCTGTCGGATGCCGATGGGCCGTGCCTTGGCGTGATTGACCAGCCCTATATCGGCGAGCGGTTCGTGGGCGGGTTCGGCCTGGCGCAGGTGGACGGGCCGCAGGGCCGGCACAGCCTGCGCACGCGCGCCACCACCCATGCGCTGGCGGATGCCACCATCTTCACCACCTTCCCCGAGGTCGGCAGCGCCGAGGATGGCGCCGCCTTTGCCCGTGTGGCGCGGCAGTGCCGGCTGACGCGCTATGGCATGGATTGCTATGCCTATGCGCTGTTGGCGGCGGGGCAGGTCGATCTGGTGATCGAGGCCGGGTTGAATGCCTATGACATCCAGGCCCCCATCGCCGTGATCGAGGCTGCGGGCGGTATCGTCACGGATTGGACCGGCGGTCCGGCCCATGCCGGGGGCCGCGCGCTGGCCGCGGCCAATCCGCAGATCCACGCCGCCGCCCTTGCGGCGCTGAGGGCTGGGGCATGACCGAGGCGCGCGTGCTGATCCGCGGCGCGGAGGCCGTTGTCACCATGGATGACGCGCGGCGAGAGCTGCGCGACGCCGATGTTCTGATAGACGGCGGGCAGATTGCCGCCGTGGGCACTGGCCTGGCCGCCCAGATCGCCGCCGCCGGCGGCCCCGCGCCGCAGGTGCTGGATGCGCAGGGCTGCGTGGTCACGCCGGGCCTGGTGAACACGCACCATCACCTGTATCAGACGCTCACGCGGGCGGTGCCCGGCGCGCAGGATGCGCTGTTGTTTGGCTGGTTGCGGCGGCTCTACCCGATCTGGGCGCGCTTCGGCCCGGAGGAGATGTTCACCTCCGCCCAGGTGGGGCTGGCGGAGCTGGCGCTGTCAGGCTGCACCATGACCTCCGATCACCTTTACCTCTATCCCAATGGCGCGCGGCTGGACGATACCATCGCCGCGGCGGCGGAGGTGGGCCTGCGCTTTCACCCCACGCGCGGCGCCATGAGCATCGGCGAAAGCGCGGGCGGCCTGCCGCCCGACAGCCTGGTAGAGCGGGAAGACGCGATCCTGGAGGATTGCATCCGCGTCATCGACGCCTTCCATGACCCGTCGCCCGGCGCGATGCTGCGGGTGGGGGTTGCGCCCTGTTCCCCCTTCTCGGTCAGCCGGGAGCTGATGCGCGGTGCCGCGCTGCTGGCGCGGGACAAGGGCGTGATGCTGCACACGCATCTGGCCGAAAACGATGAGGACGTGGCCTATAGCCTGGCGCAATTCGGCTGCCGGCCCGGCGAATATGCCCGTGATCTGGGCTGGACGGGGCCGGATGTGTGGCATGCCCATTGCGTGAAGCTGGATGCAGAGGAAATCGCCCTGTTCGCGCGCACCCGCACCGGCGTGGCCCATTGCCCCTGTTCCAACTGCCGGCTGGGGTCCGGCATTGCCCCGCTGCGGCCCATGCGCGATGCGCGGGTGCCTGTGGGCCTGGGCGTGGACGGGTCAGCCAGCAATGATTCCGGCAACCTGATGGCCGAGGCTCGGCAGGCGATGCTGCTGCAACGCGTGGCGCGCGGGGCCGATGCCATGAGCCCGCGCGAGGCGCTGGAAATCGCCACCCGTGGCGGGGCCGAGGTGCTGGGCCGGGGCGGTGACTGCGGCCAGATCGTGCCGGGCTATCGCGCCGATCTGGCGCTGTGGGATGTGCGCGGGCTGGCCTCTGCCGGCAGCTGGGACCCGGCCGCGCTGTTGCTGGCGGGGCCGGTGCAGGTGCGGCATCTGTTCGTGGAGGGGCGGCAGATCGTCCGGGACGGGGCCTTTCCGCATCTGGATCTGCCGCGAGTGCTGGACCGGCAGCGCGCGCTGGCCCATCGTTTGGCGGAACAGTCCTGATCCCCTGGAGAACGTGCCATGACCCAGCCCCTGATGACGCCCCTGGCCCGCCGCCTGCGCCTTGGCCTGGCCTGCCTTGCCCTGAGCGCGGCGGCGGCCTGCACCGGCAGCGATGCGCCCGCCCCAACCGCCACTGCGCCGGTGTCGGCCCAGATCGCCACCCGTGCCGAAAGCGGCGCGCGGCTGAATGCCTTTCGCGCCGAACAGGGGCTGAGCCGTCTGGCGCAGTCGCCGGTGCTGCAAGCCGCGGCGGAGGCCCATGCCGCCGATATGGAGGCCCGCGCCACCATGACCCATACCGGCAGCGATGGCAGCGGCGTGGCGCAGCGGGTTACCGCGCGGGGCTATGATTTCTGCCTCGTGGCCGAAAACATCGCCCAGGGACAGCGCAGCCTGGATGAGGTGATGGACGGCTGGATCGGCTCGCCCAGCCACAGGTCCAACATGATGCTGCCCAAGATCACGCAATACGGCCTGGCCCGCAGCGCCAATGACTATTGGGTGATGGTGCTGGGCCGGCCCAAGCCCGGCTGCTGAGCGCGCCGCCGCCCCGGCCCGTCAGGCGCCGGGGCGGCGCTGTTGGCCATTGACCCAGACGGCCGCAATGGCGCGGTCATCGCCCATCATCAGCGTGGGAAAGATCTCTTCCCAGATATCCTCGGCGCGGGCGGCGCGCTGGGCGATGGCGGGCGTGGCGTGCAGATCCAGCGCGATGATGTCGCCCTCCAGCCCCGGTTCCAGCGCCCCGATCCGGTCGCGCGCATGCAGCGCGCGGGCCGATCCTTCGGTGGCCAGCCACAGCAGGTGTGCAGGGTGCAGGGCGGTGCCGCGCAGCTGCGCGATCTCATAGGCTGCGGCCATGGTGCGCAGCATGGAAAAGGAGGACCCGCCGCCGGTGTCCGTGGCCAGGCCAATGCGCTGCCCCTCTGCCATCAGCCCGGCCATGTCGAACAGGCCGGACCCGATGAAGCTGTTGGAGGTGGGGCAATGCACCAGCGCGGCGCCGGTTTCGCGCAGGCGGTCGCGCTCGCGCGGCTCCAGGTGGATGGCATGGCCATAGAGGCCGCGCGCGCCCAGCAGGCCGAAGCGTTCATAGGTGTCCAGGTAATCGCGCGCCTCCGGGAACAGCTGGCGCACCCAGGCGATCTCGTCCGTCTGCTCGCTGAGGTGGGTCTGCATCAGGCACTCCGGGTGCTGCGCCCAGAGCGCGCCGAGCGCCTCCAGCTGTTCGGGAGTGGAGGTGGGGGAGAATCGTGGCGTGATCACATATTCCAGCCGGTCCACCCCGTGCCAGCGGGCCAGCAGGGCGGCGCTGTCATCATGGGCGGTCTGGGCCGTGTCGCGCAGGGCATCGGGGGCGTTGCGGTCCATGCAGGTCTTGCCGGCAAACACCCGCATCCCACGGGCCTGTGCCGCCTGCATCAGCGCATCCACGCTGGCGGGGTGGATGGTGCAATAGCTGCACAGGCTGGTGGTGCCGTGATCCAGCGCAAGATCCAGGTAGGTCTGCGCCACCTGCGCGGCATACGCGGCATCGCCAAAGCGCGATTCTTCGGGGAAGGTATAGGTGTTCAGCCAGTCGATCAGCCGTTTGCCCCAGCTGGCGATGATGCCGGTCTGCGGATAATGCACATGCGCATCCACAAAGCCCGGCAGCAACAGCGCGCGGCCCATGTCCTGCACGGGGGCCTGCGGATAGCGCGCGCGCAGCACCTCTGCCGCGCCCACATCGGCAATCCGCCCGTCCGCACCCAGCGCGATGGCGCCCTGGCTGTCCACCTGCGCGGCCTCAAGCCCGGCCTGGAATGGGTTGGCGGTGAAACGCAACACGCGCCCCGTGATCAGTCTGTGGGCCAAGGGCGACCTCCCGTGCCGAAATCCATCGCGCCGCAGTCTAGATGGGTGCTAGGCAAAGGTAAATTGCGCTCTCGGCCCTGTCGTTCGGCCGCGGCATGACCTAGAAACGGGACGCACGACACGGCAAGGAGGGCACCCCATGTCCGAAAACACCCAGCACGGCGCAGCCGAGGAGACCTCGCACAACAGCAGCTATGAGCTGGACCGGCGCGCGGTGGCGCAGGTGCTGTATGCCGTGGATGTGGACGACAGGGAGCAGCTGATCTCCCTGATGGAGCCGATGCACCCGGCCGACATCGCCGACCTTCTGGAACAGATCAATGCCTATGACCGGATGCGGCTGATCCGGCTGTATGACAAGGAATTCGACGGCGACATCCTGTCAGAACTGGATGAAACCATCCGCGAGGACGTGATCCGCGCCCTGACGCCAGAGGTTCTGGCCGATGCCGTGCGCGACATGGACAGCGACGACGTGGTTGACCTGCTGGAGGACCTGGAGGCCGATCAGCAGGGCGCCATCCTGGATGCGCTGGATGACAGTGACCGCGTCGCGGTCGAACAATCGCTGACCTACCCGGAATTTTCCGCCGGCCGCCTGATGCAGCGGGAGGTCGTCATGGCGCCGGAACACTGGACCGTGGGCGAAGCCATCGACCACCTGCGCAACAGCGAAGACCTGCCCGAACAGTTCTATCACGTCGTGCTGGTGGACCCGCGCCTGCGTCCGGTGGGCAATGTCACGTTGGGCAAGCTGATGGGGTCGCGCCGGGACGTGGCGCTGCGCTCCATCGTGGAAGAGGTCTTCCACATCATCCCCGCCACCCAGTATGAGGGCGAGGTGGCCTATGCCTTCAACCAGTATCACCTGATCTCCGCCCCGGTGGTGGATGACACCGAACGGCTGGTGGGGATGATCACCATCGATGACGCCATGGCCGTGCTGGATGAGGAGCATGAGGAAGACATCCTGCGCCTGGCCGGTGTGGGTGAGGAAAGCCGCCTGTCCGACAGCGTTCTGGAAACCACGCGGCAGCGGTTTCCGTGGCTGGCGGTCAACCTGGTGACGGCAATCCTGGCCTCCCTTGTGATTTCGCAATTCGAGGCCGCCATCACCCAGATCGTGGCGCTGGCCGTTCTGATGCCCATCGTCGCCTCCATGGGGGGTAATGCTGGCACACAAAGCCTGACGGTGGCGGTGCGCGCGCTGGCCACCAAGGACCTCACCGGGTCCAACGTGTGGCGCATCATTGGACGAGAGCTGATGGTGGGCCTGGTCAATGGCGTGATCTTCGCGCTGGTGATGGGGGTGCTGGGGCTGTTGTGGTTCGGCTCTTTCCAGCTGGGCTATGTGATCGCGGTGGCGATGGTGGTGAACCTTGTGGTGGCGGGTCTGGCGGGCATTGCCATCCCGGTGCTACTGGACAAGGCCGGGGTGGACCCGGCGCTGGCCTCTGGCGCCTTTGTCACCACGGTGACGGATGTGGTGGGCTTCTTCGCCTTCCTGGGGCTGGCGGTGGTGGTGCTGCTGTGACGCTGGCCGATCAGAAAGCCGCCGCGCGCAAGGCGGCCTTTGCCCGGCGCAAGGCCGCCCATGCCGCCGATCCGGGCACGGGGGCGGCGCTGTTGTCATCGGTTCTGGCGGGCCATCGCGGCGTGCCGGTGGCGGGCTACATGCCCATCCGGACAGAGATCAGCCCCCTGCCCGCGATGGAGGAAGCCGCCGCCCACGGTCCCGTCTGCGTGCCGGTGATCCGGGACGCGGGGCAGCCGCTGGTGTTTTCACGGTGGCAGCCGGGCTGCGCCATGGCGGCGGGGCCGTTCGGCGCGCAGGTGCCCGCGGTGGAGGATCTGGTGACGCCCGAAATCGTCATCGTGCCGCTGGTGGCCTTCACCGCGCAGGGCGGGCGGCTGGGCTATGGCGGGGGCTTCTATGACCGCACGCTGGAGATCCTGCGCGCGCGCAGCGCGACGCTGGCCATCGGGTTTGCCTATGCCGCCCAGCAGGCCGAGGCCCTGCCGATGGAGCCGACCGACCAGCCGCTGGACATGATCGTGACCGAAGCGGGCATCATCACGCCCTGAACGCCGCCTTTGGCGTTGCATTCGGCGCATCTTGGGCTAAGCGTCTTGGTCCATGAGACTTCTTTTCCTTGGTGATGTGATGGGCCGCGCCGGACGCGCCGCCGTGTCAGAGACGCTGCCCCGCCTGCGGGCGGAATGGGCGCTGGATTTCGTGGTGGTGAACGGCGAAAACGCCTCCAACGGGGCGGGGCTTTCGGGCGAACATGCGCGCATTCTGCTGGAGGCGGGCGCGGATTGCGTGACGCTGGGCGATCACGCCTTCGACCAGAAGGACATGCTGCAATTCATCGAGGGCGAGCCGCGCGTGCTGCGGCCCATCAACTTTGCCAAATCCGCGCCGGGGCGGGGCCAGGCCCTGTTCACGGACCGGCGCGGGCGCAAGGTTCTGGTGGCGCAGGTGCTGGGCCAGGTGTTCATGAAGCGCGCCTTCGATGATCCGTTTTCGGCCATTGACGCGGTGTTGACGCGGCACAAGCTGGGCGGGCAGGCGCAGGCCATCATCGTGGACATGCATTGCGAGGCGACGTCGGAAAAGATGGGCATGGGCCATTTCTGCGACGGGCGCGCCAGCCTTGTGGTGGGCACCCACACCCATGTGCCCACCGCCGATACGCAGATCCTGCCCGGCGGCACGGCCTTTCAGGCCGATGCGGGCATGTGCGGCGATTACAACTCCGTCATCGGGATGGAAAAGACGGAGCCGATGCGCCGCTTCGTCACCGGGATGAGCAAAGGCCGGTTCGAGCCCGCAAAGGGCCCGGCCACGCTGTCCGGTGTCTATGTGGAAACCGATGACGCCACGGGCCGGGCCGTGCGGGTGGTGCAGGTGCGCCAGGGCGGGCGGCTGGCGCCCTCCGGGCCGGGGGGGCAATGACGGCGTCCCGTTGGGTCTTGCTGGCGGTGCTGATCCTGGCCGGCGCGGCTTGGGGCGGCACGCAGCCACTGGCCAAGGTTGCCGTCAGCGAAGGCTATCGGCATTTCGGCCTGCTGTTCTGGCAGATGCTGCTGGGCGCGGGCGCGCTGGGCGCGGTGGTTCTGGCCACGGGCCAGCGCCTGCCCCTGGGCGCGCGTCACATGCGGCTGTATCTGGTGCTGGCGCTGATCGGATCGGTCCTGCCGGGCATCGCCAGCTTCACCGCCGCGATCCATCTGCCATCTGGTATCCTGTCCATCCTGTTGAGCTCGGTTCCGATGCTGGCCTTCCCGCTGGCCCTGTGGCTGGGGCTGGAGCGGTTCCGCCTGCGGCGGCTGATCGGGCTGGGGCTGGGCTTTGCCGGTGTGGCGCTGCTGGTCGGGCCCAACGCGGCCCTGCCGGACCCGACCATGGCGTTCTGGATTCCCATCGCGCTGATTGCCTCCGCCTTTTATGCGCTGGAGGGCAATTACGTGGCCCGCTGGGGCACGGAGGGGCTGGGCCCGGTGCAGGTGCTGCTGGGCGCGTCGCTGGTGGGGGCGGCCATCAGCCTGCCGCTGGCGCTGGCCACGGGCCAGTGGATTGACCCCCGCCCGCCCTGGGGGGCGCCGGATCTTGCGCTGATGGCCTCGGCCGTTCTGCATGCGGCGGCCTATTCGGCCTATGTGTGGATGGTGGGTCAGGCCGGGTCGGTCTTTGCGGTGCAGGTCAGCTATCTGGTCACGCTGTTTGGCGTGTTCTGGGCCCGCGCCTTCCTGGGCGAAAGCTATTCGCCGCTGGTCTGGGCGGCCCTCGGGCTGATGCTGGCGGGGCTGTTTTTTGTCCAGCCGCGGCCGCGCGGGATGCTTGCCAAGCCCGGCGCCCATCCGCAGACTGCCCCGTGACGCCAAGGCCAGACCCGCCGCAAAAGGAGCCGCCCCTGCCGCCGCGATTGACCCGCACCGCCTGAGCAGCCATAGCCGCGCCCGCAGATCCCGCCACCCCCAGTTCCCCGCCGGACAGCCAATCCACCCCGCCGGAGCCGCCCGCCCAGATGAGCCTGATCGAGTTTTCGCACGCCACACATGCCTGGATCGCCCTTGCGGTGGTTGTGGTGATGTTCGTGCTCTTCGTCAAAGAGGTCTATGCCACGGAAGTGGTCGCCATCGGCGGGGTGTCCTTGCTGCTGGTGCTGGGGGTGCTGCCCTATGAGGCGGGGCTTGCGGTGCTGGCCAACCCCGCGCCCTGGACCATTGCGGCCATGTTCCTGATCATGGGCGCGCTGGTGCGCACCGGGGCGCTGGACGCGCTGAACAGCATCGCCCAGGACCAGGTGCACAAACGCCCGCGCCGGGCGGTGGCGGGGCTGTTGGCGGGGGTGATCGTGGCCTCGGCCTTCATGAACAATACCCCTGTGGTGGTGGTCATGCTGCCGGTCTTCGTGCAAATTGCCAAGGCGCTGGGGCTGGCGCCATCGCGGTTGCTGATCCCGCTCAGCTATGCGGCCATCCTGGGCGGCACCACCACGCTGATCGGCACCTCCACCAACCTGCTGGTGGATGGCGTGGCGCGCACGCAGGGCCTTGCCCCCTTTACCATCTTCGAGGTCACGCCGCTGGCGCTGGTGCTGGTGCTGTGGGGGATGGGCTATCTGTGGCTGGTGGGGCGGCGGCTGTTGCCGGACCGGGTGTCCATGGCGGGGATGCTGTCTGACCGCTCGCGGATGAAATTCTTTACCGAGGCCGTCATCCCGCCGGAATCCAACCTGATCGGGCGCGAGGTGCTGAGCGTGCAGCTGTTCAAGCGCGAGGGCGTGCGCCTGGTTGACGTGGTGCGCGGCGATGCCTCGCTGCGGCGGGACCTGGAGGGCGTGACCCTGCAAGTGGGGGACAGGGTGGTCCTGCGCACCCAGATGACCGAATT
This sequence comes from uncultured Paracoccaceae bacterium, assembly GCA_965660085.1. Lineage (GTDB taxonomy): Bacteria > Pseudomonadota > Alphaproteobacteria > Rhodobacterales > Rhodobacteraceae > CBFHYV01. The sequence goes on from CBFHYV010000044.1 coordinate 11,775, forward strand.
GCTCAGCCTGCAGCGCAACAAATCGCTCAAGCGGCTGGACCAGGTGGGCGCGGTGGAAACCACCACGGTGGAGGTGCTGATCACGCCGGGCTGCAAGATGGTCGGCCGCCGGCTGGGCGCGCTGCGCCTGCGGCGGCGATACGGGGTCTATACGCTGGCCGTGCACCGCCGGAACCAGAACATCGGCCGCCAGATCGATGATCTGGTGGTGCGCGTGGGCGATACCCTGCTGCTGGAGGGCGCGCCCGATGACATCCGCCGCCTGGCGGAGGAGATGACCCTTGTGGATGTCACGCAGCCTTCGGCGCGGGCCTTCCGGCGTAGCCATGCGCCCATTGCCATTGCCGCGCTGGCGGGGGTTGTGGTGCTGTCGGCGCTGGGCCTGGCACCCATCCTGCCGCTGGCGGTTGTGGCCGTGGCGGTGGTGCTGCTGACGCGCTGCGTGGACCCCGATGAGGCCTTCGGCTTTGTCGAGGGGCGCTTGCTGGCGCTGATCTTCTCCATGCTGGCGGTGGGGGCGGCGCTGCAGGCCTCTGGCGCGGTGGAGCTGTTGGTCAACGCGGTCGCGCCGCTGATGCAGGACCTGCCCGCGCCGCTGCTGATTTGGGCGGTCTATCTGCTGACCTCCGTGCTGACGGAAACCGTCAGCAACAATGCCGTGGCCGTGGTGGTCACGCCCATCGCCATCGGCCTTGCCCAGGCGCTGGGGGTGGATCCGCGCCCGCTGGTGGTGGCGGTGATGCTGGCGGCGTCCTGCAGCTTTGCCACGCCCATCGGATACCAGACCAACACCATGGTTTACGGGCCGGGCGGCTACCGCTTTGCCGATTTCCTGAAGGTCGGCGTGCCGCTGAACCTGTCGCTGGGGGCGCTGGCCTCGCTTCTGATCCCGCTGTTTTTCCCGCTATAGCGGCCAAGGCTTGCCCTTGCTTTCGCGCCTGATCTATAGAGCGCGCAGATTTCACAGCCAGACGCGGGGATTTCACATGGCCGGGCATTCCAAATGGGCAAACATCCAGCACCGCAAGGGCCGCCAGGACGCGGCGCGGTCCAAGCTGTTTTCCAAACTGTCCAAGGAAATCACCGTGGCCGCCAAGATGGGCGACCCCGACCCCGACAAGAACCCGCGCCTGCGCCTCGCGGTGAAGGAGGCCAAGTCCAACTCCGTGCCCAAGGACGTGATCGAACGCGCGATCAAGAAATCCCAGGGCGGCGATGCGGATGATTACGAAGAAATCCGCTATGAGGGGTATGGCCCCAACGGCGTGGCCGTGATCGTGGAGGCGATGACGGACAACCGCAACCGCACCGCGTCCAACGTGCGCTCTACCTTCACCAAGAATGGCGGCAACTTGGGCGAGACCGGCTCTGTCGCCTTCATGTTCGAGCGGAAGGGCGAAATCACCTATCCCGCCAGCGTGGGCGACGCGGACACCGTGATGATGGCCGCGCTTGAGGCCGGCGCGGAGGATGTCGAAAGCTCCGATGAGGGGCACACGATCTATTGCGCCGACACTGACCTGAACGAGGTTGCCAGCGCGCTGGAGGCAGAGCTGGGCGAGACGGAGTCCACCAAGCTGATCTGGAAGCCCAGCACCACCACCGAACTGGACCTGGACGGGATGCGCGGGCTGATGAAGCTGATCGACGCGCTGGAGGATGACGACGACGTGCAGCGTGTCACCACCAATTTCGAGGCCAGCGACGAGGTCATGGAGCAGCTCTGACAGCCGCCCGAACCGCAGATCCCTTGCCAACGCCCTGCCACTGTGCGGGGCGTTTTGCTGTCTGCTGCATGGCGTCGCAAGGGGCAGGCGGGGCCGCCATGCAAAACGCGCCGCCCGATGGGGCGGCGCGCGGCTGTCATGTCCGGTGGTGGCGGGCGGGGATCAGCCCTGCGCCTTCGTCGGGTTGCGATAGACCATGCGGCGCACGGAGCCTGTCTTGGACCGCATCAGCAGCGTTTCCGTGGTCAGATAGCCGACCTCACGCTTGATCCCCGGCAGCAGGCTGCCGCCGGTCACGCCAGTGGCGGCGAAGATCACGTGATCTGTCACCATCTCATCGCGGGTATAGATCTTGTCCAGATCGGTGATGCCGGCCTTGGCGGCGCGGGCGCGTTCGTCATCGTTGCGGAACAGCAGGCGGCCCTGGATCTGGCCGCCCATGCATTTCAGCGCCGCCGCGGCCAGCACACCCTCCGGCGCGCCGCCAGAGCCCATGTACATGTCGATGCCCGTCACATGGGGTTCGGCGCAATGCATCACGCCGGCCACGTCCCCATCGGTGATCAGGCGGATCGCCGCGCCGGTGGAGCGGACCTCGGCGATCATCTCCTCATGGCGGGGGCGTTCCAGGATGCAGACGGTGATGTCGCTGGGCGCGCAGCCCTTTTCCGTGGCCAGCGCCGACACACGCGTGGCCGGCGGCATGTCCAGCGTCACGATCCCTTCGGGAAAGCCCGGGCCGATGGCCAGCTTTTCCATATAGACATCGGGCGCGTGCAGCATGGTGCCGCGCGGACCCATGGCGATGACGGTCAGCGCGTTGGGCATGTCCTTGGCGGTCAGGGTGGTGCCTTCCAGCGGGTCCAGCGCGATGTCCACGCCGGGGCCATTGCCGGTGCCGACCTCCTCGCCGATAAACAGCATCGGGGCCTCGTCCCGCTCCCCCTCGCCGATCACCACCACGCCGGCGATGTCCAGCATGTTCAGCTGTTCGCGCATTGCGTTGACGGCGGCCTGATCGGCGGCCTTTTCATCGCCGCGCCCGATCAGCTGCGCCGAGGCAATGGCGGCCTGTTCGGCCACGCGGGCCAGGCCCAGCGAAAGCATCCGGTCATCGAAAATCGAAGGGGTGGTCATGGTGGAGTTCCCGAAATGGTCTTTGTGCGCCTTACGGACTACCGCGTATTCCGCGCTGGATACAGTTATTTTACCATGCCGTGAAACTTTTGCCGCGCCTGGCGGTTCAATCGCCCGCCCGGGCCATGCGCCGCGCTACGTCCAGCATCCGCGCCGAAAAGCCCCATTCATTGTCATACCAGCCAAAGAGGCGCAGTTGATCCGGGGCGGGCTGGCGGGTTTCCGGCAGCGCGATCACCAGCGATTCCGGCCGCGCCCGCAGGTCAGAGGAGACAAGCGGTTCCTCCGTCAGGCCCAGAACCGGGCTGCGGCGGGCCAGCGCGCGCAGCCAGGCCTGCGGATCCTCCAGCGGGCGGTCCAGCGTGACCACGGCATCAATGCAGGACACGGACGGCGTGGGCACGCGCAGCGCGGCGCCGGTCAGACGGCCGGCCAGTTCCGGCAGCACCTGCGCCACCAGCTCCGTTGCGCTGGTGGTGGTGGGGATCATGGACACCGCCGCCGCGCGGGACCGCGCCGCGCTGCCGCGCGGGCCGTCCACCAGGGGCTGGCTGTTGGTATAGCAATGCACCGTAGTCACATGGCCGCTGCGCAGGCCCGGCCCGTCCAGCAGCGCC
>CBFHYV010000045.1:0-14970 GCA_965660085.1 uncultured Paracoccaceae bacterium
AGGGGCCGGTGGCCCGGCGGGCCGCGGGGCTGCTGTGCGCGCCAGAGGACCGGCTGGGCCATGCCGCCGCACCGAACATGAGCCTGACGGAAAACGCCGTGCTGACGGCGGCGCGGCGCAAGGGGCTGCTGCGCGGCGGGTTCATTGACTGGGCCGCCGCGCGCGGCTTTGCCGAGGAGGTCATTGCCGCCTTTGACGTGCGCACCCCCGGCCCGCAAGTGGCCGCGCGGGCGCTGTCCGGCGGCAATCTGCAGAAATTCGTGGTGGGCCGGGAAATCCTGCAGGCGCCGCAGGTTCTGGTCATCAACCAGCCCACCTGGGGCGTGGATGCCGCCGCCGCCGCCGCCATCCGGCAGGCGCTGCTGGATCTGGCCGCGCGGGGGGCGGGGATCATCGTCATCAGCCAGGATCTGGATGAATTGCTGGAAATCTCGGACAATTTCGCCGCGCTGAACGAGGGCCGCCTGTCCGCCCCCGCGCCGGTGGCCACCCTGACGATGGAACGTATCGGCCTGATGATGGGCGGTGCGCATGATATGGAGGTGGCCCATGTCTGAGCCGCTTTGCCCGCGCCGTGACGGGGGTGCCGCATGATCCGCCTGGAAAAACGCCCCCAGCCATCGCGCGCCTGGTCCGTTGCCGCGCCGCTGCTGGCCATTGCGCTGACCATGGTGGTGGGCGGGCTGATGTTTGCCGCTCTTGGCAAACCCCCGCTGGAGGCGATCCGCACGCTGTTCTGGGACCCGTTGTTTCACCCGCAATTTGCCGCCTATTCCCGCCCGCAACTTCTGGTGAAGGCGGGGCCGCTGATCCTGATTGCCATCGGGCTGTCTCTGGGCTTTCGCGCGGGCATCTGGAACATCGGGGCGGAGGGTCAGTATATCATGGGCGCGGTCTGCGGCGCGGCGGCGGGGCTTGCGTTCTACCCGTCCGAAAGCGTGCTGATCTTTCCGCTGATGGTGCTGTGCGGCCTGCTGGGCGGATGGGCCTGGGCGATGATCCCGGCGCTGCTGAAGCTGCGGTTTCGCACCAATGAGATCCTTGTCTCGCTGATGCTGGTCTATGTGGCCGAGAACATCCTCGCCTCCGTCTCGCTGGGCCTGTTGCGCAACCCGGACGGCATGGGCTTTCCCGGCTCTCGCAACTTGGCACAATGGGACGCGGTGGCGAACCGCGAGATCATCGCAGGCAGCGGGATGCACTGGGGCGTGCTTACGGCCTTCCTGGCGGTGATCGTGGCCTATGTGCTGATGGCGCGGCACATCCAGGGCTTCAACATCCGCCTGACGGGCGAGGCCCCGCGCGCCGCACGGTTTGCCGGGGTGCAGCCGGGGCGGATCATCCTGCTGTGCCTTGGCATCTCCGGCGCGCTGGCAGGGGCTGCGGGCCTGTTCGAGGTCTCCGGCCCCGCCGGGCAGGTCAGTATCGATTTCGGCTCCGGCTATGGGTTCACGGCCATCATCGTGGCCTTCCTGGGCCGGTTGCATCCGGTGGGCATCCTGTTGGCGGGGCTGCTGATGGCGCTGACCTATATCGGCGGCGAGCTTGCGCAGCTGATGCTGGGGGTGCCCGCGGCATCGATCCAGCTGTTCCAGGGGATGCTTCTGTTTTTCTTGCTGGGGGTGGATGTGTTCACCAATTTCCGCCTGCGCATCGGGTCGGGGGAGGCCGCGTGATGGATCTGGGGTCGATCAATCCCGTCTTGCTGGTGGCCTCTGTCATGATCTCGGCCACGCCCATCCTGCTGGCCGCGATCGGTGAGCTGGTGGTGGAAAAATCCGGCGTGCTGAACCTTGGGGTCGAGGGGATGATGATCCTGGGCGCCATCGCGGGCTTTGCCGTGGCCGTCAACAGCGGCAGCCCGGCAGTGGGCTTTGCCGCCGCGGCGGTGGCCTCGGCGGGGTTGGCGCTGTGCTTTGGTTTCCTGACGCAATTCATGATGTCCAACCATGTGGCCACGGGGCTTGGGCTGACGCTGGTGGGGCTGGGCCTGTCCAGCCTGATCGGCAAACCCTATGAGGGGATGAAATCCCCCACCCTGCCCAAGCTGGACATCCCTCTGCTGGGGGATCTGCCGGTTGTGGGGCGGATGCTGTTTTCCCATGATGCGATGGTCTATCTGTCGCTGCTGCTGCTGGTGGCGGTCTGGGCCTTTCTGCGGTTCACCCGGGCTGGGCTGGTGCTGAAGGCGGTGGGCGAAAACCACGATGCCGCTCATGCGCTGGGCTACAAGGTGGTGCGCATCCGCATGGCGGCCATTGCCTTTGGCGGGGCCTGCGCCGGGCTGGGCGGCGCCTATCTGAGCCTTGTGCGCGTGCCCCAATGGACCGAGGGCATGACAGCAGGCGCCGGCTGGATTGCGCTGGCCATCGTGGTGTTTGCCAGCTGGCGCGCCGGGCGCGTGGCGGTGGGTGCCTATCTTTTCGGCGGGGTCGCGGTGTTGCAGTTGAACTTGCAGGCCGCGGGCGTGGCGGTGCCCGTGGCGCTCTTGTCCATGAGCCCGTATCTGATCACGATCCTGGTGCTCGTTTTCATCTCGGCCCGGGGGGCGCATGGCGCGCCTGCGTCGCTGGGCCGATCCTTCCATGCGTCGGGCTGAACCCGGCGCGTCACTCAACCACCAACAGGGGGAATTCACATGATCCGCAGAACACTTCTTGCCAGCGCGGCCATGGCGCTTGGCCTGGCCAGCACGGGATTTGCCGCCGGCCACGGTGACCCGGTCAAGGCCGGTTTCATCTACGTTGGTCCCATCGGCGATGGCGGCTGGACCTATGAGCACAACAAGGGCCGCCTGGCGGTCGAGGAACATTTCGGCGAGGCGGTAGAGACCGTCTATCAGGAAAGCGTGCCCGAAGGTGCAGACGCCGTGCGCGCGATCACGCAGATGGCGCTGTCCGGTGCGGACATCATCTTCACCACCTCTTTCGGCTACATGGACCCCACGATCGAGGTCGCGCAGCGCTTCCCCAATGTGAAGTTTGAACATGCCACGGGCTACAAGCGGGCGGACAACGTTTCGATCTATTCCGCGCGTTTCTATGAAGGCCGCGCGATCCAGGGTCATATTGCCGGCAAGATGACCAAGACCAACAAGATCGGCTATATCGCGTCCTTCCCGATCCCCGAGGTCATTCGTGGCATCAACAGCGCCTATATCCACGCCAAGAAGGTGAACCCGGATGTCGAATTCTCGATCATCTGGGCCTATACGTGGTTCAACCCCGAGGAAGAGGCCAACGCGGCCCGTGCGCTGATTGAAAACGGCGCGGACGTGATCCTGCAGCACACCGATTCCACGGCGCCCCAGGCCGCCGCGCAAGAGGCCGGCGGGGTCATCACCTTCGGTCAGGCGTCTGACATGTATGAATACGCGCCGCTGCCGCGCGTGTCCTCCATCATCGACGATTGGGCGCCCTATTACATCGACCGCGTGCAGGCCGTGATGGATGGCACTTGGGAAAGCACGGACACCTGGGATGGCATCGGCCCGGGCATGGTCGGTATTGGCGAGATCACGGACGCCGTGCCCGCCGATGTGCGCGCCGAGGCGCTGGCGCTGAAGGATGCGATTGCGTCTGGTGAATACCACCCCTTCACCGGCCCGCTGAACAAGCAGGACGGCACGCCCTGGCTTGCCGCCGGTGAAACCGCGCCCGATGGTGACCTGCTGGGCATGAACTTCTATGTCGAAGGGCTGACCGCGCAGATCCCCAACTGATCCGGCCCGGATACAGCCTTGCGAAGGCCCGCGCGTGCTCCGCGCGGGCTTTTTGCCTGCCCGGTCCAGCGCATCTGCGCCTCACGGGGGCGCAGCAAAAAGGCCGCGCCCCCGTGAGGCGCGGCCTGTCGGCCTTGGCGATCCGCGGCAGGCGTCAGCCCTTCATGGAATCCCAGAAATCCTTGACCGAGGAAAAGAAGCTCTTGGCCTCCGGGTGGTTGTCCTCGCTCTGGGCCTCGAATTCGCGCAGCAGTTCCTTTTGCCGCGCGGTCAGGTTCACTGGGGTCTCCACAGCCAGTTCGATCATCATGTCACCGGCCTGGCCACCGCGCAGCGCGGGCATCCCTTTGCCGCGCAGACGCATCTGGCGGCCGGATTGGCTGCCCGCCGGGATTTTGACACGAGAGCGCCCGCCATCGATCGTGGGCACCTCGATGTCGCCGCCCAGGGCGGCGGCGGTCATGCTGACGGGCACGCGGCAGAACAGGTTGGTGCCCTCCCGCTCGAAGATGTCATGTTTGCGCACATCGATGAAGATATACAGATCACCCGGCGGTCCACCCCGCAGCCCGGCCTCACCCTCGCCGGACAGGCGGATGCGGGTGCCGGTTTCAACACCTGCGGGAATGTTGACCGACAGCGCGCGTTCCTTCTGGATCCGGCCCTGTCCGCTGCATTTGGTGCAGGGGTTCTTGATGATCTGGCCCAGCCCGGAACAGGTGGGGCAGGTGCGCTCAACGGTGAAAAAGCCCTGTTGCGCCCGCACCTTGCCCATGCCCGAACAGGTGGGGCAGGTGGTGGGTTCGCTGCCGCCTTCGGCACCCGTGCCGTTACAGGCGCCGCAGGACACGCCAGTGGGCACCTGGATGGTCTTTTGCATCCCGGCATAGGCGTCTTCCAGCGTCACACGCAGGTTATAGCGCAGGTCGGCACCGCGGGTGGCCCGTTGCCGCCCGCCGCCGCGCCCACCGGCCATGAAATCGCCGAACAGGTCATCGAACACGTCGGAGAACGCGCTGGCGAAGTCGCCATTCGCGCCGCCCGGCCCGCCGGGGCGCGGGCCGCCGCCCATGCCGCCCTCAAAGGCGGCGTGACCGAACCGGTCATAGGCCGCCTTCTTCTCGGCGTCCTTCAGGACCTCATAGGCCTCGTTGGCCTCCTTGAACTGCGCTTCGGCCTGGGGATTGTCGGAATTGCGGTCAGGGTGCAGTTCCTTGGCCTTGCGGCGGTAGGCTTTCTTGATCTCTTCGGCGGAGGCGCCCCGAGTCACGCCCAGAGTTTCGTAATAATCGCGCTTGGACATTCATGTCCTCCTTGTCATCGGAACGCAAAGGGCCGGCCCGGTGTCCGGACCGGCCCCTGTGCGGGTCCGCGGCTCAGGCCTCAGGCACGCTTGTCGCTGTCGCCGAGATCTTCAAAGTCAGCATCGACGATGGTGTCGTCATCCGCGGGGTTCGCGCCGCCATCGTCGGCGTCGCCAACATCGGGACCATCGCCACCCTGTTCCTGCTGGGCCTTGTAGATCGCCTCACCCAGGCGCATCGCGGCTTCGGTGACGTTCTGGATGCCTGCGCGCAGCTTGTCCGCATTTGCGCTGTCATCGGCCAGGTCGTCCTTCAGCGCGGCAATGGCCAGTTCGATGGCCTCCACCGTGGAGGGATCGACCTTGTCGCCATGCTCTTCCACGGATTTCTCGGTGGAATGCACCAGGCTTTCGGCCTGGTTGCGCGCCTCGACCAGGTCCTTGCGGGCCTTGTCGGCTTCGGCGTTTTCCTCGGCCTCTTTCACCATGCGTTCGATATCCTCATCCGACAGCCCGCCAGAGGCCTGGATGGTGATCTTCTGCTCCTTGTTGGTGCCCTTGTCCTTGGCGCTGACGGAGACGATGCCGTTTGCGTCAATGTCGAAGGTCACCTCGATCTGGGGCATGCCGCGCGGTGCGGGCGGGATGTTTTCCAGATTGAACTGGCCCAGCATCTTGTTGTCCGCGGCCATTTCCCGCTCGCCCTGGAACACGCGGATGGTCACGGCGTTCTGGTTGTCCTCGGCGGTGGAGAAGACCTGGCTCTTCTTCGTCGGGATGGTGGTGTTGCGGTCGATCAGGCGGGTGAACACGCCGCCCAGGGTTTCGATGCCCAGGCTCAGCGGCGTCACGTCCAGCAGGACCACGTCCTTCACGTCACCCTGCAGAACGCCGGCCTGGATGGCCGCGCCCATGGCGACGACCTCATCAGGGTTCACGCCCTTGTGCGGCTCCTTGCCGAAGAACTTGGTGACTTCTTCGATGACCTTGGGCATGCGCGTCATGCCGCCCACCAGCACCACCTCGTCAATGTCGGAGGTGGACAGGCCCGCATCCTTCAGCGCGGCCTGGCAGGGCTTCAGCGAGTTCTTGATCAGGTCGCCCACCAGGCTTTCCAGCTTGGCGCGGGTCAGCTTCATCACCATGTGCAGCGGCTGGCCGCCCGCACCCATGGAGATGAACGGCTGGTTGATTTCCGTCTGGCTGGAGGAGGAGAGTTCGATCTTGGCTTTTTCCGCGGCTTCCTTCAGGCGCTGCAGCGCCATCTTGTCCTTGGTCAGGTCGACATTGTGCTCTTTTTTGAACTCGCTCGCCAGGTAGTTGACGATGCGCATGTCGAAGTCTTCGCCGCCCAGGAAGGTGTCGCCGTTGGTGGATTTCACCTCGAACAGGCCATCGTCGATTTCCAGGATGGTCACGTCGAAGGTGCCGCCGCCCAAGTCATAGACCGCGATGGTCTTGCTGTCATTCTTGTCCAGGCCATAGGCCAGTGCCGCGGCGGTGGGTTCGTTGATGATGCGCAGCACTTCCAGGCCGGCGATCTTGCCGGCATCCTTGGTGGCCTGACGCTGGGCATCGTTGAAATAGGCCGGAACGGTGATGACGGCCTGCGTCACATCCTCGCCCAGGTAGCTTTCGGCGGTTTCCTTCATCTTGCCCAGGATGAAGGCAGAGATCTGGCTGGGCGAATATTTCTCGCCGCGGGCCTGCACCCAGGCATCGCCGTTGCCGCCGTCCACGATGCTGTAGGGGACGATGTCCTGATCCTTGGTCACTTCGGCGTCGCTGGTGCGGCGGCCGATCAGGCGCTTGACGGCGAAGATCGTCGCTTCGGGGTTGGTGACGGCCTGGCGCTTGGCCGGCTGGCCCACAAGGCGCTCGTCATCCGTGAAGGCGACGATGGAGGGCGTCGTCCGCGCCCCTTCGGAGTTTTCGATCACGCGGGCTTGCGACCCGTCCATGATTGCAACGCAGCTGTTGGTGGTGCCCAGGTCGATACCGATCACTTTGGCCATTTTTCGATCCCTTCTCAATTCAAGGCGATGTCCCGAGGCATGGACCCGAACCGGCATCCCGCCCCGATGGTGATGTCCGCGCGACGATGCCGTGCGGTGCTTCGGCTGCTATATAAGGAGGGGTGTTTGACGCTGCAAGCATCGGCGGTGCGTGGCAGGCGCTTCGCGGGGCATTTGAACGATTTTGCGGGATCAGGGGGCCGGGGATGGAGTGGATCGAGACGTGGGGCTTTCGCATCGGGCGCGGGGCGCTGACAGCGCAGGACCAGGCCGCGTTGTTGCAGCCGCTGCGCGATGTCCTGCGCGCCGCGCCCCTGGTGCGGCCCGTGACGCCGCGCGGGCAGCCGATGTCCGTGCGCATGAGCGCGGCGGGCAGGTTTGGCTGGATCAGTGACCGGCAGGGCTATCGCTATGCCGAGACGCATCCCGGCGGTGCGCCCTGGCCGCCCATTCCGGCGCAGGTTATGGACCTGTGGGCGCGGTTTTGCCCAGAGGCGCGGGCGCCGGAATGTTGCCTGATCAATTTCTATGATCCCGATGCCCGCATGGGCCTGCACCAGGATCGGGACGAGGCCGATTTTTCACAGCCCGTGCTCTCCATCTCCCTGGGGGATGAGGCGCGGTTTCGCATGGGTGGGCAGACCCGGCGTGACCCGACAGGCTCGGTCTGGTTGCAATCAGGCGATGTGGTGGTGATGGGCGGGTCTGCGCGGCTGGCCTTTCACGGCGTGGACCGGATCCGTGCCGGAAGCAGCCGCCTGTTGCCCGCAGGCGGGCGCATCAACCTGACGCTGCGCGTCGTGACCTGACCGCCCAGTCAGAAAAAAGCCGCCCCGATGTCTCGGGGCGGCTGTGTCTTCATGGATCTGCCCGGGTCGGCCTGGTGGCCGCCCCGATCAGGCGGTGAACCAGCGTTCGGCCATGCGGGCATTGTCCATCTGCCACAGGTTGCCCACGGTGTCGGGCGTGGCGATGCCATTGCTGACGGCCTGCACGTAATTGGCGAACATCGGGATGATCACGCCGCCCTCATCACGCAGGATCATCTGCATTTCGGTGTACATGTCCCGACGCTTGGCGCTGTCGAGCTCGGCACGGGCGGTGATCAGCAGCTCCTGGAAGCGGGGGTGATCCCACTGGCTGTCGTTCCACGGCACGCCGGCCTCATAGGCGGTGGAGAACATCCAGTCCTCCGTCGCGCGGCCGGACCAGTAGCTGGCGCACCAGCCCTTTTTCAGCCAGACGTTGGACCAATAGCCATCGGCCGGTTCCTGCACCACGTTGATGTTGATGCCGGCACCGCGCGCGGAGGCCTGATACAGCTGCGCCGCATCCACCGCGCCCTCGAACGCCGCGCTGGAGGCGGAGAGATCGACATTGATGCTGTCCAGCCCCGCCTGCTGCAGGTAATAGCGCGCCTTGTCCGGGTCATAGGCCAGTTGGTCCATGTCACCAGCGAAATACTGGTTGGCCGGGCCGATGGGGCTGTCATTGCCGACACGGCCATGGCCCAGCAGGATCTTGTCCACCATTTCCTGGCGGTTGATGCCGTGCTTCAGGGCGCGGCGCACGTTCACGTCATCGAAGGGGGCAACCTTCGTCAGCATCGGGAAGGTGTAGTGCTGGTTGCCCGTGACCTCCTGGATGCGGACCATCGGGTTGGCGCGCAGCAGCGCCTCGGTCTTGAAATCGATGCGGTTGATGGCATCGACCTGCCGCGTCAACAGCGCGTTCATGCGGGCGGTGTTGTCGTTGATCGCGATATACTCGATCTCGTCAAACCAGCCGGCGGTGCCGTCCTTGTAGTGGCTGGCGACGCGGGTGGCCACCATGCGCACGCCGGGCTCGAAGCTCTGAACCTGATACAGGCCGGTGCCGATGCCGCGCGCGATGGCTTCCTCGATCTGGCCGGCGGGATACATCAGCAGGTGATAGTCCGACATCAGATAGGGGAAGTCGGCATTGCCGTCAGCCAGGGTGAACTGCACCTGGTGATCGGTGATCTTCCGCATCTCGGTGATGGCGGCGACGATGGGCTGGGCGGCGGATTTCGCGCCCTCGGCCACATGCATCTGAAGCGATTCGATCACGTCATCCGCGCCGAAGGCCTTGCCGTTGTGGAAGGTCACGCCGCGGCGCAGGTTGAAGGTCCAGACCTTGGCATCGGGCGTGGCTTCCCAGTCGGTGGCCAGTTCGCCGCGCAGCGACCCATCGGCGCCAACCTCTGTCAGGCTGTCGAAAACCGCGCCCTGGCTGCTGGCGATCATGAACAGGTCCGAATGGGTCCGCCCATCCCAGCTGTCCGAGCTGTTGGCGCCCGAAAGCCCCGCCCGCAGCCGTCCGCCGCGCCGGGCCTGTGCCTGCAGCGGCAGGCCGCTGGCGGCCAGAACGCCGGCGGCGGCGCCTGCTGTCAAAAGACCGCGTCTGCTGATCCGTGTCATCTTCGTCTCCCTTCCGTTCTGTTGCGGGGATGGCCCCGTTTTGGCCCCGGGCACCGTGGCGCGGGGGAATTCCGTGTCAGTCCATGCGCGCCAGGGCGGCATCGCCCAGGTTGTCATCGCCGCGGTCGCGCAGTTGCCGGGTCAGCCAATCAGGGTCCATCTCCGGGACGGATTCCAGCAACAATTCCGTGTAGGGATGGTGCGGCGGGGCAAAGACCTGCGTCTTGCTGCCCCGGTCCACCACGCGGCCATCCTTCATCACCACCACATCGTCGGCGATTGCGCGCACCGTGGCAAGATCGTGGGTGATGAACATGTAGCTCAGGTTCAGCTCATCCTGCAGCCGGGCCAGCAGACGCAGGATACCCTCCGCCACCAGTTGATCCAGCGCTGAGGTCACCTCGTCACAGATGATGAAGCGCGGCTCTGCCGCCAGGGCGCGGGCGATGCCGATGCGCTGTTTCTGCCCGCCAGACAGCTCTGACGGCAGGCGGTTGAGGTACTGTTCCGCGGGCAGTTCGATCTGGTCCAGCAGATCGGCCACGCGATCACGGCGCGCACGGCCGCGCAGCCCGGTGTAGAATTCCACCGGCCGGCCGATGATTTCGGCGATGGTCTGGCGCGGGTTCAGCGCGGTATCGGCCATCTGGTAGATCATTTGCACCTGCCGCAGCTGGTCGCGGCTGCGGTTGCGGTAATCGGCCGGCAACTGCGTGTCCTGGAACAGGATCTGCCCCTGTCTGGGTGGCAGCAAGCCCGTGATGCAGCGCGCCAGCGTGGATTTGCCGGACCCGGATTCACCCACCACCGCCACGGTGCGGCCCGGATGGATGTCCAGGCTGACATCGTTCAGCACCGTCAGTTTGCCATAGGCCGCCGTCACCCCCTGGACCGAGACCACGGGCGCGGAGGTCAGATCCTCGGCTTGCGGCTTGGCGGGCCGCTCAAACGCGCGCACGGCCCAGAGACTGCGGGTATAGTCCTGCTGCGGCGCGGTCAGCATGGTGCGGGTGTCGGCTTCCTCCACCTCGTCGCCCTTCAGCAGCACCTTGATCCGGTCGGCCATCTGGGCCACCACGGCCAGATCGTGGGTGATGTAGATGGCTGCGGTGTCAAACTGTTCCACGATGTTGCGGATGGCGGCCAACACCTCGATCTGGGTGGTCACGTCCAGCGCTGTGGTGGGCTCATCGAAGATGATCAGATCCGGACGGCAGGCCATGGCCATGGCTGTCATGGCGCGCTGCAACTGCCCGCCGGAGACCTGGTGCGGATACCGCAGGCCGATCCTGTCAGGGTCAGGCAGGCGCAGTTTTTCATACAGCTGCCGGGCATCGGCCTCGGCCTCGGCGCGGGTGCTGACGTGATGCTGCACCGGGCCTTCCGCGTGCTGGTCGATCAGGCGGTGGGCGGGGTTGAAACTGGCCGCTGCGGATTGCGCCACATAGGCGATGCGCCGGCCCAGCAGCCCGCGTTTCACCTGTGCGGAGGCGGTGGTCAGCTCTGTCCCGTCAAACATGACGGAGCCGCCGCTGATGCGCACCCCGTCACGGACAAAGCCCATGGCCGCCAATCCCAGGGTGGATTTGCCCGCGCCAGATTCCCCGATCAGGCCCAGCACCTCGCCGCGGTTCAGGGTCAGGTCCACGCCCTTGATGATGGGCAGCCAGGCATCCTCGCTGCGACCCTCGATCCTCAGGTCCGTGATCTGCAGAAGCGGGGGTGCGGGATCCGTCATGCTCAGTCCTTCAGGCCGGAGCTGCGGTGCAGCGCCCAGTCCACCACGAAATTCACCGCCACCGTCAGCAGCGCGATCGCCCCCGCGGCCAGCAGCGGCAGAGAGGCCGCAAGCGGGCTGAACTGGGCATAATTGATGAAGGCCGCCAGATCGCGCACCATCGTGCCCCAATCCGCCAGCGGCGGCTGGATTCCCACGCCAAGGAAGCTGAGCGCAGCGATGGTCAGGAACACGAAACAGAACCGCAGCCCGAATTCCGCCAGCAGCGGGGCCATGGCATTGGGCAGGATTTCCCGGAAAATCAGGTAAGGCAGCTTCTCACCGCGCAGCTTGGCAGCCTCGAAATAATCCATGACCACGATGTTCATGCCCACGGCCCGCGCCAGGCGGAACACGCGGGTGGAATCGATCACTGCGATGATGAGGATCATGTAAACCGTCAGCAGCCATTTTTCAGACCCCGCCCAGGCGCTGGCGATGGTCATCAGCAGCAGCGCGAAGATCAGCGACGGGATCGCCATCAGCACATCCACCGCGCGGCTGAGCAACTGGTCCAGCCAGCCGCGCAGCGTGGCCGCCAGAAACCCAAGGCTGCCGCCCAGCAGGAAGGCAAGGCAGGTGGTTACGAAGGCGATGCCCACGGTGTTCTGCGCGCCATAGATCAGCCGGGACAGCAGATCGCGCCCGATCTGGTCCGTGCCCAGCGGATGGGCCGGATCGCCGCCCATGGCGGGATTGCCGCCGGGCAGGACATTGACGCTGGCAAAGACCTCTGCCTGGCCATAGGGGGCCAGCACACCGGCGAAGATGGCCAGAACGGCATAGATGAGGATGACCAGGATCCCGAAAGCCGCCGTCAAGGGCATGTCCCGGAAAGCGCGGCGCAGGCCCGCCGGGCCGATCCGCCGCCCCAGCGCGCGGAAGATCAGCGCGGCAATGGCCCCGATCACGATGCCTTCCAGCGCGACACGGACAAAGAAATAGGCATTGCCCGCCGGCGGCGGCAGCGCCCAGGCAAGGTAGTAGGCCCGCGCCGCGGCAAGGGCCAGCGCGGCGGCAAAGACATAGCCGAAGGACTCGCCCAGGGTCATGTCCCGCCATTTCGGGGCGCTGCCGGTCAGCCGCTGGCCCGCCAGCCGCAGGACCCATCCCGCCGCCAGCATGACCGCCAGCGCGCCCAGTGTTGGCACCAGAAACATCATTTCGGGTGCCTCAGCCGCGGGTTGGACAGGATGGAGAACACATCCGCCAGCAGGTTCAGCAGGATGTAGGCGGCTGCAAAGATCAGGCAGCAGGCCTGCACCACGGGGATGTCGCGGATCTTCACGCTGTCCACGAACAACTGCCCGATGCCGGGATAGACGAACACCACCTCCACCACCACCACGCCGGTGATGAGGTAGGCCAGGTTCAGCGCCACCACGTTGATGATGGGCGCCAGCGCATTGGGCAGGGCGTGATGCAGGATCACCCGCAGCGGGCGAACGCCCTTCAGCCGGGCCATCTCGATATAGGGGCTGGACAGCAGGTTGATGATCGCTGCGCGGGTCATGCGCATCATATGCGCCGTGACCACCAGCGTCAGCGTCAGCGCGGGCAGAAGCGTGCGTTGCAGGCGTTCGTCCAGGGGCATGTCCTCGTAGATGTTGGACAGGCTGGGCAGGATCGGGTTCAGCACGGCCAGGAACAGGATCAGCACATAGGCCAGGAAGAATTCCGGGCTGGAAATCGAGGTCAGGGTGGCGACGTTGGTGCCCCGGTCAAAGGCGGTGTTGCGATACAGCGCCGCCAGAACCCCAAGCGTGATGGACAGCGGCACGGCGATGGCCGCGCTGACCCCGGCCAGGAACAGCGTGTTGGCAAAGCGCGGCGCGATCTGCTGTGCCACGGTGGTGCGCACGCCGCTGTCTGCCCCGACGAAGCTGGCGAAATTGGCCTGGGCGAAGGAATTGCCCAGATCCCCCTGCAGCGCGCCGAACAGCCAGTCAAAATACCGGGTGACGGGGGGCTGATCCAGGCCGAGGTCGCGGCGGATGGCCTCCACGGCCTCGGGCGTGGCGCCCTGGCCAAGGATCGCCTGCGCGAAATCCCCCGGCAACAGGTTCACCGCGGTGAAAATGACGATGGAAACGACAAGCAGCGTCAGTAACCCGAGGCCGAGCCTTTGAAGGATGATACGTGCGACTGGATGCACCAGAACGGGCCTTTTGGTTATTCCTGACGTGCAGGTTACCCATAGGTCGCGTGGTGTAAAGCCTCTTGCCCGGTGCGCGGGCGATCTGACCGGCTGCGCGCGGTGTTACAGGCTGCCGGCCATGCCGTAGAGCACGCCCAGATAGAACGACACCGCCGCAAGGATCGTGACCAGAACGGCGCCGACGGTCAGCAGGCAATAGACGATGATCCGGCCTTCGGCGTCATCCTCGTTGCCGGACGAGGGATGTGTCCGCATCCCGTCGAACTGGAACGATTGATCTGCCATTGGACGTGTCCTCGGTCTCTGGATGGTGGCGTGGGTGGGCGCCGGGGTTTGTGGTGCCCTTAATGTGTAACACGCAGGCCCAGAGCCGGGGCGGCGCCGAAAGTATAGGTGTGCCGTGCAGAGGGGTAATTTGGCCCAGGCAAATATCTGAAAGATGCGCACCAGCTATCCGAATGGGTAGGGTTTTGTGCGTCTGGCGGGTCTGCATATCCGACGGCGACACCCCGCAAGCATGCGAAAAGGTTTATAAAACTTTCAAGCGACGCTTCTGCCGCCGACTCACCATCCGAAAGGAGACCCCGATGCGCCCCGTATTTTTTGGCAAACAAGCCCCGGCTCAACCCAACCAGACCGCAGCCCGCACCACGCCTGTCAACGCTGGCAAGCCCCGTATGTTCTGATCGGTCGGCCGCGTCCCGGACGGGGCCCTGATCGCGCCAAAAGGCCGCCGGTGTCATACCCGGCGGCCTTTGGCGTTTCTGGTGCGGGCGTCGTCAGACCTCCACGCTCTGGGCAACGCCCTGTGCCACGGCGGCGCGCACCACGGCGGCGGCCACGGCCAGGTCCTGCAAGCCGACGCCGGTGCCGTCAAACAGGGTGATGTCGTCATCGCCGGTGCGGCCCGGGGCCATGCCGGCAATCACCGCGCCGATCTGGGTGATCGACGTGTCCTGGATCAACCCGGCCTGAATGGCGTGCTGCGCCTCGCCCAGATGGACGGATTGCGCGACCTCATCGGTAAAGACCCGCGCGGCGGCCAGCAGTTCGGCCGAGACCTCCTGCTTGCCCACGGTATCGGTGCCCATGCAGGCCAGGTGCGTGCCCGGCGCGACATGGCCGGCCTCCAGCAGCGGCGCGAAAGATGAAGTGATGGTGATGATCACATCCGCCTGCCGCATCTGCTCCAGGTCCACGGCCTCGAACGGCAGGCCGCAATCCTCGGCCACGGCCTGAAGGCGCGGCAGCATGTCGGCATGCAGGTTCCAGGCGATCACGCGGTCAAACGCGCGCTGTTCGGCGGCGGCGCGCAGTTGGAAGGCCGCCTGATGCCCCGCGCCGACCATGCCCAGCACCCTGGCGCCAGGCCGTGCCAGATGCCGGATCGAGACCGCCGAGGCCGCCGCGGTGCGCAGCGCCGTCAGCAGGTTGCCCCCCACCATCGCGCTGGGCCGGCCCGTGTCCGGGTCGAACAGGAAGATGGTGGACTGGTGGTTGATCAGCTCATGGCGCTGAAGGTTGTGCGGCCAGTATCCGCCCGCCTTCAGCCCCA
>CBFHYV010000046.1:0-14904 GCA_965660085.1 uncultured Paracoccaceae bacterium
GCGCGGCCACGGGCGGCTCTGGCGGCGGGGCGGCCGCGGCGGCAAACAGCGGCAGATCCTCGATCATCGCGGCGGCGCCGGGGCGGTCGCGGTTGCCTTCCTCCAGCCGTTTCAGCACCTCCCGCGCGCGGGCGATCACGGGCGCGGGCAGGCCCGCGATCTGCGCCACCTGCACCCCGTAGGACCGGTCCGCCGCGCCGGGGCGGACCTCGTGCAGGAAAATCACCTCTCCCTCCCATTCGCGCACGGCGACGGAGGCGGTGGTCACGCCATCCAGCTTTTGCGCCAGGGCGGACAGCTCATGGTAATGGGTGGCAAACAGGCCCCGCACCCGATTGACCGCATGCAGATGTTCCAGCGTGGCCCAGGCAATGGACAGCCCGTCCCATGTGGCCGTGCCGCGCCCGATCTCATCCAGGATCACCAGCGCGCGGTCATCGGCCTGGTTCAGGATGGCGGCGGTTTCCACCATTTCCACCATGAAAGTGGACCGCCCCCGCGCCAGATCGTCCGAGGCGCCAACCCGGCTGAAGATCTGGCTGACAAGACCGATATGCGCCTGCGCGGCGGGCACATAGCTGCCCATCTGCGCCAGCACGGCAATCAGCGCGTTCTGCCGCAGAAAGGTGGATTTGCCCGCCATGTTCGGCCCGGTCAGGATCTGCACGGCGGCGGCATCGGGTTCGGGCATCAGCGCGCAATCATTGGCCACGAATGACCCGCCTGCCCGCATCAGCGCCTGTTCCACCACCGGATGGCGGCCCGCGCGGATGTCAAAGCTGCGGCTGTCATCCACATGGGGCCGCGTCCAGCCGCCCTCTTGCGCAAGCGCGGCGAGCGCCAGCGCCAGGTCCAGCTCTGCCAGCGCAGCCGACAGCGCGCCCAGCGCACCGGCCTGCGCCAGGATGGCGCTGCGCAGCACTTCGAACAGGCGCTTTTCGATCTCCAGCGCGCGGCCCCCGGCGTTGAGGATGCGCGTTTCCAGCTCTGATAGCTCCAGCGTAGTGAAGCGCAGCTGATTCGCGGTGGTCTGGCGGTGGATGAACCTGTCCGACATCGCCAGCATCCGCTCTGCATGGGTGGCGGTGACCTCTATGAAATAGCCCAGCACGTTGTTGTGCTTGACCTTCAGGCTCTGGATGCCGGTTTCCGCGATGAAATCGGATTGCATCCGGGCGATCACGCCGCGGCCTTCGTCACGCAGGCTGCGGGCCTCGTCCAGGTCGGGGTCATGGCCCGGCGCAATGAACCCGCCATCCCGCGCCAGCAAGGGCGGCTCAGCCACCAGCGCGGCATCCAGCAGGTCGAGCAGATCGCCATGGCCGGTCAGGGCGCTGCGCGCGGCCTCCAGCAGCGGCGGCAGATCCGGGGGCAGGTCCTGTGCCAGATCCTCGGCCACGGCAAGCGCGCTGCGCACGGCGGCCAGATCCCGCGGGCCGCCACGGTCCAGCGCCAGGCGGGACAGGGCGCGTTCCACATCCGGCACGCGGCGCAGCCGTTCACGCAGATCGGGCGAGGCCTGGGTGCCCCAGTCCACGGCGTCCAACCGGGCGTGGATCGCGCCCAGATCGCGTGAGGGCGAAGACAGCCGCCGTTCCAGCAACCGCGCGCCCGCAGCCGTGGCAGTGCGGTCCACCGCCGCCAGGACAGAACCCGCCCGCCCGCCGGACAGGGCCGAGGTCAGCTCCAGGTTGCGGCGGGTGGCGGCGTCAATCTGCATCAGGGTGCCGGCGCTGTCGCGGCGCGGCGGCTGCAACAGCGGCAGGCGGCCCTTTTGCGTCAGGTCCAGGTAATCGGCCAGCGCGCCCATGGCCGAAACCTCGGCCCGGCCGAACTGGCCGAAGGCCTCCAGCGTCTGCACGTTGAACAGGCGTTTCAGCCGGTCCTCGGCATTGGTGCTGTCAAAGCTGGCGCGGCCCAGTTCAGTGGGGTGCAGGCCCATGTCGGCGATCACCTCGGCCATGTCCGTGGCGGCGGTTTCGGTGATCAGCAGTTCCGAAGGCAGCAGACGGGCCAGTTCCGGGCCGATGCGCGGGCGCGGCAGCGGCATGACATGAAACGCCCCGGTGGAAATATCGGCCCAGGCCAGCGCCCAGTCATCGCGCACCTGTGCAAGGGCCGCCAGGAAGTTATGCGCCCGCGCCTGCAGCAGGCTGTCCTCGGTCAGGGTGCCGGGGGTGACCAGCCGCACGACATCGCGGTGGACCACGGATTTGCCGCCGCGTTTCTTGGCCTCTGCCGGGCTTTCCATCTGTTCACAGACCGCCACGCGAAACCCCTTGCGGATCAGTGTCAGCAGATAGCCTTCGGCGCTGTGCACGGGCACGCCGCACATGGGAATGTCCGCGCCCTCATGCTTGCCGCGTTTGGTCAGGGCAATGTCCAGCGCCGCCGCGGCGGCAACCGCGTCGTCGAAGAACAGCTCATAGAAATCGCCCATCCGGTAGAACAGCAGGGCGTCCGGGTATTGCGCCTTGATCTGCTGGTATTGCGCCATCATCGGCGTGGCCTTGGCCTGTGCCGCGCTCATGCTGCCCCCTGCTTCGCGTGGCGCGCAGCTTACAAAGCCGCCCCTGCGTGCGAAAGCGGAAATCGACCCCGCCGCCTGCGGGCATTGCCCCTGTTGAGGCACGGCCCCGGCTGGGATAAAGCAGCCCAAACCGGCCCCGCCCGGACTGAACTGACGCCGGAGGAGCGCGCCCATGTCCAAACCCAGGTTCACCCGCGAAGAGGCCCTGGCCTTTCACCTGGAACCCACCCCCGGCAAGTGGGAGGTGCAGGCCACCGTGCCCATGACCACCCAGCGCGACCTCAGCCTGGCCTATTCCCCCGGCGTGGCCGTGCCTTGCGAAGACATCGCCGCAAATCCCGAACTCGCCTATGACTACACCAACAAGGGCAACCTTGTGGCCGTGATCTCCAACGGGACGGCGGTTCTGGGGCTGGGCAACCTCGGCGCGCTTGGCTCCAAGCCGGTGATGGAAGGCAAATCCGTGCTGTTCAAGCGCTTTGCCGATGTCAACAGCATCGATATCGAGCTGGACACCGAAGATCCGGATGAATTCTGCAAGGCCGTGCGCCTGATGGGCCCCACCTTCGGCGGCATCAACCTGGAAGACATCAAGGCGCCGGAATGTTTCATCATCGAACAGCGCCTGAAAGAGGAAATGGACATCCCCGTCTTTCACGATGACCAGCACGGCACCGCGGTGATCTGTGCGGCGGGGCTGATCAACGCGCTGCATATCTCCGGCAAGCGGATCGAGGATGTCAAGATCGTGCTCAACGGCGCGGGCGCGGCCGGCATCGCCTGTATCGAGCTGCTGAAGGCCATGGGCGCGCGGCATGAAAACTGCATCGTCTGCGACACCAAGGGCGTGATCTGGCAGGGCCGGACCGAGGGCATGAACCAGTGGAAATCCGCGCATGCCGTCAAGACGGAGCTGCGCAGCCTTGAGGACGCGATGGTGGGCGCGGATGTCTTCCTGGGCGTCAGCGTCAAGGGCGCGGTCACGCAGGACATGGTCGCCAGCATGGCCGACAATCCGGTGATCTTCGCCATGGCCAACCCGGACCCCGAGATCACGCCCGAAGAGGCGCATGAGGTGCGCGTGGATGCCATCGTGGCCACGGGCCGGTCGGATTATCCCAACCAGGTCAACAACGTGCTGGGCTTTCCCTATCTGTTCCGGGGCGCGCTGGACATTCACGCCCGCGCCATCAACGATGACATGAAGATCGCCTGCGCCCGCGCACTGGCCGAACTGGCGCGGGAGGATGTGCCCGACGAAGTGGCGCTGGCCTATGGCAAGAACCTGACCTTCGGGCGCGATTACATCATCCCCACGCCCTTTGATCCGCGGCTGATCCACCGCATTCCGCCGGCCGTGGCCAAGGCCGGCATGGACACCGGCGCCGCGCGGCGGCCGATCGTGGACATCGCCGCCTATGAACAGTCGCTGAAATCGCGCATGGACCCCACCGCCAGCATCCTGCGCGGCATCCATGCCCGCGCCCGCACCGCACAGGCGCGGATGATCTTCGCCGAGGGCGACGATCCCCGTGTGCTGCGCGCGGCGGTGATGTATCAGCGCTCCGGCCTGGGCAAGGCGCTTGTCGTGGGCCGCGACAGCGATGTGAAGCAAAAGCTGGAAGACGCCGGCCTGGCCGACGCGGTGCGAGAGCTGGAGGTGGTCAACGCCGCCAACACCCGCCATCTGCAGACCTACAAGGATTTCCTGTATGACCGGCTGCAGCGCAAGGGCCATGACCGGCAGGACATTCACCGCCTGGCGGCGCGGGACCGGCATGTGTTTGCCGCGCTAATGCTGGCCCATGGGCATGGGGACGGTCTGGTCACTGGCGCCACCCGCAAATCCGCCCATGTGATGGAACTGATCAACCATGTATTCGACGCCGATGCCGCCCATGGCGCGGCCGGCATCACCGCGCTGCTGCATCGCGGGCGGATCGTGCTGATTGCCGATACGCTGGTTCATGAATGGCCCGATGAGGAAGACCTGGCCAATATCGCCGAACGCGCCGCGGGCGTGGCGCGCCATCTGGGCGTGGAGCCGCGGGTGGCCTTCGTCTCCTTCTCGACCTTCGGCTACCCGGTGTCGGAACGCGCGGAAAAGATGCACCTGGCCCCCAGGGTGCTGGACCGACGCGGCGTGCGTTTTGAATATGAGGGCGAGATGACCGTGGACGTGGCGCTGAATGCCCGCGCGCAGGAAAACTACCCGTTCCAGCGGCTGACCGGCCCGGCCAACATCCTTGTGGTGCCGGCGCGGCATTCGGCCTCCATCAGTGTGAAGCTGATGCAGGAAATGGCCGGGGCCACGGTGATCGGCCCGATCCTGGCGGGCGTGGACAAGTCCATCCAGATCTGTTCGACGAACATGACCGCCAATGACGTGCTGAACATGGCGGTCCTGGCCTCTTGCAAGGTGGGCTGAGGCGGTGACGATCTTCAACCTAGGCTCCATCAACGCGGATATGGTCTATGCCGTGCCGCATCTGCCGCGCGCGGGCGAAACGCTGGCCGCCAGCAGCCTCAGCCGGGGTCTGGGTGGCAAGGGGGCCAACATGTCCGTCGCCGCGGCGCGGGCGGCGGCGCATGTGGTGCATATCGGGGCCGTGGGCGCGGATGGCGGCTGGACCGTGGACCGGTTGATGGAATACGGCGTGGACACGCGCCATATCCACAGCCTGCCCGGGCCCACGGGCCATGCGGTGATCGCCGTGGACCCGGCAGGGGAAAACCAGATCCTGCTGCACCCCGGTGCCAATGCCGCCCTGACGGACCAGATGGTGCAGGCGGCCCTGGCCAGCGCCACGCCGCAGGACAGCTTTCTGTTCCAGAACGAAACCTCCGCCCGGCTGGAGGGCGCGCGCGCCGCATCCGCGCGGGGGCTGCGCGTGGCCTATGCCGCCGCGCCCTTTGATGCCAGCGCCGTGGCAGAGGTGCTGCCCCTGCTGGATCTGCTGATCCTCAACGCCGTGGAGGCAGAGCAGCTGTCCCAGGCCACCGGGCTGACGCCCGAGACCCTGCCGGTGCGCGATGTCATCGTCACGCTGGGCGCGCAGGGCGCGCGCTGGATCAACACCGACACGGGCGCAGAACATCACGAACCCGCCCTGCCCGTCACCCCGGTGGACAGCACCGGGGCAGGTGACACGTTCACCGGCTATCTGCTGGCCGGGCTGGACCGGGGTCAACCGATGCGGCAGGCCCTGCAGATGGCCAGCCGGGCCGCCGCACTGATGGTCACGCGGGCGGGCACCGCCGATGTGATCCCTGACCTCAAGGAGGTGCAGGACAGCATCCTGTAGGCTGGTCTCAGCCGCCCGCGAAAGGCGCGGCATCGCCCCATAGCTGGCGCACCCGCTGATCCCGGCCACAGGCCGCGCGATAGCGGTCATAGGCATCGCGCTGCCGGATCACGCCAAAGCGGGTGAGAACGCGGTTGTCGCCCTTGTAGTAATCCTGGTGATAGTCCTCCGCCAGGTAGAACACCCCGGCCTCCAGGATCGGCGTCACGATCTGTTGGCCCAGCGCGCGGGCGGCCTCGGCCTTGGCGGCTTCGGCGGCGGCGCGCTGGTTTGGTCCGGTGACGAAGATCGCGGTGCGATAGCTCTCGCCCCGGTCACAGAACTGGCCGCCATCATCGGTTGGGTCCACAGAGCGGAAGAACAGATCATACAGCGCCCGCGGGCTGGTCTGGCCGGCATCATAGCTGATGCGCACGGCCTCATAATGGCCGGTGCCGCCTTGCGTGACCTGCCGATAGGTGGGGTTTTCGACGCTGCCGCCGATATAGCCCGACACGGCCTCTGACACGGCGGGCAGTTTTTCGAAATCGGCCTCCACGCACCAGAAACAGCCCCCCGCCACGATGATCTCACCGGCGCGGGACATGGCGGGCAGAGCGGTGCCGAGTGTCAGGGTCAGGGCAAGAAACAGGCGGGTCATGGCGGGCTCCGATAGCTGGCGATGGCCCCTTGTGGCACAGGGCGCGGTCCCTGTGCCGTCACGTCTGGTTGAGGTGCGCGTGACGCCGGCACTGCGCGCTAAAAGCGCAGAAGCCTTAACCGGATGTTCGGGATTTTCACGGGATGTTCCGGCGCAGAGGGGCGTTTGTTGGTGCGCAGCGGTTTTCCTGGTCCCCCTCGGCACCTCAGGGCTTTGGTTTCAGTCATCCCCACAGGCTGCAGCGGAGAACTGGCCACCTCTCTGGCGCGCTTGATGCGCCGGAGAGGTGTGCATGTGGGGCCGTATGGCCATGTCTGCTGTCATGCGGCACCCGCCACGGGGCCGGACCAGCAGTCCGATCCTGTCAGCCGCCCAGGCGCCGCTTGCGCGCGGCCAGCAGCTTCAGCCGCAGGGCGTTGAGCTGGATGAACCCGGCCGCGTCCTTTTGGTCATAGGCGCCGGCGTCATCCTCGAAGGTCACATGCGCCTCCGAATAAAGCGACGCGTCAGACCAGCGGCCCACGCAGGTGACGGACCCTTTGTAGAGCTTCAGCCGCACGGTGCCCGACACCATCGTCTGGGACGCATCAATGGCCGCTTGCAGCATCTCACGCTCCGGCGAGAACCAGAACCCGTTGTAGATCAGCTCCGCATAGCGGGGCATCAGGCTGTCCTTCAGGTGGCCCGCGCCGCTGTCCAGCGTGATCTGTTCAATGCCGCGATGCGCCTCCAGCAGGACGGTGCCGCCCGGGGTTTCATAAATGCCGCGGGATTTCATGCCGACGAAGCGGTTTTCAACGAAATCCAGCCGCCCGATGCCATGTTTGCCGCCCAGTTCGTTCAGCCGCGTCAGGATGGTGGCGGGGCTGAGCGTCTGCCCGTCGATGGCCACGGCATCGCCCTTGTCGAAGGTCACTTCGATGAATTCGGGCTGATCGGGCGCATCCTCCGGGTTCACCGTGCGCTGATAGACGTAATCGGGCGCGGATTCTGCCGGATCTTCCAGCACCTTGCCCTCGGAGGAGGTGTGCAGCAGGTTGGCGTCCACGCTGAACGGGGCCTCGCCGCGTTTGTCCTTGGCGATGGGGATCTGGTTCTTCTCCGCGAAATCCAGCAGCCGCGTGCGCGAGGTCAGATCCCATTCCCGCCAGGGCGCGATCACCTTGATATCGGGGTTCAGCGCATAGGCCGACAGCTCGAACCGCACCTGGTCATTGCCCTTGCCGGTGGCGCCATGGGCCACGGCATCGGCCCCGGTGGCGGCGGCAATCTCGACCAGACGCTTGGAAATCAGCGGACGCGCGATGGAGGTGCCCAGCAGATACTGGCCCTCATACAGGGCATTGGCGCGGAACATCGGAAAGACGAAATCGCGCACGAATTCCTCGCGCACGTCTTCGATATAGATGTTCTCAGGCGCGATCCCCAGCATCAGCGCCTTTTCCCGCGCCGGCTCCAGCTCCTCGCCCTGGCCGAGGTCTGCGGTGAAGGTGACGACCTCGCAGCCATATTCCGTCTGCAGCCATTTCAGGATGATCGAGGTATCGAGACCCCCGGAATAGGCCAGGACAACTTTCTTGGGTGCAGACATGGGGCAGGTCCTCTGGGCTGTGATGGCGCGTGGCCTAGCGGTTTTTTGCACCATGGGCAAGGCGCGCCGGTTGTTCCGCAAGCCGGATCGTGCCAGCAAAGAGCCAACAGGTGCGCGCCGGCCGGGCGGCGCCGGACAAGGAGGCGCGCATGAAGGGCTGGCAGATCTTTCTGCATTCATTGCGGATGGTGGGCCGCAACTGGCGGCAGGCGGCGCAGATCGTGCTGGGCACGGCGGCGATGCTGATCGTGATGTGGGGGCTGACCTTTGTCTGGTTGCAGGACATGCCCGGCGCCGTCGGGGATCCCTCTGCCCTGGCGGCGCTGCTGGGGCTGGCCGCCATTCTGGGCAGCGTGGCGCTGCTGATCAACGTGGTGGTGCGCTGGCACCGGTTTGTCCTGTTGGAAGAAACGCCGCCCGGCTGGTTGCCGCGCATCCTGTGGGGCCGGGTCATGGCCTATCTGTGGCAGTTTCTGCTACTGGGCCTCGTGCTGGGCCTGGCCATCATCCCCATGGCCCTGGCCGTGAGCATCCTGGCCTCCATCGCCGGGGCGGCGGGGCTGGTGCTGGGCGGTGCGGCCATGGCGCTGAGCATTGGGGTGATGTTCTACCGCCTGTCCCCGGTGCTGCCGGGCGCGGCCACGGGCCAGCCCATTGGCCTGCGCGGCGCGTGGCGCGCCACGGCGGGCGATACCGGCGCATTCGTGGGGCTGGTGATCGTGCTGGGGCTGGCCAATCTGGCGGTGCAGGCGGTGTTGGCGGTGCCGGGCAGTTCGGCGGTGCATCTGCTGATCGTGTCGGTGCTGAACCTGGCCTGGGTGATGGTGGGGCTGAGCGTGGTGACCACCGTCTATGGCCATTACGTCGAAGGGCGTGGCATCAACTGACCTTGCGCCGCCCGGGCCACTGCGGCACTGATCGGGCATGACAGAGTTTCAGACAGCCGCCCGTTCCGCACGCGACCTGATGCGCGATGTGTTCCCCGCAACGCCGCTGTTGCGCAATGCCCATCTGTCCCAGGCCTATGGCGCGGAGATCTGGCTGAAACGCGAAGACCTCAGCCCGGTGCGCAGCTACAAGCTGCGCGGTGCCTTCAACGCCATGCGCAAACGGCCCGAGGCCGGCTTGTTCGTGGCGGCATCGGCGGGCAATCACGCGCAGGGCGTGGCCTATATGTGCCGCCATTTCGGCAAGCGGGGCGTGATCTTCATGCCGGTGACGACGCCCCAGCAGAAGATCCAGAAAACCCGGATGTTCGGCGGCGATGCGATAGAGATCCGGCTGATCGGCGATTATTTCGATGACTGCCTGCGCGCCGCCCAGAGCTTTTGCCAGGAGGCCGGCGGGCATTTCCTGTCCCCCTTCGACGATGATGACGTGATCGAGGGCCAGGCCAGCGTCGCCGCCGAGATCGAGGCGCAGATGGGCGGCTTGCCCGATCACCTTGTGGTGCCCGTGGGCGGGGGCGGGCTGTCTTCGGGGATGCTGAGCTATTTCGGCACGGCGGCGCAGTTCACGCTGGTGGAACCTGCCGGCGGGGCCTGCCTGCGCGCGGCGCTGTCCGCGGGCAAGCCCGTGGCGCTGGACCGTGTGGACACTTTCGCCGATGGCGCCGCTGTTGGCCGGATTGGGGAGCGCACATTCGCCCGGCTGCGCGGCGTGGGGCTGGCCAATGTGCTGACCATCCCCGAGGACCGCCTGTGCACCACCATGCTGGAGATGCTGAACGTCGAGGGCATCGTGCTGGAACCCGCCGGAGCGCTGGCCGTGGACGCGCTGAAGGATTTGGGCCAGTCCATCCGCGGGCGGCGCGTGGTCTGCGTGACCTCCGGTGGCAATTTCGATTTCGAGCGCCTGCCAGAGGTGAAGGAACGCGCCCAGCGCTATTCCGGGGTCAAGAAATATTTCATCCTGCGCCTGCCCCAGCGCCCCGGCGCGCTGCGGGATTTCCTGGCCTGCCTTGGCCCGGAGGACGACATCGCCCGGTTTGAATACCTGAAGAAATCGGCGCGCAACTTCGGATCCGTGCTGATCGGGATCGAAACGCTGCACGCGGGGAATTTCGATGCGCTGTTCGCACAGCTGGACGCGCAGGGCATGACCTATCAGGACATCACAAATGATGAGATCCTGGCCCAGTTCCTGATCTGATCGGCCGTCCGTTCAGCCCAGCTGCGCCTGTTTCTGCGCCAGAAACTCCGCGCAGGAGTCGTCATACAACACGCGCAGACGGGGCAGATCCACATGCGCGGTTTCCCCCAGGGAGGCCGCCATTTCCCAGCGTTTGCACAGCTTGGCCATCTCGGCAAAGCCAAGGTTGAGGCAACTGCCCTTCAGCGCGTGCAGGCTGGCGCGCAGGGCCGGCGCATCGGCGTCCGCGTCAAAGCTGTCCAGCGCGGCGCCGACCTCTGCCAGGAACAGGTCCACCACTTGGTCGAAGGCCTCTGGCCCGATCTCCTCGCGCAGGTTGCGCACCTGGTCCCAGTCGATCAACATTACGGCCTTTCCCTTGGTTTTCTGGCATCTTAGGCGACCCTCCTGCGGAGGGAAAGTAAGGTTTCACCTACCGTTAAGACCCCGCCCGCTAAACATCGCCTGACCAGACAGGAAAGGCCGCCCGTGTGACCAAAACTGCGAAAGACCGATCCGCCGCCTCCGGCGACACCACCTTTGCCGTGGAAATGACGCAGGCCGCCACCATCCGCCGCGTTCTGGTGCTGGATGACAGCCCGGTGCAGTTGAAGATCACCACCACCGTGCTGCGCGGCTGGGGGCTGGAGGTCTGGGATTGCCAGTCCGGCGCCGAGGCGCTGGAACTGGCTGACCGGATCCAGCCTGATCTTGTGATCTCCGACTGGATGATGCCGGGGATGGACGGGCCGGAGTTCTGCCGCAGGTTCCGCAGCGCACGCCGGGAACGCTATGCCTATGTCATCCTTCTGACCTCCCGCCAGGGGGCGGATCAGGTGGCGCAGGGGCTGGACGCCGGCGCGGATGACTTCATGGCCAAACCCATCCGCCCGGACGAATTGCGCGCGCGCATCAACGCCGGCGCCCGCATCCTGGCGATGGAGCGGGAATTGCAGGAAAAGAACCGCGTGATTTCGGACAAGATGGATGAGCTTGTCCGGTTCTATGACGCGCTGGAGCAAGACCTGGAACAGGCGCGCGCCATCCAGATGTCACTGGTGCCAGACCGCAGCCGCACGGTCCCCGGCGGGCAGGTGGGGGTGCTGTTGCATCCCTGCGGCCAGGTGGGCGGTGACCTGGTGGGCATTGTATCGGCCACGGATGGCAATATCGGCTTCTACAACGTCGATGTCTCCGGCCATGGCATCACCTCGGCGCTGATTGCCTCTCGCGTGGCGGGCTATCTCAGCGATGCTTTCCCGCAGCAAAGCATCGCGCTGGTGCCCAGCGGCGAAGGCTATGCCCTGCGCCCGCCGGAAGAGATCGCGGATGCGCTGAACCGGCGGATGACCTCTGACGCGGGGGTGGGCGAATACCTGACCATGCTGATGGCCACGGTGGACATGGGCACGGGGCATCTGCGCTTTGTCCAGGCCGGGCATCCGCCGCCGCTGCTGCTGCGCGCGGACGGCACGCGGGAATTCATCGGCAGCAGCGGCCTGCCCATCGGCATTCTGCCCGGCGCGCGGTTTCAGGCGGAGGAGGCGCAGCTGCACCCCGGCGACCGCCTGTTGATCTATTCCGATGGGTTCACGGAATGCCCACTGCCCGGCGGCAAGATGCTGGACCGACCGGGCCTGCTGGAACTGATCGGGGAAATACCGGCCAGCCAGGGCGGCACCGAATTCCTGGATGACCTTTATTGGCGGCTCTGCGCCCGCCGTGGCGGGGACGGCACCGGAACGGAGATGGAGGACGATATTTCAGCCGTGCTGTTTGAATTCGGCGCCACGCCGCCCGATCACCCGGCGTAGCGGGCCACGAAGGCCCGGTCACCGGGGTTGCCCAGCACCCGCTGCGCCACCTCCACGGGCAGCCACATCGCGGTGTGCCCAGCCTCCGTCGGGGGGCTGAGCGCATGAACGGGCCGCGCCGCGTAGATGATGCACAGCTTTTCGGCCCAAAGATCGTATTCCGGCATGAACACGAACCGCCGAAACGCCCCCAGCCGCACGGGCCGGGCGATTCGCCAGCCGGTTTCCTCCATCACCTCACGGTGCAGGGCGGTCAGGGGGGATTCGCCGGGATCAATACCGCCGCCAGGCAGCTGGATCTCCGGCTCCGGGTCGGCCTGATGGGTCAGCAGCAACGCGCCATTGCGGGGCAGAATGGCATAGACGCCGGGGCGCAGCCGGTAGCGGCGGTGTGGATTCGGGGTCTCTCCGTGGCGCTGGATCATGGCGGCCTCTCTTGGTGCGCGGGTTGTCGCGCCTATATGGCTGCGGTATGCCAAGCGGCGACCAGCAAGGAAACCCCATGACTTCAGCAAGCCAGATCGCCTGGGACGATACAGTCCTGCCCTTTCAGCTGGATGCCTGTGACATGCGCGGCCGCGTCGCGCGGCTGGACGGCGTGCTCAGCGGCATTTTGCGTCAACATGATTACCCCCCGCAGGTCGAGGCATTGATCGCGGAAATGGCCCTGCTGACGGCGCTGATCGGCCAAACGATCAAGCTGCGGTGGAAACTGTCGCTGCAGGTGCAGACAAACGGCCCTGTCCGCATGATCGCCACCGATTATTACGGCCCCGAGGCCGAAGGCGGCCCGGCGCGCATCCGCGCCTATGCCAGCTTTGACGCCGATCGCATCACCGATGCCGACCCGTTTGAGCAGTTGGGCAAGGGCTATTTCGCCGTGATGATCGACCAGGGCCGGGGCACGACCCCCTATCAGGGGATCACGCCCATCGCCGAAGGCTCCCTGCGCGCCTGTGCGGAGGCTTATTTTGCCCAGTCCGAGCAGCTGCCCACGCGCTTCGCGCTCAGCTTTGGCCGCTCCACGGAACGCGGCGGGGCGGAGCATTGGCGCGCCGGTGGCATCATGTTGCAGCACATGCCCAAGGCCTCGCCCTTTGCCACGCAGGAGGCATCGGGCGAAGACGGGCTGTTGCGCCCGGAGGACATCGTGGATGGCGACGATGCCGAAAACTGGACCCGCGTGAACATGCACCTGGACACGCTGGAGGATATGGAGCTGATCGGCCCCAGCCTGCCGCCCACCGATCTGCTGGTGCGCCTGTTTCATGAGGAACAGCCCCGGATCTATGACACGCAGCCCGTGCGCTTTGGCTGCAGCTGCTCCGAAGATCGCGTCCGGCAGAGCCTTTCGATCTATTCCGCCAAGGACATCGAAAAGATGACAACGCCAGAAGGGCTGGTCACCGCGGATTGCCAGTTCTGCGGCGCACATTATGAACTGGACCCCGCAACCGTGGGGTTCGATGCCGATGACCCAGCCCCTTGATACCGTGGCCACGCGGCTGCGCCAGGCGCTGGCCGCGGCCGGGCCGGGGTCTTCTGACTTCGACCTGAACCCCGAAACCGTCCTGCCCGCGGGGCGCAAGCTGCGCCCCGCGGGTGTGCTGGTTGCGGTGCAGCCCGGCCTTAGGGGGGCAGAGCTGATCCTGACCAAGCGGTCCTCGGCGCTGCGCCATCATCCCGGCCAGATCGCCTTTCCCGGCGGCAAGCAGGACCCCGAAGACGCAGATGTGATCGCCTGCGCCCTGCGTGAGGCGCGCGAGGAAATCGCCCTGCCCGAAGGCCATGCGCAGGTTCTGGGCACCCTGCCTGCCCATGAAACGGTCACCGGATTTCTGATGACGCCAGTGGTGGCCCTTGTCACCCAGCCTTTTGCCCCGCGGGCAGAGCCGGGCGAGGTGGAGGAAGTCTTTGCCGTGCCGCTGGATCACGTCACCGATCCGGCGCGGTTTTCCGTGCAATGGCGGCGCTGGCGCGGTGCGCGGCGGCGCTATTACACGGTGCCCTGGGGCCCCTATTACATCTGGGGTGCCACCGCGCGGGTACTGCGCGGGCTGGCGGAACGGATGGGCCCGTGATGCAGGCCCGGGTGGATGGGGCGTGGCTGCACCACCCCGGCACCCGCGCCGTGCTGGACATGTTGCACAGCGGCGGGCACGCGGCCTGGTTCGTGGGCGGCTGCGTGCGCAATGCCTGGCTGGGCGCGCCCGTGGATGACATCGACATCTGCACAGACGCCCGCCCCGAACGGGTGATCGCCCTGTCCAAGGCCGCCGGGCTGACCCCGGTACCCACGGGGCAGGATCACGGCACCATCACCGTGCTGGCCCAGGGCAAACCGCATGAGGTCACCACCTTTCGCGCCGATGTGGTCACCGACGGCCGCCACGCCCGGGTGCAGTTTTCCACCGACATGGCCCATGACGCCCAGCGCCGGGATTTCACCATGAACGCGCTCTATGCCGATGCGGCGGGCCAGATTGCCGATCCGGTGGGGGGGCTGGCAGATCTGGCGGCGAGGCGGTTGCGGTTCATCGGGGACCCGTCCCGCCGCATTGTTGAGGATTATCTGCGCATCCTGCGCTTCTTCCGCTTTTCCGCGTGGTATGCCGACCCGGCGCACGGGATGGACCCGCAGGCGCTGGACGCCATCGCCCGCCATGCCGACGGGCTGGACAGATTGTCCATCGAACGCATCGGCCAGGAGATCATCAAGCTGCTGCGCGCGCCCGATCCCGTGCAGGCCGTGGCAGCCATGGAACAGGTGGGCGTGCTGGCCCGGGTGCTGCCGGGGGCAAGCGGCGCGGCGCTGGGCCCGCTGGTGCATCTGGAACAGATGGCCGGTTTGCCGCCCGATGCGCCGCGCCGTCTTGCGGCCCTGGGCGTGGCAG
>CBFHYV010000047.1:0-14773 GCA_965660085.1 uncultured Paracoccaceae bacterium
CGGGACAGATGCGGCTCGATCGCGCTGTCGCCCGCATCGGACCCGGTGCCATAGACATGGGTGATCAGCTGTGCCTTGGACACGATCCGGCCGCGCCGTTCCAGCAGGCATTCCAGGGCAGAAATCTCCCGGCGGGGCACGTCCAGCGGCTGGTCGTCCAGCATCAGTTGCCGCGAGGCGCGGTCGAACACCAGCGGGCCGAGCGTATCGCGCGGGGTGAATTCCAGGTTCTTGCGCCGCGCCATGGCGCGCAGGCGGGCCTCAAGCTCGACCATCTCGAAGGGTTTGGTCAGGTAGTCGTCCGCGCCCGCATCCAGCCCCGCGACCCGCTCTGCCGTCTCTGACCGGGCGGTCAGCAGGATCACGGGCGTGCCATCGCCCCGCCGCCGCAGCGCGCGCAGCACGGTGATGCCGTCCATCCCCGGCAGGTTGAGATCCAGAACCACGATATCCGCGCCCTCGCGCGCCAGGAACTCATCGGCCTCCGCACCGTCATGCAGCAGGTCAACGGCATGGCCATGATCGCGCAACCGCAAGGCGATTGCGCGGGCCAGGGCTTCGTTATCCTCGATCACCGCAATCCGCATGCGCTCTTCTTTGTCATGATGCGCAAGTTTCGCGCAAGGTTGAGACGGCATGTTGCCCGTGTTGGAGGAGGGAATCAGTCCCTTGAAACGAAAAAACATGGAATGCCGGGCCCGCGCCCGGCTCATCCGGTCTGTGGGAGGACACCAATGACCATCAAGCAACTTGCAACCTCGGTTGCGGCCGCCGCATTTCTGGCATCTCCGGCGCTGGCCGAGGTCGATTTTTCCGGCAAGACGATCGAATGGGTGATCCCGTTCTCTGAAACCGGCGGGTCGGCCAAATGGGCCAACTTCTTCGCGCCGCTTCTGTCCGAAGAACTGCCGGGCAACCCCACGGTTGTGGTGAAATTCATGCCGGGCGCAGGCTCCACCAAAGGCGCCAACTGGTTCCAGGAGCAAGAGCATGAGGACGGCACGCTGCTGTTCGGCACCTCCGGCTCCACGCAGTTTCCCTATCTGCTGGACGACCCCCGCGTGCGCTATGAATACAGCGACTGGATCCCTGTCATGGCGTCGGGCACCGGCGGTGTTGCCTATCTGAACCCCGAGGACGGCGCGAAATTCGACGGTTCGGCAAACGCGCTGCAGGACGTGGATTTCATCTACGGCAGCCAGGGCGCCACCCGCCTGGACCTGGTGCCGCTGCTGGCATGGGAAATGCTGGGCATGAACGTCGAGCCTGTGTTCGGCATCAAGGGCCGGGGCGATGGCCGTCTGATGTTTGAACGTGGCGAGGCCACGATCGACTACCAGACCTCGTCCGGCTATCTCGGCGCTTCCGCCGATCTGGTTGCGCAGGGCAAAGCCGTGCCGATGATGACCTGGGGTGCGCTGGATGAGGACGGCAATATCGTCCGTGATCCGACCTTCCCCGACATGCCGACCTTCAAGGAGGTCTGCGAGGCCACGGATGTCTGTGAAACCTCTGGCCAGCAGTGGGATGCCTGGAAAGCCTTCTTCGTCGCAGGCTTCCCGGTGCAGAAGATCGCCTTCCTGCCTGCCGGCTCTCCGGACGATGTGGTTGCCGCCTATACCCAGGCCTTCGACGCCGTGCGCAAGCGCCCCGACTTTGCCCAGATCGCCGAGAAGCGCGTGGGCAAATACGGAGTATTCGTTGGCAAGGGCGCACAAACCGCCACCACCGCCGGGACCACCGTGTCCGCCGAGGCGAAAGCCTTTGTGACCAACTGGCTGCAAGAAGCCTACGGCGTCTCGCTGAAGTAAGCCACGCCTAGCACCGCCGACCCCCCATGGCGGGGGTCGGCCCGGTCCTGTCCGCACAGGCCGTGTCCCGGCCGCGCCACCCCCGACGCGGGGTGGGCCGGCTGACCAAACCCCTTCCTCAATCAAGAAATGGTGGCCGCGATGGATGTCTTCGCAACCGCCTTGCCCGCCCTTGGCGAGGCATGGGCTCTGATCCTGCAACCCGTTGTCCTGGGATACCTTGTGCTGGGTGTCGTGATGGGCCTTGCGGTCGGGGTCTTTCCGGGCCTTGGCGGCATCGCCGGGCTGTCGCTGTTGTTGCCGTTCATGTTCGGCATGGACCCGGTGCTGGGGCTGGCGCTGATGGTGGGCATGGTCGCGGTCGTGCCGACCTCGGATACCTTCGCCTCCGTCCTCATGGGCATTCCAGGGTCCAGCGCGTCCCAGGCCACGGTGCTGGATGGGTTCCCGCTGGCCAAACAGGGGCAGGCGGCGCGGGCGTTGTCGGCGGCCTTTGCGTCTTCGCTGTTCGGCGGTCTTGTCGGCGCGGCTTTCCTGACCTTCTTCATCGTGGTGGCGCGGCCGCTGGTGCTGGCCTTTGGCCTGCCGGAGATGTTGATGATCTCCATCCTGGGGCTGTCCATGGTCGCCGTTCTGGCGGGCCGGGTGGCGCTGAAGGGGCTGGCCGCGGCCGGTCTTGGCATGCTGATCGGCACCATTGGCGAGGCCGACGCAGGCGGCAGTTTGCGCATGGCCTCCTATGACATTCCCTATCTGACAGACGGGCTGCAGCTGGTCATCGTCGGGCTTGGCATCTTTGCGGTTCCCGAAATCGTCAGCCTTTTGCGGCAGGACAGGTCCATCGCCAAGGACGCCCGGCTGGGCGCGGGCTGGGGCGCGGGGGTGCGCGACTGGTTCGCCAACAAGTGGCTGTCCTTCCGCTGTTCGCTGATTGGCGTCATCGTGGGTGTCATTCCCGGCCTCGGCGGATCGGTCGTGGACTGGATCGCCTATGGCCACGCTGTGCAAACCTCCAAGGACAAATCAAAATTCGGCAAGGGTGAGATCCGCGGAGTCATCGGCCCGGAAAGCTCCAACAACGCCAAGGAAGGCGGCGGGCTGGTGCCGACGCTGCTGTTCGGCATCCCCGGATCCGGCTCCATGGCCATTTTCATCGGCGCGATTGCCCTGCTGGGGTCGGGTGAGATCGAGGTCGGCCCCAACATGCTGCGGGACAACCTCAACATCACCTATGCCATCGTCTGGCTGCTGGCGCTGGCCAATGTGGTGGGCACGCTGCTGTGCATCGCGGCCTCCGGGGGTATTGCCCGGCTGACCACGATCCGCTTCACCTACCTGGCGCCGTTCCTGTTCATGCTGATCTCCTTCGCGGCGTTCCAGTCCGGCCAGAACTTCGAGGACATCCTGGCGCTGTTCGCAATCGGCCTGATCGGGATCTTCCTGCGCCGGTTCGACTGGTCTCGCCCGGCGTTCCTGATCGGCTTCGTGCTGTCAAACCCGGTGGAAAAGTTTTCCAACCAGGCGTTCCAGATCGCCTCCTTCCGGTTCCGCAAGTCCTTTGAGGATGGCATCGAATACCTGTTTTCGCCCATCGTGATCGTGCTGCTGATCGTGACGGTGCTGTCCGTCGTGCTTGGCCTGCGGCAGGCGAAGGCCATCATGGCAGAGGGCGATGTGCAGGCCGGGTCCAAGCGCGCGCCGCTGGTCTTCCTGGCGGTCATCATGGCCTATGTCGTGGCCGCGCTGATCAACGCCAACATGATCCCCGATTACAACATGACCGACAAGATCGTCCCCCTGGTTGTGGGCGGCATCACCCTTGCGGCGCTGTTGATCCTGCTGGTGCAGATGGTCCTGCGCCCGGAGACGGACACCATCTTCGCCGACAAGGAGCTTGCCGGCGAGGACGCAGATGCGCCTTTTGGCCTGTGGTCCACACTGGCCTGGTTCGCCGGCCTGATTGCCGCGACCTATGCGCTGGGCTTCATCCTCGCGCTGGCGGGCTTCCTTCTGGCCTTCCTGCGGGTCCGGGCGCAGGCCCCCTGGCCCAAGACCCTGATCCTGACTGTCGCCGGTATCGCGCTGATGTGCGTGATGGCCGGCGCGCTGAACCGCGATTTCCCGCCGGGGCTGCTTCAGGATGCTGTCGATCTGCCCTGGCCGCTGAAATAATCCAATCGAGTGAATGACATGACACAGACAGGCATTCCCTTCCTCTTCATGCGCGGGGGCACGTCCCGGGGGCCATATTTCAACCGGGCGGACCTGCCGCAGGATCGGGACACATTGGCAGAGGTTCTGCTGGCCGCCCTTGGATCCGGCCATCCGATCAACATCGATGGCATCGGCGGCGGCGTGGCGGTGACAACCAAGGTCGCCATGCTCTCGCCCTCTGACGACGACTGGGCTGACGTGGATTATTTCTTCGCGCAGGTGTCCGTGGAAGACCGGCTGGTGGATTTCAAACCCACCTGCGGCAACATCCTGTCCGGGGTCGGGCCGGCCGCGGTTGAAATGGGCCTTGTCCACCCAACGGGTGAGGAGACGGAGGTGAAGATCCGCGCCGTCAACACCGGCGCCAGGGTTCTGGCCCGCGTGCAGACGCCGGGGGGTGTCATGCGCTATGATGGGCTGGCGGCTATTGCCGGGGTGCCGGGGACGGCCGCGCCCATCGCGCTGAACTTCATGGGGGTGGTCGGCTCATCCACCGGGGCCTTCCTGCCCACGGGCACCCTGCGCGATACCTTTGACGGGATCGAGGTCACCTGCATGGATGTGGCCATGCCCATGGTCATCGCCCGTGCCGCGGATTTCGGGCTGACGGGCTATGAAACCGTGCAAGAGCTTGACGACAATCGTGAATTCTTCGCCCGGATGGAGGCGATACGCTTGCAGGCCGGGGCCGCGATGGGGTTGGGCGATGTCACGCAATCCGTGACGCCCAAATTCGGCCTGCTGGCGCCCGCCCGGGACGGGGGCACCATCGCCGCGCGGTATTTCATGCCCTGGTCCACGCATCCCTCGATGGCGGTCACCGGGTCGCAATGCCTGGCCTCCTGCGCGCTGACGCCGGGAACCGTGGCCGAGGGATTGCTGGACCGCCCCGATGCCAGCCCCGCGACAGTGGTTCTGGAACATGCCTCCGGCACTATTGACGTCCTGGTGGATTTCGAGATGACGGACCAGTTTTCGCTGAACTCCGCGGGATTGCTGCGCACTGCCCGCAAGCTGGCGGATGGCCGGGTCTATGTGCCCCGCACCGTCTGGGAGGGGAACTGACATGCCGATGATGAATGTGCTTGTGGCGTTCAACGGCTCTGACGGGTCGGTGGCGGCGTTGCGCTATGCTGCGGCGCTGGCCCGGCGGTTCGGGGCGCATGTCACGGCGATGCTTGCCCATAGCGGGCATGAGGTGATTGACCGCCGCGGGCGCTGGATCCCGAAGGAGGCCCGCGCCCTGCTGGATGCCGCCGGAACGATGCTGCTGCAAGAGATCGAGGACAGCTTCGCGCAGGAGCGCAGCGCGCTGGGGCTGGACCCGGGCCTGACGTTGCAGCAGGTCACCGGGCGCGTGGATACGGTGCTGTCCCAGGCCGCCCGCCACTATGATATCCTTATCGTCGGCACACGCTCGGACGCGGATGACGAACATGTCACGCTGCACCCCGACCGGATCGCGCTGATGTCGGGGCGTCCGGTGATCGTGGTGCCTGCGGGATATGACGCCGGTGCCGCGCACAGCCATGCGGCCCTGGCCTGGGATGGCGGGCGCGCGGCGGCCCGCGCCCTGTCTGACAGCCTGCGCCTGCTGGAGGACGAAGGCCGCGTCAGCGTGCTGACCGTGGGGCCGCGGTCTGACTGGCCCATCGCGGATCTGATGCAGCATCTGTCCCGTCACGGGGTGGATGCGGTGCATGAGGAGTGGCCCACCACCTATCCCGTGGCCAGCACCGTTCTGGCCTGGTGCGAAAAACACGCGCCCTCGCTGCTGGTGCTTGGCGCCTATGAACATTCCAAATTCCGGGAGGACTTTCTGGGCGGCATGACCACGGACATCCTGGCGCGCGCCAGGATCCCTGTGCTGGTCTCGCACTGACGCGGGTCAGGTTGGGGCAGGCCACCCGCATGACACAAGGAAGGACACGGGCATGAAGGTTCACATTCTGGATGACTGGTTCGACACGCTGCGCGGTTTGCCCTGTTTTGAGCTGCTGAGCGGGCATGAGGTCACCGTCTGGACGGACCATGAGCCTGACCCCGCGGCGCTGGCGGTGCGGCTGGCCGATGCGGACTGCCTGGTGCTGTTCCGCGAACGCACCCGCGTCACTCGCGCGCTTCTGCAGGGGGTGCCGAACCTGCGGCTGATCTCGCAGCGGGGGGGCTGGCCGCATGTGGATGTCGGGGCCTGCACGGAGGCCGGGGTTCTGCTGTGTTCCAACAAGGGGGCCGATGGTGCGAATTATGCCGCGGCCGAGCTGACCTTTGCCCTGATCCTGTCCGCCATGCGCCAGTTGCCGCAACAGATGGCCTCTGCCAAGGCAGGGCGCTGGCAGATGGGCGTGGGCCGCACCCTGCGGGGCCGGCGCCTGGGCCTTTATGGATATGGCCGCATTGGCCGGGTGGTGGCTGATTATGCCCGCGCCTTTGGCATGGAGGTGGTCTGGTGGTCCTCTGACGCCGGTTGCGCCCGTGCCCGCGCGGATGGCGAAACCGTCGCGGCCAGCCGGGCGCAGTTCTTTGCCGACAGCGACGTGGTCTCCTTGCATCTGCGCCTGACACCTGAGACGCGCGGGATCGTGACCGCCGCGGACCTGGCGCTGATGGGGGCGAAGGCGGTTCTGGTGAACACATCGCGCGCCGGTCTGATCGCGCCTGGCGCCTTGCTGCGGGCGCTGGACGCGGGGCGTCCCGGGCTGGCCGCGGTTGATGTGTTTGACAGCGAACCGCTGACAGATCCTGCTGACCCGTTGCTGTCCCATCCCGGCCTGATTGCCACGCCGCATATCGGCTTCGTCACCGAGGACGAATTCAACAAGCAGTTCACGGACATCTTCACCCAGGTGAACGCCTATGCCGAAGGCGCGCCGATCCACATGGTCAACCCTTCCGTTTACGCGCAATGATCCGCGCCGCCACTGGCGCGCCGATGATGACGATCACGATGCGCGTCAGGTGGTGCGTGATGACAAAGCCCAGGTCCGCCCCGGTGACGATGGCCAGCACGGTCATCTCGGCCTGACCGCCGGGGGCAAAGGCCAGAAAGGCGGGCACCGGATCACCCAGGCCCAGCACGGTCACCAGACCCGCAAACGCCGCCGCCAGCAGCGCCAGGACCAGCACATAAGCCACACCGGCCAGCACCACGCGGGTCAGCTCGCGCCAGGTGACGCCCAGAAAATGCACGCCGATCCCGCATCCGATGAAGAACTGTGCCACCAGGATGGCCTCTGCCGGCGGGCGGAAGTGGATCACATCCACCAGCGACAGGCAGGCAGTGACGATCATGGGGCCCAGGATGGACGCCCCGAACAGGCCCAGCCGTTCCCCGCCTTTCCAGCCCACCCAGGCGCAGGCGACCATGATCAGGATCTCATGCCAGGGCAGGTCCGCAATCGGGGCGCCGATGGGATTGCTGAGCGCCGCGCCGTAGAAATGGCTCAGGATCAGCGGGGCGAGCGTGACGATGATCAGCACCCGCGTGGCGTGGATCAGCGACAGCGCCCGCGGGTTTCCCCCGGCCTCGGTGCCGAAGATCACCATATCCTGCAAACCGCCGGGCATGGAGGCGTAATAGGCCGTGGGCGCGTCAAATCCCCAGATCCTGCGGAAGAACGGCACGCCCACCGCCGCGATCACCGCGATGAAGACCGGGATCAGCGCCACTGATTGCGCCATGCGCGGCAGATCGGCCACCACCTGCGGGGTGATGGAGGCGCCGACAGCCACGCCAAGGATCGTGCGCGCGGCGACCGAGACCTGCCCAAACCCCTTCAGCGGCAGATGCGCCAAAGCGCCGGCAAGGCACAGCGCCATGGGCCCGAACAGAAACGGCAGCGGCAGGTCCAGCGCCCGGAACAGCACGACCCCGGCAGCCGCCAGCGCGAAGGTCAGCGCGCGGCGCGGCAGCGGATCGGAAAAATGAATGTTCAAACCGACCTCCTGCCCGCCTTGACGGTTCATGAATACCCATGTATCCGCTTGGATACAAGAAAAATGAACGCAGGCGGCAACGCGGCCAAAAGGCGGAATGACAATGGATGATGACAGCACGCCCCAGAGCACGCCCCAGGGAAACAGCGTTTATCAGCGCCTGCTGGCAGAGCTGCGCGAAGGCCGTCTGAACCCCGGCGACCGGCTGCGAGAGACGGATATCGCGGAGCAGTTCGGCATCTCGCGCACCCCGGTGCGCGAGGCGATCCGCCAGCTTGAGGCCGATGGCATCGTCACCCATGTGCCGCGCCTGGGCGCAACCATCCGCAGGCTCGACTATGCCGAGGTGATGGAATTGTATGAGATGCGCGCCGTGCTGGAAGGCACAGCCGCCCGGCTTGCCGCCCGCGCGGCCTCTGACATCGAAATCGAAGAGCTGTTGGAGATGAACGCGCAGATGGCGGCGCTGGGCAATGCGCCGGAGGCCTTCACCCTGAACCGGCATTTTCATGCCGCCTTGCTGGATGCGGCCAAGAACCGGTTTCTGGCCCGCGCGATCCATACGCTGCAAAAGGCGCTGATGATCCTGGGGCCGACAACGCTGACCCAGGCGGACCGTGCCGACAAGGCCGTGGCAGAACATCTGGCCGTGCTGGACG
Organism: uncultured Paracoccaceae bacterium; assembly: GCA_965660085.1. Classification (GTDB taxonomy): domain Bacteria; phylum Pseudomonadota; class Alphaproteobacteria; order Rhodobacterales; family Rhodobacteraceae; genus CBFHYV01. Next base: position 8,621 of record CBFHYV010000047.1, read on the forward strand.
CGATCCGGGCGCGTGACGGTGCCCAGGCCGAAGCCGCCATGCGCGCCCATATCGAAGCCGCGCAGCGCGTGCGCGTCCGTGAGCTGCGCGCCAGCAGCCACACGCCCCCCCATTTCGACGGAGACCTGTTGTGACCTCGCCCGATATTGCCATCATTGGCGGCGGAAACGCCGCGCTTTGCGCCGCGATCACTGCCGCAGAGGCCGGCGCGCGCGTTCTGATCCTGGAAGCCGCGCCAAAGCCGTATCGCGGCGGGAATTCGCGCCACACCCGCAATTTCCGCTGCATGCACAGCGGGCCGCTGGGCCCCTTGGTGGACAGCTACACCGAAGAGGAATACCTGGCCGATCTGTTGAAGGTGACGGGCGGGAAAACCGATGAGGGGCTGGCGCGCCTGGCCATCCGCGCATCAGAGGAGTGCCTGCCGTGGATGCAGGAGCGCGGGGTGCGGTTTCAGCCCTCGTTGTCGGGCACGTTGTCGCTGGCGCGGACCAATGCGTTTTTCCTGGGCGGCGGCAAGGGGCTGGTGAACGCCTACTATCGCACCGCAGACCGCCTTGGGGTGCAGGTGGCCTATGAGGCCGCCGTCACCCATCTGCAGCTTGAGGATGACCGCATCACACGCGTTGACTACACCCAGTACGGGCAGAGCCACTCGATCACGCCGAAATCCGTGGTGGTGGCCTCCGGGGGATTTCAGGCAGATACCGATTGGCTGGCCAGGGCCTGGGGGCCTGCGGCGCGGAACTTCCTGATCCGCGGCACGCCCTACAACCGCGGGGTCGTTCTGGCGGATCTGCTGGACCAGGGCGTGGAGCAAGTGGGCGACCCGACACAGTGCCATGCCGTGGCCATCGACGGCCGCGCGCCGAAATTCGATGGCGGGATCGTTACGCGGCTGGATTGCGTGCCGTTTTCCATCGTGGTGAACAAGGATGCGCAGCGTTTTTATGATGAGGGCGAGGACGTCTGGCCCAAACGCTATGCCATCTGGGGGCGGCTTGTCGCGGCGCAGCCGGATCAGGTGGGCTATGTCATCATCGATGCCAAATCGCTCAACCTGTTCATGCCGTCAGTGTTCCCGCCCATCCAGGCCGACAGCCTGGAGGAGTTGGCGCAGAAGCTGGGCCTGCCCGCGGAGGCGTTGGTGCAGACCGTGAGTGAATACAACAGATGCTGCGGCGACACATCGGGCTTCCACCCAACGGAACTGGACGGCGTGGCGACCACCGGGCTCAACCCGCCAAAGACGAACTGGGCCCGCCCCATCACAGAGCCGCCCTTTTACGGCTATTCGCTGCGCACCGGCGTGACCTTTACATATCTTGGCCTGAAGGTGGACGACCGCGCGCAATGCGCCATCGGAAACCGGCCTGTCGGCAATCTCTGGGCGGCGGGTGAGACGATGGCCGGGTCGATCCTGGGCCAAGGCTATCTGGCGGGATTTGGAATGACCATTGGCACCGTCTTCGGACGTATTGCAGGCAAGGAGGCCGCCGCCCATGCAAATGCAAGCTGACCTGATCCAGGAGGCCCGCCGCCAGGCGGAGATCTGCAATGCCTGCCGATATTGTGAAGGCTATTGTTCCGTCTTTCCGGCCTTGCACGCCGAACGCGCCTTTTCAGAGGGCAATCTGACCCAGTTGGCGAACCTGTGTCACAACTGCCGGGGCTGTTATTATGCCTGCCAATACACCGCGCCGCATGAATTCGCCCTGAACCTGCCGCAGGCCCTGGCGAATGTGCGTCAGGACAGTTGGGAGGAAATGGCCTTCCCCCGTGCGGCGGGAAAAGCCTTTCAGAAAAACGCAGGCCTCATTGTTGCGGCAACGCTGATCGGATTTGCGTTGATGTTCTGGGCGGCGCGGGCGCTGTCTTCTGCCGGTGGCGAGGGGTTCTATGCGGTGCTGTCGCACAATGCGATGGTTGCCATCTTCGCGCCGGCCTTTCTGTTTCCCGTGCTCAGCCTGTCCATCAGCCTCCGGCGGTATTGGTGCCACATAGAGGCAGGCCCGCTGAAACCCGCGCATCTGATTGAGGCGGTGCGCAGCGCGGCCCGGATGCGGAACCTGACAGGCGGCCATGGTGATGGCTGCAACTTTGAAGAGGAAGACAGGTTCACCCACGCACGCCGCCACGCGCATACCGCGGTTCTGGTGGGGTTCCTGTTGTGCTTCGCCTCCACCAGTGTTGCGACGGTCCTGCACTACGGCTTCGCCATGCCTGCGCCCTATGGGCTTTGGTCCGGGCCAAAGTTGCTGGGCCTGTCAGGGGGCGTGCTGCTGGTGCTGGGCTGTGCCTCGATGCTGCGGCTGAAGCTGAAGGCAGACAAGGCCCTTGGCGCGGCACGGGCCTTTGGCGGCGAGATCGCCTTTGTCGCCCTTTTGGGTTTCGTGGGGCTCAGCGGCCTGTTGCTGTATGTTTTGGGCCAGACCTTGCTGTTGGAGGGCTTGCTGGCGCTGCATCTTGGCGCTGTGCTGGCGTTCTTCCTGCTGACGCCCTTCACCAAGATGGCGCATGGGTTCTACAGGCTGGCCGCGCTGGCGGCCGAGGCGGGGCGGTCCAAATAGCCCGCGCCGCCCAACCTGGACGGGCGCACCCCGTGGCATCTGCCCCCTCATGGCGGGCAGACCGCCATGGGTAGGGGCGGGCCAACGAACGCCGGGTTCAGCCCATTTCGTCCTGGCAATCCATCGCGGCTTCCAGTGCAAGGTAGCTGCCGGTCAGATCAATGGCCATGACCTCGCCAAATTGCGAATAGAGCGTCATGGTGTATTTCTTGGCGATGTCGAACAGGAAATCCGGATTGTCGAAGGGAATATCCACCCCCGGCACATTGGCCAGATAAAGGCCCACAGCTTCGGCCTCATATTCCTGGCCGTCCAGTGCAAACCACACCGGATACCATTCACCTTCCACGATATCGCCCCAGTCATAATTGAAGGCGGTGACATAGCCATTCCCCTGGTTCACATCAAACCCGACGCGCACCACGGAGCCGTCATCAAATTCGGACTGGATCAGGCAGCCATATCCCAGGGATGGATCAACCAGAACGTCCCAATAATCAGAAGATCCCCAGAATTCCAGCTCTTGCGCCAGGGCGGGCAGGGGGGCGCCGATCAGCGCGATCAAAAGGGCCATATGTTTCATCGGGGTCACCAACTTCGTCATGATTACAGAACCGGTGCCAAGGGCGGAGTGTTGGCACAATGAACAGGCGTCGTCTCCGGCCGCGTCTTTCGGCATGATCTGCGGATCACACACAGCTGGCCAGGCACCTCTGACGATAGGCGTATTTCGTCCGGACACCTAGAATATTCGCATATCGTGGCGGAAGGCGAATGTTCCCGGCGCGGCCCCGAAGGGCCAGGTGGTTGAAAACGCACGGAATAACACGCCGCAGCCCTGCGCGCCGCAGGACCAGGGGGGATGGCTCTGCCCAACCGGGGCGGCGTCCGGTCACCGGATCACAGGCGCACCACCTTGAGCCTTGTCTTGAGGTCAGTGCGGCAGAAGGCGTGCAGGAAACAGGTCTGTTCGCTGATGTCCAGCATCTCCTGTGCGGTCTCGTCGCTCTCGGTCGTTTCCAGATAAACATGGGTTTCAATCGGATCCGCCGCGCCGGCCTTGCCTGTGCCACCGGAGGCGCCGCCAAGGCTGAAATGCGTGTCCTGCACGATGCGATAGTCCGGCAGATCCAGCTTGAGCATGGACACGAAGCGCCCGAACTGGGTCATGAAGCAGAACGCGATCCCGGCCGAGATCAGCGTGTTGGCGTCCGGCGCGCGGCCGTCCTCGGAACTCAGGAACCGGAAGCTGGTGCCATAGGGCGAATACTGCATCTGCTGGATGTCCTTGATGCCGTCCGCGCGTAAGGTCGCAACCGCGCCGATGTTCAGGCGGCGGTCCTGTTCATCGGCCAGGCTGGAGCCGCCCGAGGATGTGCCTCGCGCCACGTCCTTCCTGGGCGTTGGCCCAACAGGGGTCATCAGCGTCAGGGGGCTGTCCAGGGGGGCAGCCTTGGCAAAATGGTTGCCCGGATCGGGAAACAGCGGCGCGGTCAATTCCGCGACCTTTGCGGTTGGCAGGGGGCTGCCGTTCTTGCCCAGCTTGAACAGGCTTTCGATCTGCCCGCGCATCAGCCCGTTCAACGGCGAGGCATAGGTGGCGTTGACCAGGAAATCCTGCAAGGCGGCTTCGCTGAGGTCACAGTCGATCTCGACCCGCAGGTCGATGTTTTCGGCCCCGCCGACCATGGTGCGCTTCTGCATGGAGCCTTTCATGGTGTAGTAATTGTCCTGGATCAGCTTCAACTGCCGGATCTGCACCCCTTCGGATTGGGCCAGCGCCAGGATCTCGTTCATGAAACTCGCCACCATGCCCACGGACAAGAACGCCAGCGGGCAGGGGGCCGCATCATGTCCGTTCAGATACGGCCCTTCATCCGAGACCAGCCGCCATGTCTCTCCGGTCCGGGCGGAGCGGATCAGGGCCTCCTTCTGAAACCCCGACAGGGATCGCACCCAGGTGCGCAGGGCATCGCCCTTGCGGTTTTCGGGCGCGGTTATGGTCAACGCCTCCGCATTCGCCACCTTGAAGAACGGCGCCAAGCCGCTGGTTCCGATGATGTTTTCGCCCAGTGTCGCCATGATGTCCCCTGTCGTTCAGCGGTTGAAACGCGCGGCCTGCCAGACCCGGCCGCCTTTGATTGGCCTGTGACGGGCTGCGGCCAGTCCTTGCCCCACGGGCTGCGGGTTGCCCGGCTCCGCCGATCACCCGGCTCTTGCACGCATGTTTTTCACCAACATGCCCCGGCGGGGCGGCCGCAAGGGCGCGCCGAGGTCAAAGACCCGGTCCAGCAGCGCCTTGTGCGTCGGGGGCACGGCCTCCAGCGTTCGGCCATCGGCCGCGGCGACCTTGATCTGATACACCTGAAAGGCATCGGTGACGATTGTCCCGGACCGGCGGTAGGCCGGATCCTCCAGCGCCTCGGACAGCGGAACGAAGGTGACACCTTCCTGAAACAGCCGCGCGAAGACCGCATCGGCCACCTCGGTGAAGAAGGCCACCGGATGCACAAGGCCGATGCCGATCACGTCATCCCCGAAAACCGCCCTGCAGTTGCGCGCATCATGCGCGACTTGCGCCGCCACATAGTCCACGAATTCTGCGGTCAGGCGCGCGGCCTCTTCCATGCGGCCGCTGTGCCGCAGAACCCGCCAGGCACGATCCCATTCCCATTCATAGAACCAGCTTGTCACGCCGGCATCCCGGTAGGCCAAGCGGTCCAGATGGGCATTCACGGCCTGCAGCTTTTCTTCCGTATCCCCCCATAACTCAAGCGGATGCCGAAACGCGCGCAGCGGCGCCTTGGTGATCCAGGGCGCCAGCAAAGCGTCGGCCACGGAGATGTCGTGAATGAAATCCTCGGCGGATGTATCGTTCAGCAAGGGGTGGCTGTGGGTGTGATTGCCAATGTGGTGCCCCGCGGCCACCCAGGCATCCAGGATGTGCGCATGCTGCGGATCAACGTCCAGCGCCCAGGAATTGGCCAGGGCAAACACGCCGGTGACCCCGTTTCGGTCCAGCGCGTCAATGATCTGCATGGCAACGGACTGCGGCGTATCGCCGACGGGCAGGGGCATATGCGGGAAGACCGGCAAGTCATCCAGGGTAAAGGCCATGCGCACAGAAGATCCTCCACACTGTCAGGAACAGGCTGTCACGCGGCTTGGTGGCTGGCAAGGATTTATGGGGGCGTCGTGGGCGGTGCCGCAAAGGGTCTTGCGCGCGGCTGTGGCTTAAACGCCCAAATCGCGTCTGGTGCTGTGACCGGGGCGGGAAGGCCGTGCCGACCCATTCCGGCATGAGGCTGCTGGCACGCCAAGCTTGGCGGGCTGTGGATCAGTGCAAAAAAGGCCGGCGCGCTCTGCGCCGACCTTCAGTGTGCCCTTTGGTCGGGATTACAGGTCGAATTCCAGCCATGCGCCGGAGGACAGGTTGTTGGCCGGGTCGGCATCGGCGTCGGGGCCTTCGATCATGGCGAAGATGTAGCCGTCGCCATGGGCCTCCACATCCTCGAAGCGCACTCGGGTGCGCTCGCCATATTCCATCTCGCCGGCTTCCATGCGGCCGTGGTTGTCCTGCGCC
>CBFHYV010000048.1:0-14564 GCA_965660085.1 uncultured Paracoccaceae bacterium
CACGGGCAAGGCCGCGGCGCAGACCGCCGCGGCGAGGGCAAGGCAAAAGGCCCTGCGGATCATGCCATGCTCCGGCACCACGGGCCAAGTGGCCGTGGCGCATCAGTCATCGTCGTGATCGGCGTCATGGTCATCATCATCTCCATAATCACTGTCCTGGTGATCATCATCGCGGTCATGGCTGTCGTTCCCGTAATCGGAATCGTCATCGCTGTCCCGGTCATCGTGGCTGTCCCGGTCATCGTCATATCCGTTTGCATCGTAATCGGCGCCGTGGTCGCTGTCATCGTATGCCTCGTTGCGGTCGTCATCGCGGTTGTGGTCCCGGTCCCGGTCATGGGCCTGGCTGCGGTCCCAACCACCGTCGCTGTCCACATCGCCGCGGCGTCCGTGGTCATCCTGCCCGGGGCCGTGATCGTCCTCGATCTCGGCAAGCTCATGGCCCTCGCCGTGGCGGCTGCGCGTCCCATCCATGCCCGCCGTGCCCGTTTCGGCGTCCCGGCCCGCGTGGCGGGTGCTGTCGGAGTCGTCGCGGTTGCGGCCGGGAAAGTTGCTGCCGAATTCACGGATGCTGACGCCATGGGCCATGTCTTCGTCGCGATCGGCGGTGTCCAGCTCCTGGCGCAGCAGGTCTCCGGTGGTGCGGCTGAACACCTGTTCCACCTTTTCAGTGCCGCGGATGGCTTCGACGCGTGTGCGGGTCAGCCCTTCGCGCACTTCGATGCGGTCAAAGCCCTGTTCGGTCAGGTCGCTGACGATGCGGTCGGTCAGGGCATCCGCCTGCGCCACCCCTGCAAGGGCAAGCGTAACGGCGGCGGCGAGTGTGAAATGTCGGGTCATGGTCGGGTCCTTTGTGTCAGCGGGGCAGGCCCGCAGTTGCTTCAACACCACCGACCCTGCCGTGGCCCGACCCCACCGGATATTGGCCAGCCGCTTGTTTTGGCCCCAATAAACGCCTGAACCACGCCCATAAACTTTGGTTTATGGCCAAAATCCCCGCAATTCGGCCCTCTGCATCAAAAAACCCCCGACGCAGCGCCGGGGGTTGGGGGCATGTCAGGTCCGGTGCGGATCAGCGGTCAGCCCGCGTCGCGCCCCTCTGGCCCGGTCATGTCAAAGCCCAGGTGCCGCGCGACGGTGAAGATGTCCTTGTCGCCGCGGCCACACATGTTCATGCAGATGATATGGTCCGCAGGCAGTTCCGGCGCGATCTTGGCCACATGGGCCAGCGCGTGGCTGGGCTCAAGCGCGGGGATGATCCCTTCGGTTTCGCAGCACAGCTGGAAGGCGGCCAGTGCCTCTGCATCGGTGATGGAGACATATTTCGCCCGGCCGGTTTCATGCAGCCAGGCGTGTTCCGGCCCGATGCCCGGATAATCCAGCCCGGCCGAGATGGAGAACCCTTCAAGGATCTGGCCATCTTCGTCCTGCAGCAGGTAGGTGCGGTTGCCATGCAGCACGCCGGGGCGCCCGCCGGTCAGGCTGGCGCAATGCTCCATCCGGTCATCCACGCCCTTGCCGCCGGCCTCCACCCCGATGATGCCCACGTCCTTGTCATCAAGGAAGGGATAGAACAGCCCCATCGCGTTGGAGCCACCGCCGATGGCGGCAACCAGCGTATCGGGCAGGCGGCCTTCGGCCTCATGCATCTGCTCGCGGACTTCCTTGCCGATGATGGACTGGAAATCCCGCACCATGGCCGGATAGGGATGCGGACCCGCCACCGTGCCGATGCAATAGAACGTGTCGCGCACATTGGTCACCCAATCGCGCAGGGCGTCGTTCATGGCGTCCTTCAGCGTGCCCCGGCCAGAGGTCACGGGCACGACCTCCGCCCCCAGCAGCCGCATGCGGAACACGTTGGGCGCCTGGCGCTGCACGTCATGCGCGCCCATGTAGACCACGCATTTCAGGCCGAACTTGGCACAGACGGTGGCCGTGGCCACGCCATGCTGGCCCGCGCCGGTTTCGGCGATGATGCGCGTCTTGCCCATGCGTCGCGCCAGCAGGATCTGGCCCAGCACGTTGTTGATCTTGTGCGCGCCGGTGTGGTTCAGCTCGTCACGCTTCATGTAGACCTTGGCGCCGCCCAGCCGGTCCGTCAGCCGCTCCGCGAAATACAGCGGCGAGGGCCGGCCCACATAGTGTTTCCACAGGTGGTCCATCTCTGCCCAGAAACTGTCATCGGTCTTGGCGCGCTCATACTCTTCCTCAAGGGACAGGATCAGCGGCATCAGCGTTTCGGACACGAAGCGCCCGCCGAAAATGCCGAACCGGCCATTTTCATCCGGGCCGGTCATGAAGCTGTTGATCAGATCCTCGGGCATGGGCCCCTCCTGCTGTGCGTGCACGTTTCAAAGGGTGGTAGCGCCCCGGTCCGTCCGGGGCAAGGGCCGCGCCGCTACAGCGCGTCGAAGGCGGTGCGGTCACGCGCCGTCCAGCGCAGGTCCAGGGCGAAACCGTCCTGTGTCTGACGTTCGGCCAAGACCAATCCGCGCTCATGCAGCCAGGCGCGGCGGCGCCCGTCGGTAAAGGCCAGTTGCAGGGTCTCGCGGCGTTCCTCGCCCTTCAGGGCCTCGCGCAGCGCGGCAAGGAAGCCTGGCAGACCTTCGCCGGTCAGCGCAGACAGGGTCAGCACCCCATCGCTGCGCTCGGCCCGGGCTTGTAGGGCGGCGCGGTCCTCCGTGGGCAGGTTGTCCGTCTTGTTCCACAGCTCCAGCCGCGGCACATCCTCTGACACGCCCAGGGTTTCCAGGATCTCTGTCACATTGGCGGCCTGATGCTCTGTCTCCGGGTGGGAGATGTCGCGCACATGCACGATGACATCGGCGGCCAGCACTTCCTCCAGCGTGGCGCGGAAGGCCGCGACAAGCTCTGTCGGCAGATCGGAGATGAAGCCCACCGTGTCCGACAGGATGACATCCAGCCCGCCCTCCAGCCGCACCGCGCGCATCGTCGGGTCCAGCGTGGCAAACAGCATGTCCTTGGCCAGAACCTCCGCCCCGGTCAGGCGGTTGAACAGGGTGGATTTGCCGGCGTTGGTGTAGCCCACCAGCGCGACGATGGGGAAAGGCACCTTGGCCCGGGCCTGGCGGTGCAGGTCGCGGGTCTTGACCACCTTGTCCAGCTGACGCCGCAGGCGCACCAGCTGTTCGTCGATGGCGCGCCTGTCCGCCTCGATCTGGGTTTCGCCCGGGCCCCCGACAAAGCCCAGACCGCCCCGCTGGCGTTCCAGGTGGGTCCAGGCACGGACCAGCCGCGTGCGTTGGTAGGACAGATGCGCCATTTCCACCTGCAGCACGCCTTCGCGGGTGGCCGCGCGGTCAGAGAAGATCTCAAGGATCAGGCCGGTGCGGTCCAACAGCTTGACCTTCCAGGCCTTTTCAAGGTTGCGCTGCTGCACCGGCGTCACCGCGCCGTCGATCAGCACCAGCTCGACCTCGGCCTCCTTGAAGATGTTGGACAGCTCCTCGATCTTGCCAGAGCCGAACAGCGTCCCCGGATGCGCCTTGGGCAGGCGCACGATCTGCTGGCCCTGCACCTGCAGATCCGGCAGCGCCTGTGCCAGGGCCACGGCTTCTTCCAGCGCGGGCTGTGCATCGCGCCGGGACCTGTCGGCCAGAAGTTCGGGATGCAGGACCCAGGCGCGGGTCACATGCGGATCATGCGATTTCAAGCCTCGCCTTCGCTATCATGCAGGTTGATGGGCTGCGCAGGCATGATCGTGGAAATCGCATGCTTGTAGACAAGCTGGGATTGCCCGTCGCGGCGCAGCAGCACGCAGAAATTGTCAAACCATGTGATGACGCCCTGCAGCTTCACCCCGTTGATCAGGAACACCGTCACCGGCACCTTCGTCTTGCGCACATGGTTGAGGAACGCGTCTTGCAGGTTTTGTCTGTCCGAAGCCATAGACGTTGCCTTTTTTCTTGTTGGGCGCCGCAGCGAACTCTCGCCGGATCACAGTATGTAATGGGGAATCGGCAGTTTCCAGCGGAAAAAGCCCAAAGTGACGCCATGTGGCAATCCGCTGTCAGTCGCGCCAGCTTTCGGGCGCCAGCAGCACGAAGATTGCCAGCAATTCCAGCCGCCCCAACAGCATGGTGGCGCAGAACACGATCTTGACCATGTCAGGCTGCAGCCCCAGTTGCAACGGCTCCGCCAGGCCGACCTGCACCAGCGGCCCGGTATTGGCCAGCGCCGCCACCGTCAGCACGATGGCCGGTTCCAGCGAAACCCCCAGCAGGCCCAGAACCGTGGTGACGCCGGCGATGGTCATGGCAAACAGCATGAAGAACACCCAGGCAATGAACGCCCCTTCCCGCCGCATCCGCCGCGAAAACACCCCCGTGCGGCCCACCAGCGATGGATGCAGCAGGCGCTCGACCTCGCGCACACCGTTGAGATACAGCGCGAAGACCCGCAACAGCTTGACCCCGCCCGCCGTTGTCGCCACGCCGCCGCCGATCATGGCCAGCCCCACCAGGATCACGCCCGGCGTCGGCAGGCCCGACCACGCCTGCGCCTGCCCCCAGTCCGCGCTGACGAAGCCCGTGGTGCTGAGGAAGGACAGCACCGTGAAGATCGCCCCCCAGAGCGAGCGCAGCGCCAGCGTCCAATTGGCCGGATCATCCACATCCAGCGCCGCCAGCCAATGGCGCAGGAACAGCAGCACAGGCACGCTCAGCGCAATGGCTAGGCCCACGCGTAGTTCCGGGTCATCGGTCAGGCGCGCCTGTTCCAGCACCGCCGTATCGCGCGAAAAGGTCAGGCGAGACAGCGCAAAGACGAAGAACACCAGAATCAGCGCCTCGCCCAGGCGGGCGGAGGCAGCCTGTTCCAGCCCGCCCACCGGCGAGATGCCGGACGTGGACATGACCGACATCGCGTGACACAGCGCAATCAGCGGCGCATCGCCCGCGGCCCAGAGCAGGCAGAACAGCACTGCCGTCAGCCCCGCATAGGCTGGGGCCAGCGCCTGCGTGGCCCGTGCCAGCCGCGCCTGCGGGTTGCTGTGTTGGGCCTGGGCGTTGCCCTCGGCCAGCACCTGCCCCGGCTCGCCCGTGCTGGTGACCTCGAACCCGCCGATGGCCAGCGGCGCAAGGATGGCCGCCGCCGCGATCCAGATCACCAGACCGCCGAACCAGCCCGCCATGGCCCGCCACAGATGCAGCGCATCGGGCAGACGCTGCGGCGCGAACAGCGTGGCGCCAGTGGTTGTCAGCGCGGAGGTCATCTCGACATAGGCGTTCAGCAGCGTCGTGGTGCCCAGCGCGGCGTGGAACGGCACCGCCATCATCAGCGGCAGCACCGCAAAGCCCGCCATCAGCCCCATCAACTGGCGCATCGCGTTGCGGTTATGGGGCCGGTTGCCCAGGGCCAGCGCCACCAGCGCGGTGCAGATCACGCCCAGGATCGCGCCATAGAAGAAGCTGCGCGCCACGTGAAATTCCTGCTGCCACAGGGCCAGCGCGGCGGGGGCCAGCATGCCCAGCGCGCTCAGCCCCGTCAGCAGCAGAAACAGCGGCAGATCGAACAGGCGCCGCATGGCCTAGAAGAAATCCACCGAAACCTGCAACAGCCGCTCAACCTCCGGCACATCGGCCGACAGGCTGAACAGCACGATGATGTCGCCCTCATCGATGCGCAGCGCGCCGTTGGGCTTTATCACATCGCCCTTGCGCAGCACGGCCCCCACCAGAACCCCTTCGGGAAAGTTGATGTCCCGGATCTTCTGCCCGGCCATGGAGGAGGTCGACAGCACCTCCGCCTCGATCACCTCCGCCTCGGCATCGCCGATGGAATAGACCGCCCGCACCCGCCCGGTGCGGATATGGCGCAGGATGGAGCTGACCGTGGTGGCGCGCGGGTTGATATAGGCGTCAATGCCCAGCGGTTTCATCAGCGGCACCAGCGTGGGGTCGTTCACCAGCGCGATGGCCATGCGGCAGCCTTCGGCCTTGGCGCGCACCGCGGCCAGCATGTTGACCTTGTCATCATCTGTCACGCACAGCACGGCATCGGCGCGTTCCACATTGGCCTCGGCCAGCAGGGTGGCATCCAGCCCGTCGCCATGCAGGACGATGGTGCGTTCCAGCGCCTCGGCGGCGCGTTCGGCGCATTTGCGATTGCGCTCGATCATCTTGGCGCGCACGCGATGCTTGCTCTCCTCCAGGCGGCGGGCAACCGTCAGCCCCACGTTGCCGCCACCGATGATGACCACCCGTTCCTGGCGCTGGTTGGATTTGCCGAACACCTCCATCGTGCGCTGCACATCGGCGGCATGGGCCATGACATAGCAGCTGTCTCCCACGAACAACTGGTCCGAGGGTTCGGGCGCAAACAGCGTGCCTTCGCGCCGGATGCCCAGCACCACCGCCCGCAGGGTGGAAAACAGGTCCGTCAACTGGCGCAGGGGCGTGTTGACCACGGGGCATTCTGCATCCACCGTCAGGCCCAGCAGCTGCACCTTGCCGCCCATGAATGTTTCGGTGTCAAAGGCCGCCGGCGCGGCAAAGCGCTGCAACGCGGCCTCGGCCACCTCATGTTCGGGGCTGATGACCACGTCGATGGGCATGTGGTCCCGGCGGTAGAGGTCGGAATAGATCGCATCCAGATAGCTGCGCGCGCGCAGCCGGGCGATCTTGCGCTGGATGTTGAACACCGAATGGGCCACCTGGCAGGTGACCATGTTGACCTCATCGGAATGGGTGGCGGCGATGATCATCTCCGCATCCCGCGCGCCGGCGCGGTCCAGCACATCGGGGTAGGAGGCAAAGCCCGCAATCCCCTGCACGTCAAGCGTATCCGTCGCCCGGCGCACCAGGTCCGGGTTGCTGTCCACCACCGTCACGTCATTGCGTTCGCTGGAAAGATGCCGGGCGATCTGCCAGCCGACCTGGCCCGCGCCACAAATGATGACCTTCATCCGATGCCTCGGTTGGCGAAATCTGACCTTGGCATGACAGAACCCCCGGCGCGGGTCAATCCGCGCGCCGCGCCATCATGCCCCGGCGTCATCGGCGCCGGCCAGTCGGGCGGTCCCCGATTTCGTCCCCGTCACCACGCCCAGAGACTTCAGCTTGCGGTGCAGGGCAGAGCGTTCCATGCCCACGAAACTGGCGGTGCGGCTGATATTGCCGCCAAAGCGGTTGATCTGCGTCAGCAGGTATTCACGCTCGAAGGCCTCGCGCGCCTCGCGCAGGGGCAGGGTCGCCATGCGGCCGGACAGGATCACCCGCTCGCCATCGCTGGCCGGGGCGGTTTCCTGCGGCAGATCCTCGGCGGTGATGGGGGCGGTGCCCTCACCCAGGATCAGCACGCGTTCCACCATGTTGCGCAGCTGGCGCACGTTGCCCGGCCACAGCATCGTCTGCAGCAGCGCCTGCGCATCCTCCGCCAGCGCGCGCAGGGGCAGGCCCTGGGTGCGGTTGAACTGGGCGATGAAATGATCCGCCAGCATGGGAATATCCTCGCGCCGCTCTTCCAGGCTGGGCACGGCAATGGGCACCACGTTCAGCCGGTGGAAGAGTTCCTGCCGGAAGCGGCCTTCGGCGATTTCCTGTTCCAGCGCGCGATTGGTGGAGGAGATCACGCGCAGGTCCACCCGCACGCGCGCCTGCCCGCCCACCCGCACGAATTGCTGATCCACCAGCACCCGCAGGATCTTGGATTGCGTGCCCAGCGGCATGTCGGCGACCTCATCGAAATAGATCACCCCGCCATGGGCCTGTTCCAGCAGGCCCGGCTCTACCCCGCGTTCGGGGGTTTCGCGGCCAAACAGCACCTCCTCCATCGTGTCGGGGGCCACGCCCGCGCAATTCACGGTGACGAAGGGGCGCGCGGCGCGGGCGGAATTGGCATGGATGTAGCGGGCCGCCATTTCCTTGCCGCTGCCCGCCGGGCCGGTCAGCATCACCCGCCCGTTGGACCGCGTGACCTTGTCCAGCTGTGACAGCAATCCGCGAAAGGCGCTGCTGTCCCCCACCATCTGGCCGGACTCGGCATCGCCGCGGCGCAGCTTGACGTTTTCGCGGCGCAGGCGGCTGGTTTCCATCGCGCGGCGGATCACCACCAGCAGCTGGTCGATGTTGAAGGGCTTTTCGATGAAGTCATAGGCACCCTGCTTGATCGCCGCGACGGCGATTTCAATGTTGCCATGCCCCGAGATGATGACCACCGGCACGTCAGGGTTGTTGCGCTTGACGGTCTTCAGAATGTCGATCCCGTCCATGCGGCTGTCCTTCAGCCAGATGTCCAGGATCAGCAGCCCGGGCGCCTCGGCCTCGATCTCGGCCATCGCCTCGTCAGAGGTGCCCGCAAGCCGGGTGGCAAAGCCTTCGTCCTGCAGGATTTCTCCGATCAGTTCACGGATGTCACGTTCATCATCGACGATCAGGATATCGCTCATGTGGTCTGTTCCCCGGCCGGTTCGGCCTGTCCTTGGCTGGTTGTGTCAGGACCTGCGGCGCCCGCCAGCGGCAGCGACACGATCGCCTGCGCGCCGCCGCCCTCCGCATCCTGCAAGGTCAGCGTGCCGCCGTGGTCCTCTATGATCTTCTTGACGATGGGCAGGCCCAGGCCGGTGCCCTTGTCCCGGGTGGTGACGTATGGCTCGAACAGGCGGGACCGGTCCTCTGGCAGGCCCGCGCCATTGTCGGTGATGCGCACCTCCGCCCTGTGCCCCGGCTCCCCCTCGGCCAGGGCGACGCAGACGGTGATGCGCGGCTCAAACGGCGCGTCACCTGCGGCGCGGCGCGTGTCCAGCGCCTCGCCCGCGTTTTTCAGCAGGTTGATGAGGGCCTGGCGGATCATGGTGGCATCCAGTTCCGCCATCACCGGGGTTGGCGGCACCTCCAGCGTGAAGGCCACGCCCGGTTGGCCCGTTTCCTGCAGCGCCACCTCCTCGCGCACCAGCGCGGCCAGGTCCTGCGGGCTGCGATCAGGTTCGGGCATCCGGGCAAAGCGCGAGAATTCGTCCACGATGCGGGTCAGATCCTCTGTCTGGCGCACGATGCGGCCCGTCAGGTCCCGCACCCGGTCGGCCTTGTCCTGCGGCAGATGGGCGGCAAAGCTGCGGTGGATGCGTTCGGCGGACAGGCGGATGGGGGTCAGGGGGTTCTTGATCTCATGCGCGATGCGCCGGGCCACATCGCCCCAGGCGGCCATGCGCTGCGCGCTGACCAGATCCGTCACATCGTCAAAGGCCACCACATAGCCTTCCAGCGTGTCATCCACGCGGCGGCGGGTGGCCATGCGCACCAGCAGATGCTCCACCCGGCCATCGCGGGCCACCTTGACCTCTTCCTGCAAACGCTCGCGCCCTTCGTCGCGCAGGCGGGTCCACAGGGCGGTGAATTCAGGCACGGCATCGGTGATCAGATCCGCGCGGTGGGTTTCATGCCAGCCCAGCAGCCGTTCCCCGGACCGGTTCACGAAGGTGATCCGCCCTTCGGCATCCAGCCCCACAACACCCGAGGTGACGGAGGTGAGCACGGAATTGAACAGCCGCTGCCGCCGGTCAATCTGGCGGGTGTTTTCCAACAACGTTTCCCGTTGGGCCTTCAACTGCCGGGTCATCTGGTTGAAATACCGCCCGAGCATGGAGATTTCGTCGTCGCCCTCTTCCTCGGTCACATGCACGTCCAGATCGCCCGCGCCCACCCGCTGGGCCGCCCCGGCCAGTCGCCCCACGGGGCGGGACAGACGTTCGGCAAACCACAGCCCCAGCCACACGGCCGCCAGCGTCAGCAGCACCGCAAACCCCAGATACAGCAGCGCGAAGTCAAACAGCCGGCGGCCGCGTTCGCTTTCCTGTTGTTGGTAGAAGCGCGCGGTTTCCTGGGTTTCATCCAGCAGGTTCAGCAACCGCCCGTCCACGGCGCGCGAGACATACAGATACCTGTCGGGAAAGCCCGCCAGGGGCACGATGGCGCGCAGCTCATTGTTGCGCCAGTCACCGATCACCACGGCCCCCTCCGCCCGGGCGCGGGCCAGCAGGTCAGGTTCGGGCTGCTCGAAGTCAAACAGGTAGGATCTCTCGCCGCGCACCCGCAGGGCGCCGGTTCCGTCAATCACGAAGGCCTCGCGCAGCCCGCGCTGGATCTGGGACTGGCCCTGGCCCAGCAGTTGCCGCAGCTCTCCGTCGTCCACGAACACCGAGGCCCGGCGCGAGGCGGCCAGAAAGGCCGCCAGGGCGCGGGCGTCTTCGGACAGATCGGCGCGATGTTCCTGTTCATAGGCCTCCGCCGCGGTCAGCGAGGCGCCGACAACCGCGCGCACCCGGTCGGAAAACCAGGTCTCCAGCCCGATATTGATGGTCAGCACGGCGAAGACCGCGACCGAAATGGTGGGCAGCACCGCCATCAGCGCAAAAACGCCGGTCAGCCGCAGGTGCAGCCGTGACCCGGCAGACCGCGCCCGCCGCGCAGCCACCATGCGCGCCACCCGTTGCAGCACCAGCGCGGCAACCAGCATGACATAGACAAAATCCGCCAGCAGCACGAGCCGCAGGCTGAGCGCACTGCCGCCCCGGTCCAGCGGGCCGAGCACGAGGAAAGTGACAAAGGCCAGAACCGGCCCCAACAGCACAAGCCCCAGCGTGGCCGCGTTGCGCACCCGTTTCTGACGCACCAGGCGCACCGCGCGCGCCCAGCCCACCTGTTCCGCCATCCCTGCCACGCCGGGTGGTCCTTCCTGGTTGATCTGCCGCTGGCGCGGCAAAACGGCATCACAGTGGCGCGGCCACATCGCAACCCAAGCGCCACATTGTGTGGCCCGTTTACATCAACTTTCGGCGGCGTGTCACCATGATATCCAGATCAGTGATCTTTTTGCGCAAGGTATTGCGGTTTATTCCCAAAAGATCGGCACATTTGGCCTGGTTTCCGCCCGTGGCATCCAGGGCGATCTCGATCAGCGGCGCCTCGACCTCACGCAGGATACGGGCATAAAGGCCCGCGGGCGGCAGGCTGTTGCCGTGCAGGTCAAAATACCGGCGCAGGTGTTGCGCCACGGCGGTGCCCAGCTTTTCGGTATTGCCTGACCGCAGCATCGGCCCCATTTCGGGCTGGTTGCCCAACACGGCCTCAACCTCGGCGCGGGTGATCTCCTCGGCGCGGCTGGTCAGGCTCAGCCGGCGCACGGCGTTTTCCAGCTGGCGCACATTGCCGGGCCACGAATAGGCGCGCACGATCTCCTGTGCCTCGGCGGACAGCCAGCGCTTGGGGGCGCCATCGCGTTCCGCACGGGCCAGGAAATGCTCCGTCAGCAGCGGGATGTCATCCACACGCTCGCGCAGGCTGGGCACATGCACCGTTGCGCCGCTGAGCCGGTAGAACAGGTCCTGGCGGAACCGGCCATCCTCCATCGCGGCGGACAGGTCCGTCTGGGTCGTCGCCATGAAGCGCGGGCTGTGTTCGCCCGGCACGTCCATCATGCGCACCACGCGGCCCTGCACCTCCTCGCTGAGGTCGCTGATCTCATCGATCAGCAGCGTGCCGCCCTTGACCCGCGCCAGCACCCGCGCGGGGCCTTCCAGCTCTTGCAGGTCAGCGGCCGTGACCGTGACGAAAGGCAGGTTCCGCCGGTCCGAAAAATCATGGATCGCCTTGCCGATCAACGATTTTCCCGTGCCGGATTCGCCCGAGATCAGCACCGGCAGATCCGTGTTCATCACCCGCGCCACCAGCCGATACAACGCCTGCATCGCGGCCGTCTTGCCCACCAACGGCAGCTCGTCCGGCGCATCGCCGCCGCGCACGGCCTCATCGCGCGCAGGCGCCTTGCGGCGGTTTTCCAACGCCTTGGCGGTGCGCTTCATCAGATCCGGCAGGTCAAAGGGTTTGGGAAGGTAATCATAGGCCTCGGCCTCGGCGGCCTGGATGGCCGTCATGATCGTGTTCTGGGCAGAGATCACGATGACCGGCAGACCGGGCCTGTCCTGGTGGATCTTGGGCAGCATCTCCAGCCCGTTGCCATCTGGCATGACCACGTCAGAGATCACCACATCGCCCTTGCCTTCGGCCACCCAGCGCATCAGCGTCGTCAGCGATGAGGTTGCATGCACCTTGCAGCCCGCGCGCGTCAGCGCCTGGGTCAGAACCGTGCGGATCGTGCGGTCGTCATCGGCGACCAGAACCGTGCCATCCATCAATCGTCCTCCTTGGGGCTGCGCGGGGCGCGCGGCAACGAAATGCGAAAGACCGTGCGGCCGGGAACACTCTCGACAGAGATCCAGCCGTCATGGTCGGAGATAATCTTGCTGACCAGCGCCAGGCCCAGCCCGGTGCCGTTTTCCTTGCCGGACACAAAGGGGTCGAAAATATCGCCCTTGATGTCCTGCGGCAGACCCGGCCCGTCATCGATGATTTCCACCTGCAACGGCAGGGCGCTGCCGCTGCCATCGGCGCGGCGCAGGCGAAAGCTGTGTTCATAGAAGCTGTGCAGCCGGATCGTCCCGCCGGTATTGGGGTCCGCGGCCTCAGCGGCGTTCTTCACCAGGTTCAGGATCACCTGCAACAGCTGGTCCGGATCCCCCAGCGCCAGCGGCAGCGACGGGTCGTAATCCTCGATGAATTTCATATGCGCGCCAAAGCCCAGCGCGGCAGAGCGACGCGCGCGGTCCAGCACGTCATGCAGGTTCACCGGGCGCAGCTCGGGGCGGGAGAGGTTGCCGAACTGCTCCACCTGTTCCAGCAGCTTCACGATGCGGCGGGTTTCGGCCACGATCAGATCGGTCAGCTCCAGATCCTCGGCCGACAGGTTCATGGACAGCAGCTGCGCCGCCCCGGCGATGCCCGCCAGCGGGTTCTTGATTTCATGGGCCAGCATTTCCGCCATCCCGATGGCGGATTTGGCGGCGGATTTGACCGAATGGCTTTGGGTCATGCGGCCGGCAAGCTCGCGCGGGGAAATCAGCAGGATCATCCAGCCCGGCTGGTTCTGCACCGGGGCAAAGGACAGGCTGCACACCAGCGGCGGGCGGCTGCCGGTGCCCACGTCCACATCATTGACGAACAGCGGCGTGCCGTTTTCCCGCGCGCGGGTCAGGCTTTCCTCCAGGGGCGCGTCCACGGCCAGCCTGTCCCAGATGGGCTGCCCCATCAGCCAGCGGGCGGAGTTGTTCAGAAACCCCTCCGCGGCGGGGTTCAGATCCGCGATACGCTCGCTGGAATCGATCAGGATCGCCGGAACGGGCAGCGAGGACCACAGTTGCAGATCGGCCTGGGGGCTCATGCGGCGGCACGCTCCCCATAGTGAATGGCGCGCGGCAGGATGCGCAGCACCACGTTCGGGTCACGCTCTGTCAGCACCTCGCGGCGCAACGGGGCGGGCGTGGCCACGCGGTCCATGTACCAGCCCAGATGTTTGCGCGCGCAGCGGTTGCCCAGCTCCGCGCCGTAAAAGGCCAGCATGGCCTGGTAGTGCCCGCAGACCATATCCGCCAGCGCGGCGCCCTGCGGCACCTCCGGCGCGGGGGTGCCGTGCAGCGCAGCGGCGATCTGGGCAGGCACCCAGGGCGCGCCCTGCGCACCGCGGCCCAGCATCACGCCATCAGCACCCGATTGCGCCAGCGCCTGCCGCGCGCTGTCAGCGTCCACGATATCGCCATTGGCGACCACGGGAATGGACACCGCCTGTTTCACGGCGCGGATGGCGGCCCAGTCCGCGCGGCCCTTGTAGAACTGGCAGCGCGTACGCCCGTGGATCACCACCATGGCCACGCCCGCCGCTTCGGCCCGCCGGGCAAGCTCTGGCGCGTTGATCCGGTCCGCGTCCCAGCCCAGCCGGGTCTTGAGCGTGACCGGCACGGAAACGGCGCCTGCCACGGCCTCGATCAGGCTCAGGGCGTGGTCCAGATCCCGCATCAGCGCGGACCCGGAATAGCCGCCCGTGACCTTCTTGGCCGGGCAGCCCATGTTGATGTCGATCACCCGCGCGCCCAGCCCTTCGACATGGCGGGCGGCCTCGGCCATGGTCGTGGCCTCACGCCCCGCGATCTGGACGGAAGTGTTGGCGATGCCCGCGCCCAGCTCTGCCTTCTCACGCGTGCCGGGGCGGCCTGTCAGGAACTCCCCGCTGGCGATCATCTCCGACACCACCAGCCCCACCCCGAAGCGCGAGACAAGCTCGCGGAACGGCAGATCCGTGATGCCGGCCAGCGGGGCCAGCATCACCGGGGGGGAGACAGGCTGCTGTGCCAATCTAAACATCATGCGCCCAATCATTGTGCATATGCATCGGGGCTACAAAGCATCCCGGCGCATCGCAAGGGCGCGCGGGATCACGATCAGATGCACCGGGGGCATTTGCACAAAAATCGGGCAAAGACCGCCGGTGGATTGCGTGGCGGATGCACAGGACGTATTCAAGCCGGCGAAAGGAACCGCCATGACAACTGCCGCCTTGATCGTTGCCGCAGGCCGGGGCCGCCGCGCCGGGGGCGCCCTGCCCAAACAGTGGCAGCAGGTTGCCGGCCAGCCCGTTGCGGCCTGGACGCTGGCGCGCTTTGCCCATCTGGCGCAGGTGGTGCTGGTGATCCACCCCGATGACGCGGCAGAGGC
>CBFHYV010000049.1:0-14490 GCA_965660085.1 uncultured Paracoccaceae bacterium
GACATGGCCGGCCTCGCTGGGGGGCACAACGGTGCGGCCATGGGTGCTGACCGCAACGGCGGCGTTGACGCCGGTGCCCAGGCCCAGCGCCAGACGCGTGTCGCTGGCCGGGTCCGCCGCCCCGGGGCAGAGGGTTTGCAGGCTGTCCGCGCCCAGATGCGCCAGCGCATGGCCCTGCGCCTGCAGGTCATTGAGCACCGAGACCCGCGCCGCGCCCGTGGCCTGTGCGATGGCCTGCGAATCGACCACCCAATCCAGGTTGGTCAGCCGCCCCACGCCCGCCCGCACCGGCCCGGCCATGGCCACGCAGGCGGCATCCACCTGCGCGCCGCAATCCGCCAGATATTGTCGCAACACCTGCGGCAGGCCGCCGTGATCGGCATTGCGAAAGCGGCGGATGCTGTCGGGGTCCACATCCGCCCCGCGGGCCAGCGCCACGCGGGTGTTGGTGCCGCCCACATCGGCCAGAACTGCGATCTGGTCAGGGCCGCTCATCCCCGTTGCCCCGCGCCGCCGAGTGCTGCCGCCCAGGCATGCCAGGATGCCTTTGGCGTGCGGGTCAGGGTTTCAAAATCCACATGCACCAGTCCGAACCTCTTTTCATAGCCCAGGGCCCATTCGTAATTGTCCAGCAGGGACCAGACGTAGTAGCCCCGCACCGGCACGCCCGCCGCAATGGCGCGTTGCACGGCGGCCAGATGGTCGCGGGCATAGGCGATGCGCGCGGCGTCGTCCACCGTGCCGTCGCTTGCCGGCGCATCCGCATTGGCCATGCCGTTTTCGGTGACGATCAGCGGCAGATCGCCGGTATAGTCCTGCGCCGTTCGGGTCAGGAACTGATACAGGCCCTCGGGGTAGATCTCCCAACCCATCTGGGTCTTGTCCAGGGGGCCTTCGACCATGCGCAGCGCGGGCCAGGGGCCGGGGGCGCCAGCCACCAGAACGCGGGTGTAGTAGTTCAGCCCGCACCAATCCACCGGCGTGGCGATGGTGTCGAAATCATCCTGCCAGCCGTGGGGCAGATGCGGGGCCAGCCCGGCCAGGGCAGCCTTGGGGTAGCGGCGCTTGAACACGGCCTCCAGGAAGAAGCGGTTGTAGGTCGCGTCACGTGTCTGGGCGGCGGCGCGGTCCTGTGGCGTGTCACGGGCGGGCTGGGCCCATTCCAGGTTGAACACCGCGCCCAGATTGCCCAGCCCCAGCGCGCGCATCGCCTGCACGGACCGCCCATGCGCCAGCAAAACGTGATGCATGGCGCGGGCCGTGGCGCGGATGTCCCGCAGGCCGGGGGCGTGGTGGCCCTCGAAATGGCTGAGCCAGCTGACACACCAGGGTTCATTGATGGGGGCCACGCTGTGCATCCGGTCCCCGATGCGGCGCATGATGACCTCCGTGAACTCGGCGAACCAATGCGGCATCTCCGCATTGGCCCAGCCGCCCCGGTCCGCCAGAGGCTGGGGCAGTTCCCAGTGATAGAGCGTGGCGCAGGGTTTCAGGCCACGCTCCAGCATCGCGTCGGTGAGCCTGTCATAGAAATCCAGCCCTTGCGGATTGGGCTGGCCGCGCCCCTCCGGCAGCACCCGCGCCCAGGAGGTGGAGAAGCGGTAGTGATCAAACCCCGCCTGTGCGGCCAGGTCCAGATCCTGTTCATACAGGTGGTAATGGTCGCAAGCGCGCGCGCCATCTTCGCCGCGGGTCACATTGCCGGGGGTGGCGGCGAAACTGTCCCAATGGGTCAGGCCCGCACCGCCAAAGCCATGCCCCTCGATCTGATAGGCGGAGGTGGCGACACCGAAGTCAAACCCGGCGGGAAAGTCTTGTCTTGACGGGATCATGCGTGCCGTCCTTCCATCATTGCGTGAAGATTTGCCGGACCGGTGGACCGGCCCAGCACCAGTTGCGCCTCTAGCAGGTGGTCAGCGGGGGCCGTGCCTTTCTGGATCATGTCGATCAGAAGGTTGGCACAGATCCGCCCGGCCTCCCGCACGGAGGATCGCGTGGCGGTGAAGACCGGCGCATCGCCGCCGTTGGGCAGATAGCTGAGGCAGTCATCATGGGTGATGACCGACACATCGCGCCCCATTTGCAGGCCGTGCTCCTCTATCGCGCGGCGGATGCCGATGGCGATGATGATGGAGGCCGCCAGAAAGGCGGTGGGCGGGTTCGGCCCGCGCAGCATGGCGCGGGCGGCGCGGTGGCCGAGTGTCTCGGTCATCTCATCGTTGCGCATGATGGCGGGGTCCGGTGTCAGCCCGGCGCGGGTCAGCGCGGCAACATAGCCTTCGCGGCGGCGAAAGGCGAAGTCCATCTGTTCCTGCCCGTTGATCAGCGCGATGCGGCGGTGCCCCATGGAAATCAGCAGCTCTGTCGCGCGGTCGAACGCGCGGCGGTTGTCCATATCCACCCAGGCATAGCCGCCGCCCATGTGGGAGGCGCGGCCATGCACCACGAAGGGCAGGCCCAGTTCCTGCAGCAGGGCGATGCGCGGATCGCGCATCTTGGGGCCGTGCAGGATCAGCCCGTCCACCTGTCCGCGCGATTGCAGCGCGCGATAGACGCTTTCCTGATCCGCGTCATCGACCATGGATATCAGCATGTCGAACCCCGCGCGGCGATAGCTGTCCCCCGCGCCGGCCAGGAAATCACCGAACACCGGGTTCACCATGTCATGCTTTTCCGTCACCGGAATCACGTGGCCGATGACCATGGTGCGCCCTGTGGCCAGCCCCTTGGCACGCAGGTTGGGGGAATAGCCCAGGCGGCGCGCGGCCTCCAGCACGCGCAGGCGCGTCTTCTCGCTGACCTCGGGGTAGCCGTTCAGCGCGCGGCTGACGGTGGTTTGCGAAAGGCCCAGATGCTGGGACAGCTGTTTCAGGTTCATGGGGCAGGCGCCGGTCAAGGTTCAAAGCGATTTGGATGATGGCGGTAAATCGCCTTTGGCACAAGGTGCTGAAATGCCGGGCGAAAATGCTGCAATGCGGCATCGGAATGTCAGGCTGGCATGGCGATTGCGCGTTGACTTGCCCGCCGTGGTGCGCGACCGTCGCGCAAGCCCAAAGCGCTTTGGCCCGACTCGACGTGCCGGCCGCTTTGCAGGTTGGATGACAGGACAGTTCGGGGAGGAACATCCATTGAAACGCACATTCATGACAAGCGCGGCTGTTGCGGCGCTGATCGCCGGCACCGCCCATGCGCAGGACCTGGCCTTTGAGATCGGCAGCGGCGGGTTCAGCTGGGACGGCCTTGCCGCCTTTGCCGAGGCGACAGACCTGACGGGCCAGACCGTCACCATCACCGGCCCCTGGACCGGCAATGAGAAGGCTAAGGTCGACATCGTCTTCGACTATTTCGAACAGGCGACAGGCGCGACCGTGAACTATTCCGGCTCTGACAGCTTTGAGCAGGACATCGTGATCGCCGCGCGTGCGGGCAGCGCGCCCAACCTGGCGGTGTTCCCGCAGCCGGGCCTGGCCGCGGATCTGGCCGCGCAGGGTCTGCTGACCCCGCTGCCCGAAGGCACGGCGGAGTTCGTGACCGAAAACTATGCCGCCGGGCAAAGCTGGGTGGATCTGGGCACCTATGCCGGGCCGGATGGGCAGGACGCGCTCTATGGCATGTTCTACCGCGTCGATCTGAAATCTCTGGTGTGGTATTCGCCCATCGCCTTTGACGAGGCGGGCTATGACATTCCCGAAACCATGGAAGAGCTGAAGGCGCTGACCCAGGACATGGCCGCAGATGGCGCCACGCCCTGGTGCATCGGCCTCGGCTCCGGCGCGGCGACGGGCTGGCCCGCCACCGACTGGGTGGAGGACATGATGCTGCGCACCCAGCCGCCGGCGGTCTATGACCAGTGGGTCGCCAATGAGATCCCCTTCGATGATCCGGCGATCGTGGCCGCGATCGAGGAGTTCGGCTGGTTCGCGCGCACTGACGCCTATGTGGATGGCGGCGCGCAGGCCGTGGCCACGACCGATTTCCGCGACAGCCCGGCGGGCCTCTTCTCCATCCCGCCGCAGTGCTACATGCACCGCCAGGCCTCCTTCATCCCGGCCTTCTTCCCGGAGGGCGTGACCGTGGGCGAGGATGTGGATTTCTTCTACTTCCCCGCGTTTGAGGATGCCGATCTGGGCCGCCCGGTGCTGGGCGCCGGCACGCTGTTTTCCATCACCAACCCTTCTGAGGGCGCGACAGCGGTTCTGGAATTCCTGAAGCTGCCCCTGGCGCATGAGCTGTGGATGGCCCAGGGCGGTTTTCTGACAGCCCATGCCGGCGTGAACCCCGATGTCTACGCCACGGAATCCGAGCGTGCGCAGGGCGCGATCCTGGCCGATGCGACGACCTTCCGCTTCGACGCCTCTGACCTGATGCCGGGCGAGATTGGCGCGGGCGCGTTCTGGACGGGCATGGTGGACTATGTCACCGGCACGGATGCGCAGGACGTGGCCAGCGGCATCCAGGCGCGCTGGGACTCCATCCGCTGATCTGACGCATCGGGCTGCGGCAGGGTGAAGCGCCTTGCCGTGGCCCATCCGACCACGGCCCACCAGCCACATCCACCAGACTGACCCTAAGCGGCACGGAGGTTTGCCATGTCACCCATCGTTCAGGGCGCGTTGACCATCCTTGTCGGCGTGGGCGGCTGCGTGGCCTATTTCTACCTGTCGAACCTGTTGCTGGACAAGGTGATCTTCCCGCCGCGCGCCCATGATCGGGGCCGCAATATCGCGCGGGCCACGGCAGTGCGGCCCTGGTTGTTCCTGGCACCGGCCATGAGCGCGCTGGGGCTGTATCTGGTCTATCCGGTGGTGGGCAGCTTCTGGCGATCCCTGTTCAACCGCTCGGGGGACGAGTTCATCGGCCTGGGCAATTACACCCAGATGTTCGCGGAAGAGGGCTTTCGCACCGCGCTGTTCAACAATTTCCTGTGGGTGCTGGTGGTGCCGGCCACGGCCACCTTCCTGGGCCTGCTGGTGGCGCAGCTGACGGACCGGATGCGCTGGGGATCGGTGGCGAAATCGCTGATCTTCATGCCCATGGCCATCAGCTTTGTCGGCGCATCGCTGATCTGGAAATTCGTCTATGCCAACACGGCGGAGGTCGGCATCATCAACGCCTTGCGGGATGGCATGGGGCTGGACCCGATCGACGTGCTGCAGATTCCGTTCTGGAACAACTTCTTCCTGATGGTGATCCTGATCTGGATCCAGACGGGCTTTGCCATGGTGATCCTGTCCGCCGCGCTGCGCGGCATCCCCGAAGAAACGGTAGAGGCCGCGATCCTGGATGGCGCCAACCCTGTGCAGATCTTTTTCCGCATCAAGGTGCCGCAGATCCGCAATACCATCATGGTGGTCTGGACCACCATCACCATCCTGACGCTGAAGGTCTTTGACATCGTCTATGCCATGACGGGCGGTAATTTCCGCACGGAGATCCTGCCAAGCTACATGATGGATTTCATGTTCCGCGATGACGGCCGCGCCACGGCGGTGGCCTTTGTCATCATGATCATCGTCACCCCGGTGATGGTGTGGAACATCCGGCAGGCCCGGCAGGAAATGCGCTGAGGAAAGGGCGAGAGATGGACAATATCGCAGGCCGCAGCCCGGCGCTTCGGATCGTGACCAACCTCAGCGTGCTGGCGCTGGTCATCCTTTGGCTGGTGCCCACCGTGGGGCTTCTGGTGTCCTCCTTCCGGGACCGGGACCAGATCTCTGCCTCCGGCTGGTGGCTGGCGCCCTTTGCCGTGGAACAATCCTATCGGGTGACGCCAGATCTGGACGGCGCCCGGCAGGAGGGGGACCGCCACATCCTCGAAGGGGACCTGACGGATACGGGTGATCTGGTGGGCTTTGGCATCACCTCCCGCGCGCCCAATGCGGCCGCGCCGGGCCAGACGGTGGCGCGGTATCGGGTGGACCTGCGCGCGCCTGACGGCAGCGTGGAGAACGAGCGCGTGGTGATCGCCTTTCCCGCCGGGGGGCAGCCGAGCTTCCCCGAGCGGGACGAGGAAGGCCGCGTGTTCCTGCCGGACACGGCAGAGTTCGACCGCGCCCTGACCGTGCTGGCCGATGGCCGGTTCCGGTGGGAGCAGACCTCCGCCCTGCGGCGGGCGCCCAGCCTGTATGTGACCGCCGACACGCCACCGGAATTCACGCTGGAAAACTATGAAACCATCCTGACCTCCGACAACATGGACCGGGCCTTCATCAACACGCTGACGGTGACGATCCCGGCCACGATCATCCCCATCCTGATCGCGGCGTTTGCGGCCTATGCGCTGGCGTGGATGGAATTTCCCGGCCGCGGGCTGCTGATTGCGGTGATCGTGGGCTTGCTTGTGGTGCCCTTGCAGCTGGCGCTGGTGCCGCTGTTGCAGCTGCACAACCGCATCGGGATCGGGCAGAGCTTTGTCGGGATATGGCTGGCCCATACCGGGTTTGGCCTGCCGCTGGCGGTCTATCTGCTGCGCAACTACATGGTCGGCCTGCCGCGAGACATCATCGAGAGCGCGAAGGTCGATGGCGCCACGGATTTCCAGGTGTTCACCCGGATCGTCCTGCCGCTGAGCTTTCCCGCGCTGGCTAGCTTTGCCATCTTTCAATTCCTGTGGACCTGGAATGACCTGCTGGTTGCCAAGGTCTTCCTGCCCTCCAATGCCGAAAGCTGGGTGATGACGGTCAAGATCGCCGATGACTTGCTGGGCTCACGCGGGGGGGATTGGGGCATCCTGGCCTCGGCGGCCTTTGTGTCCATCGCCGTGCCGCTGGCGGTGTTCTTCGCCATGCAGAAATACCTGGTGCGCGGCCTGCTGGCCGGCTCCGTCAAGTAACGAAAGCCAAGACAATGATGCAGACCCAAACAACCCCTGACAAGGACTGGTGGCGCGGTGCGGTGATCTATCAGATCTATCCGCGCAGCTATCAGGACAGCAACGGCGATGGCATCGGTGACCTGCTGGGCATCGCGCATCGCCTGCCGCACATCGCCTCGCTGGGTGTGGACGCCATCTGGATTTCACCCTTCTTCGCCAGCCCGATGAAGGATTTCGGCTATGACGTCAGCGATTATTGCGACGTGGACCCGATGTTCGGCTCTCTGGCGGATTTCGATGTGCTGGTACAGACAGCGCATCAGCATGGCATCAAGGTGATGATCGATCTGGTGCTGTCGCATACCTCCGACCAGCACGCCTGGTTCAAGGAAAGCCGCACCAGCCGCGACAACCCCAAGGCGGACTGGTATGTCTGGGCGGACCCCAAGCCCGATGGCACACCGCCCAACAACTGGCTGTCCATCTTCGGCGGGGTGGCCTGGCATTGGGACACCCGGCGGGAGCAGTATTACCTGCACAACTTCCTGGCCTCGCAGCCGGATCTGAACTTTCACAACCCCGATGTGCAGGATGCGCTGCTGGAGGTCACGCGGTTCTGGCTGGACCGTGGGGTGGACGGGTTCCGCCTTGACACGATCAACTTCTACTTCGCCGATGCGCAGCTGCGCGACAATCCCGCCCTGCCGCCGGAGCGGCGCAATGCCACTATCGCGCCTTCGGTGAACCCCTATAACCATCAGGAACACATCCATTCCAAGAACCAGCCGGAAAACCTGGCCTTCCTGGCGCGGTTCCGGGCGCTGCTGGATGAATATCCCGCCACCGCCGCCGTGGGTGAGGTGGGCGATGCCCAGCGTGGGCTGGAGCTGATGGGCGAATACACCCGTGGCCCGGATGGCGTGCATATGTGCTATGCCTTTGAATTCCTGGCCCGCGATGTGCTGACCGCCGGGCGCGTGGCCGAGGTCATGGCGCAGGTCGATGCTGTCGCGGCGGAGGGCTGGCCCTGCTGGGCGTTTTCCAACCATGACGTGATGCGCCACGCCAGCCGGTGGGATCTGACGCCCCCCGCACAGCGCGCCTATGCCACGCTGCTGATGTGTCTGCGCGGCTCTGTCTGCATTTACCAAGGCGAGGAATTGGGCCTGCCGGAGGCGGATCTGGCCTTTGAGGATCTGCAGGACCCCTACGGCATCGAATTCTGGCCAGAGTTCAAGGGCCGCGATGGCTGCCGCACGCCGATGGTCTGGCAGGATGATGCCGTGAACGCAGGCTTTTCCAGCGGTGTGCCCTGGCTGCCGGTGTCCCATGACCACGCCAGCCGCGCCGTATCCGCGCAAGAGGCCGATCCGGGCGCCTTGCTGCACCACTACCGCCGCGTCATCGGCTTCCGCCGCAGCCACCCGGCGCTGTTGCGCGGGGATCATGACACCGTGCAGGCCAGCGGCAGCATCGTGCATTTCCGCCGCATCAGCCCGGAGGAGGAGCTGTTCGTGGCCATCAACCTCAGCGCCGAGCCCGCGGTGATGGACATGCCCGCGGGCAACTGGGGGCAGATCGGGCTGGAACTTGGCAGCACCAGCGCCGCGCCGGACGGGCGCCTGCATCTTGGCCCGTGGCAGCCTTGCCTGGCCGTGCGCCTGCCGGATTGACACAGCCCGAGGGGAGGGGACCACAATGGCGGATCTGAAGCTGACATCGGTTGAAAAGACCTATGGCAATGCGGTCACCGTGCTGCAGGACATCAACCTGCAGATCGAAACCGGCGAACTGATCGTGTTCGTCGGGCCTTCGGGCTGCGGGAAATCCACGCTGCTGCGCATGATCGCGGGGTTGGAGCGGATCACCGGCGGCACGCTGGAAATCGATGGCGAGGTGGTCAATGACGTGCCCCCCGCGCAGCGCGGGATTGCGATGGTGTTCCAGTCCTACGCGCTCTACCCGCATATGACGGTGCGGGAAAACATGGCCTTCGCGCTGCGCATCGCGCGCAAGACCCCGGCCGAGATCGAGGCCGCCGTGACCCGCGCCGCGCGTATCCTGCAGTTGGAACCCTATCTGGATCGTCTGCCCAAGGCGCTGTCCGGCGGGCAGCGGCAGCGCGTGGCCATTGGCCGGGCCATCGTGCGGGACCCCAAGGTCTATCTGTTCGATGAGCCGCTGTCGAACCTGGATGCGGCGCTGCGCGTGGCCACGCGGATCGAGATTGCGCAGCTGAAGGAATCCATGCCCGACAGCACCATGATCTATGTCACCCATGACCAGGTGGAGGCGATGACCCTGGCCAGCCGCATCGTGGTGCTGGCCAACAAGGGCATCGCGCAGGTCGGCACGCCGTTGGAGTTGTATGAGCGGCCCAACAGCGAATTCGTGGCGCAATTTATCGGCAGCCCGGCCATGAACCTGCTGCCCGGGCGCATCGTGGAAACCGGCGCGCAGACGCGGGTGCATCTGGCAGGCGATGGCATCGCGCTGTCAGACTATCCCACGACGGAGGCTGACATGGGCCTGCAGGTCAATGTCGGGGTCCGGCCCGAAGATTGCGCCCTGGCCGATGGCAGCGTGCCGTGGTTCTTCGAGGGGCGGGTGGGCATCACCGAGGCCCTGGGCGAGGTCACGCTGGCCTATCTGGATCATGACGCCGACACGCCGGTGACCGCCAAGCTGCCGGGCACCCATGCCGGGCTGCGGGGCCAGACCGTACGGCTGACCACCACGCCGGATCGGGTGCATCTGTTCGCCGATGGTATCTCTCTGCGGTATCGCTGAGGGGAAGCGCGGCCTGGCGCTCAGCGCGTGACGGGGCCGCCTGCGGCCTTCCAATGTGCCAGCCCGCCAAGGTTGTGAACCTGCGCATGGCCCATGCGGGCCAGCGCGCCCCGCGCCATCGCGGACCGCGCGCCAGATGCGCAATACACGCCGATGGGCTTGCCGGATTTCAGCGCTGGCAGGCATTCGGGGCTGCGGGGGTCCGCCTTCATCGTCAGCACGGCCAGCGGCACATGCAGCGCGCCCTTGGCCCGGCCCGTGGCGGCCAGTTCCGCACCATCGCGGATGTCCAGCAGCACCATCTCTCCCTTCGCGGACAGGGCGATTGCCTCGGCGAGGGTCATGCGGGCAGATTTGTCTTGTTTGAACAGGGCGAACATGGCCGCTCTCCTTCTGGCTACGCGCCTTTATTACATTCTGTTTTCAGAATGTAAAGCATCCCCTAGGCGGGAATGCCTGTGTTCTCTTTATGTTCACTCTTTTCGGTTGGAGCCTGCGCGCCGCTGCACTATCCTTGCCCCACGTGGCGAAAGGAAATCAAATGCCCGAGTTGAAGCACATCGAGGTGCGCGGCGCGCGCGAGCACAACCTCAAGGACGTGGATGTGGACATCCCCCGCGACCAGTTGGTGGTGATCACTGGGCTGTCCGGCTCTGGCAAGTCCAGCCTGGCGTTTGATACGATCTATGCCGAAGGCCAGCGCCGCTATGTCGAAAGCCTGTCAGCCTACGCGCGGCAGTTCCTGGACATGATGCAGAAACCCGATGTGGACCACATCTCGGGCCTCAGCCCCGCCATTTCCATCGAACAAAAGACAACCTCGAAGAACCCGCGCTCTACCGTTGGGACGGTGACGGAGGTTTATGATTATCTGCGGCTGCTGTTTGCCCGCGTCGGCACGCCCTACAGCCCCGCCACCGGCCTGCCCATTGAGGCGCAGCAGGTGCAGGACATGGTGGACCGCATCATGGCCCTGCCGGAGGGCACGCGCGCGCATCTGCTGGCGCCCATCGTGCGGGACCGCAAGGGCGAATACCGCAAGGAGATGCTGGAACTGCGCAAGCAAGGCTTTCAGCGCGTCAAGGTCGATGGCACCTTCCATGAGCTGGACGAGCCGCCGAAGCTGGACAAGAAATTCCGCCATGACATCGATGTGGTGGTGGATCGCATCGTGGTGCGGGAAGGCATGGAGACCCGCCTGGCCGACAGCCTGCGCACCGCGCTGGACCTGGCAGAAGGCATCGCCATTCTGGAAACCGCCCCGCGGGAAGACGGCGATGAGCCGGAGCGCATCACGTTTTCGGAAAACTTCGCCTGCCCGGTCAGCGGCTTCACCATCCCGGAAATCGAGCCGCGGCTATTCTCCTTCAACGCGCCCTTCGGGGCCTGCCCGGACTGTGACGGGCTTGGGGTGGAACTGTTCTTTGATGAACGGCTGGTGGTGCCGGACCAGACGCTCAAGATCTCTGACGGGGCGCTGGCGCCCTGGCGCAAGGGCAAAAGCCCCTATTTCCTGCAAACGATCGAGGCCATCGCCCGCCATTATGAATTCGACGCCCGCGCGCGGTGGAAGGATCTGCCCGCGCATGTGCAACAGGTCTTCCTTCATGGCTCTGGCGAGGAAGAGATCGACTTCCGCTATGACGAAGGCGGCCGCGTCTATAACGTCACCCGCGTGTTCGAGGGCGTGATCCCGAACATGGAACGCCGCTACCGCGAAACCGACAGCGCCTGGGTGCGCGAGGAGTTCGAGCGCTATCAGAACAACCGCAGCTGCGGCGCCTGTGGCGGGTTCCGGTTGCGGCCAGAGGCGCTGGCCGTGCGCATTGCCGATCATCACATTGGCCATGTGGTGCAAAAATCCATCCGCGATGCGCTGTCCTGGATCGAGGGCGTGATGGACAGCCTCAGCCCCCAGCGGAAGGAAATTGCCCGCGCCATCGTGAAGGAAATCCGTGAACGTCTGGGCTTTCTCAACAATGTCGGGTTGGAATACCTGACGCTGTCGCGCGCGGCGGGCACGCTGTCTGGCGGCGAAAGCCAGCGGATCCGCCTGGCCAGCCAGATCGGCTCTGGCTTGACGGGGGTGCTGTATGTGCTGGATGAGCCGTCCATCGGCCTGCACCAGCGTGACAATGACAGGTTGTTGGAGACGCTGAAATCGCTGCGCGACCAGGGCAATACCGTGCTGGTGGTGGAACATGACGAGGATGCGATCCGCGAGGCGGATTATGTGTTCGACATCGGGCCGGGCGCCGGTGTGCA
Organism: uncultured Paracoccaceae bacterium; assembly: GCA_965660085.1. Lineage (GTDB taxonomy): Bacteria > Pseudomonadota > Alphaproteobacteria > Rhodobacterales > Rhodobacteraceae > CBFHYV01. The sequence goes on from CBFHYV010000049.1 coordinate 11,870, forward strand.
TGGCGGCCGCATCGTCAGCCAGGGCCGGCCAGAGGAGGTGGCCGCAGATCCGGGCAGTCTGACAGGGCAATACCTGTCCGGCACCCGCCGCATTGACGTGCCCGCCACCCGCCGCAAGGGCAACGGCAAGAAGCTGACCGTGCGCAAGGCCAGCGGCAACAACCTCAAGGATCTGACGGTCGATTTCCCGCTGGGCCGTTTCATCTGCGTGACGGGTGTCTCGGGCGGCGGGAAATCCACGCTGACGATCGAAACCCTCTACAAGAACGCGGCGATGAAGCTGAATGGCGCGCGCGAAACCCCGGCACCGTGCGAAACCATCCGCGGGTTTGAACACCTGGACAAGGTGATCGACATTGACCAGCGCCCCATCGGCCGCACCCCGCGCAGCAACCCCGCCACCTATACCGGCGCCTTCACCCCCATCCGGGACTGGTTCGCCGGCCTGCCGGAGGCCAAGGCCCGCGGCTACAAGCCCGGGCGGTTCAGCTTCAACGTCAAGGGCGGCCGGTGCGAGGCCTGCCAGGGCGATGGCGTCATCAAGATCGAGATGCACTTCCTGCCCGATGTCTATGTGGAATGTGAAACCTGCAAGGGCGCGCGATACAACCGGGAAACCCTGGAAATTCGGTTCAAGGGCAAGAGCATCGCGGACGTTCTTGATATGACGGTTGAAGATGCGCAGGGCTTCTTCCAGGCCGTGCCCAGCATCCGCGAAAAGATGGATGCGCTGATGCGTGTGGGGCTGGGCTATATCAAGGTCGGCCAGCAGGCCACCACCCTGTCCGGCGGCGAGGCGCAGCGCGTGAAACTCTCCAAGGAACTGGCGCGGCGGTCCACGGGGCGGACGCTCTATATCTTGGATGAGCCGACGACGGGCCTGCATTTCGAGGATGTGCGCAAGCTGCTGGAGGTGCTGCATGAGCTGGTGGAGCAGGGCAACACCGTTGTGGTGATTGAACACAACCTGGATGTCATCAAGACCGCGGACTGGATCATCGACATCGGGCCAGAGGGCGGCGATGGCGGCGGCATGCTGGTGGCCACGGGCACGCCGGAAAAGGTGGCGCAGGTGGAGGCCTCGCACACCGGGCGCTATCTGGCGGCGATGCTGACCCAGAAAGGGATCGCCGCGCAATGACCCGCGCGGCGGTTGCGCCCGGTGGCGCGGCCTGTCACCTGTTCCCCCGGCGGATGCGCCGCCCCAGACATCCCGGAGCCTCATCATGACCGACACAACCGCCGACACGCCCCGCGGCCCGCAGGATCATGGCCCCAAACCCCGGCTGGGGCTCGCGCTCGGTTCTGGCGGGGCGCGGGGTTGGTGCCATATCGGCGTCCTGCGCACGTTGGACCAGATGGATGTGCGCCCCGATGTCGTGGCGGGCTGTTCCATGGGCGCGTTGGTGGGGGCGGCCTGGGCGGCGGGCTGCCTTGGCGCGCTGGAGGACTGGGCCCGCGGCCTGACCCGCGCGCGCTTCCTGCGCCATATCGATCTGCGGCTGGAGGGCGGCGGCCTTGTGGCGGGCGATGCCATTGCCGAGGTGTTCCATGACCTTGGTCTGCCCGAACGGATCGAGGATCTGGACCATCCCTTCATGGCGGTGACCACGGACATGGCCTCTGGCCGGGAGGTCTGGCTGGCCGAGGGCGATTTGCATGAGGCAATCCGCGCCTCCATCGCCATTCCGGGCGTGTTTCCCCCGCGCCAGATCCGGGGGCGGTGGCTGCTGGATGGGGGGCTGATCAATCCGGTCCCCACCTCGGCCTGCCGGGCCTTGGGGGCGGATGTGACCATTGCGGTGAACCCCAATGCCAAGGGCGATGGCCCGCTTTGGGCGCCGGAGATGGAAGGGGATTTCTGGCACCGGCTGGGTGGGGATCAGCTGCGCAGCTATCTGCCGGACAGCTTGCAAGGCCTGTGGCCGCAGGGCCGGCAGGAGCCGGGAGAGCCTGCCATGATGGATGTGGTTTCCACCTCCATCGACATCCTGACGGAGTTTCTGCGCAAGGCCCGCCACGCCGCCGATCCGCCGCATGTGCTGCTGGAGGCTGATTTGAACCACATGTCAGTGATGGAGATGTTCCGCGCGGGCGAGGCGATCGACGAAGGCGCGCGCATCGCCCGGGCCGCCCGCGCACAGGTGCAGCGGGCGATGCAGGGCACCGCGCCCTGAGGGTTGGGCGCGGTGGGGGCCGGTCAGCCCTTGCGGCAGGTGTTCACACCCAGCAGGGAATACAGCGCGCAGCTGCTGAACAGGCCAGTGGCCAGCGGGATGACACCCAGCAGATACAGCCAGCTATAGGCCCCATCGCGGTTCAGGAAGAACCCGGCGATGAGGGCGACACCGATCACGATGCGGGCGATGCGGTCAAAGCCGCCGACGTTTTTCTGGAACATGGTCTTCTCCGGTTGTGCCGTTACGGCGTTGGGATGCCCTGTCATATAACAGAAGCTGCATGTCTTGTCCGTGACAGGCTGTCTCGCACAAGAAAACGTGAGCGGTGATGCGCTAAATGTCACTCCGCGCGGCTGCGGGTTTCAAACCGGGGCAGCATAGCGGAAAAATCGCGGCCCAAACCGTCTTCCTCCTCCACGAAGCGGCGATACAGCTCTGCTG
>CBFHYV010000050.1:0-14378 GCA_965660085.1 uncultured Paracoccaceae bacterium
AGACGGTGACTGTCACCACCTCTGCCAAGGTGCGAGAGCCCCGGCTGATGGTGAAGGCCTCCGCCAGATTGAACCGTTCAACCGCCGACGTGATCTGCATGATGTTCTCCCGATCCTGCGCCACGCCCAGTCACAGTGCCGCCAAGGCATCCACCAGCTTGCCCGCGCCAAACCGATAAGGGTCCACCGCCGGCAAGCCCAGACGCGCCTCGACCTCGGCCAGATAGGCGCGCGCCTCGGCCTCATCCGCGATGCCTTGGGTGTTGACGGACACGCCCGTGACCGTGGCGGCGGGATTGGCCACGCGCGCCATCATCAGCGCCGTGTCCCGCACATCCTCAAGCGCGGGCAGCGCGTAGCCCGGCAACCCGCGCATATGCGTGCGCGTCGGCTCATGGCACAGGATCAGCGCATCGGGCTGGCCACCGTGGATCAGCGCCATGGATACGCCGGAATAGCTGACATGGAACAGGCTGCCCTGCCCTTCGATAATGTCCCAATGATCGTCATCATTGTCCGGGGTCAGCCATTCGATGGACCCGGCCATGAAATCCGCCACAACCGCATCCAGCGGCACACCATCGCCCGTGATCAGAATGCCGGTCTGCCCCGTGGCGCGAAAGCTGGCCTTCATCCCACGGGCGCGCATTTCCTTTTCCAGGCACAGCGCGGTGTACATCTTGCCCACCGAACAATCCGTGCCCACGGCCAGCACCCGCTTGCCCCGGCGCCGCTCGCCATTGGCGATGGGGTAGTCAACGGACGGCACCCGCACGTCATGCAGCTGCTGGCCCGTCGCCTCGGCCACGGCGCGCAGGTCAGGCTCGTCCCGCAGCAGGTTGTGCAGCCCGCTGGCCAGATCGAACCCTTCCTCCAGCGCCTGCACCAGCACCTTTTTCCAGGCGGGCGAGATCACGCCGCCCCGGTTGGCCACGCCAATCACCAGCGTCTGCGCACCTGCGGTGCGAGCCTCGGCCAGGGTCATGTCGGGCACGCCCATGTCCGCGGCGCAGCCCGGCAGGCGAATCTGCCCCAGGCAGAACTCGGGCCGCCAGTCCCGAATGCCGCGGGCCACCTTCGCCGCCAGCGCATCGGGCGCGTCCCCCAGGAAAAGCAGATAAGGCGTCTTGATCATGCGAGCGTCCTCCTGAACAGTTGCACCGCAGCTTGCCAGCGTTTCAGGGCAATGTGCTTGCAATCTCGCCAGATTATCGACTTTTTGCGCAAGGATTCACCGATTTTGCGCGAATTTTCGGCAGATCCTCCCGTACTGGCGCAGCAGGCCCAAATGCTGCACCTGCAAATTGGCCTTGCGGGCAAAGACGAAAGTAAATAACCGAGAGGTCGGAAAAATCGCAATTTCATTACCAGAAAGAGGCACCCATGTCCTTCCGCGTGCAACCGCCCGCCCCGGCCCGCCCCAACCGCTGCCAGCTGTTCGGCCCCGGATCCCGCCCCGCCCTGTTTGAGAAGATGGCCGCTTCCGCCGCCGATGTCATCAACCTGGACCTCGAAGATTCGGTGGCGCCCAGCGACAAGGACAGCGCCCGCGCCAATGTCATCCAGGCCATCGGCGATGTGGACTGGGGCAGCAAGACGCTGTCCGTGCGCATCAACGGGCTGGACACGCCCTTCTGGTATCGGGACGTGGTGGACCTGCTGGAACAGGCGCCTGAACGGCTGGACCAGATCATGATCCCCAAGGTCGGCTGCGCCGCCGACATTTACGCCGTGGATGCGCTCGTCTCCGCGATCGAAGCCGCCAAGGGCCGCAGCAAGCGCATCGCCTTTGAGGTTATCATCGAATCCGCCGCCGGCATCGCCCATGTGGAAGAAATCGCCGCCGCCTCCCCCCGCCTGCAGGCCATGAGTCTTGGTGCGGCGGATTTCGCCGCCTCCATGGGCATGGCCACCACCGGCATCGGCGGCACGCAGGAAAACTACTACATGCTGCGCGACGGAACCAGGCATTGGTCAGACCCGTGGCATTGGGCACAGGCCGCCATCGTCGCCGCCTGCCGCACCCATGGCGTGCTGCCCGTGGATGGCCCCTTCGGCGATTTCTCCGATGATGAGGGCTTCCGCGCACAGGCGCTGCGCTCCGCCACGCTGGGCATGGTCGGCAAATGGGCGATCCACCCCAAGCAGATCGCCCTGGCGAATGAGGTCTTCACTCCCTCCGACGCCGCCGTGCAAGAGGCGCGTGAGATCCTGCAAGCCATGGAAGAAGCCAAGGCCCGCGGCGAAGGCGCCACCACCTACAAGGGCAAGCTGATCGACATCGCATCCATCAAACAGGCAGAGGTCATCGTGCGCCAGGCCGAAATGATCGCGGGCTGACGCACCACACCCCCGGCGCGGCGCGGATCGCCCGCGCCGGGGTCACCCATACAGCCCCGCCTGCCGGGCGCGCAGCTGCACCAATGCCAGCACGGTATCGATGGTCGGTGTCGGCAGGTCCAGAATGCGGCCCAACTCCTGCACCGATCCCAGCAGCGCATCGATCTCCATCGGCCGCCCCGCGTCAAGATCCTGCAGCATCGAGGTCCGGTGCGCCCCGACAGCGGCACCCCCATCAATGCGCCGGTCCACATCGATGGGGAATTTCACGCCCAACGTCTCGGCGATCTGCTGCGCCTCCACCATCATCGCCCGGGCCACCGCGCGCGTGCCGGGATCCGTGCACAACACATCCAACGTGGCATGGGTCAGCGCGCTGATCGGGTTGAAGCTCAGGTTGCCCCACAGCTTCACCCAGATCTCATCGCGCAACCGCGGCCGCACCGGCGCCTTCAATCCGGCGGCGGACAGCGCCTTGCTCAGCGCCATGGCGCGGTCGGACTTGCTGCCATCCGGCTCGCCCAGCGAAAAGCGATTGCCCTCGATATGGCGGATCACACCGGGCGCGGACACTTCGGCGGCAGGATACACCACACAGCCCAGAACCCGGTCCGGGCCGATCCCCTGCCATTGCCGGTCCCCCGGATCCACACTCGCCAGCCGCGTTCCTTCCAACAGCCCGCCGACCTTGTGGAAATACCACCACGGCACACCATTCACCCCGCTCACAACGGTGGTCTGCGGGCCGATCAACGGCGCCATCTTGTCCACCACGCCGGGCACCGAATGGGCCTTCAGCGTCACGATGACATAATCCTGCACCCCCAACGCCGCAGGGTCATCAGACGCGCGCACCGCAACACGCTGCTCCTGACCGTCCTCGATCAGCGTCAAACCATTGGCCTGCATGGCCGCCAGATGCGGGCCACGCGCCACGAGCGAGACCTCAGCCCCCGCCTGCGCCAGCTTGGCACCCATATAGCCGCCAATCGCCCCTGCCCCGAAAATACAGATCTTCACCGCCACACCTCCTGCCGACGCAACGCGCCCGCTTCATCTTGCCAGATAAACTCCCGCCGGAGGCTCCCGCAGGTGCCGCATTCGCAACCGCCGGATGATGGCGCCCCCGGTTCAGCCCACAGCCGCAACAGCGGCGGCCAGGTCACCCCGGCGTCAACAGGCCCAACTTCTCGGCAAGGCCGATGCGCTGCATCTTGCCCGTTGCCCCCTTTGGAATGTCATCCATCAGGATCACACGGCGCGGCACCTTGAAATCGGCCAGCCTTTCGCGGGCGAAGGCGCGGATATCAGCCTCCGTTGCGGTGCCGCCTTCGGTCAACACCACGGCGGCGGCCACCTCCTCGCCCAGCTTGGGATGGGGCAGCGCAAAGGTCACAACCTGCCGAACCTCCGGGTGGTCCATCAGAACGCCATCCACTTCCAGGGGGCTGATCTTCTCACCGCCGCGGTTGATGATCTCCTTCAACCGACCGGTCAGATGCAGGAACCCGTCTTCATCAAAGGCACCCTGATCGCCAGTGCGGAACCAGCGCTGGCCCTCGGCCTCAAAAAAGCTCTTGGCATTGGCGTCGGGGTTGCTCTCATACCCCGGGGTGACGTTGGGGCCACTGATCACAACCTCCCCCGTGCCGTCGATCAACCTGTCCTCGGCCTCATGGGCGATGCGCACGGCAGGCCCGGCGGCCACGCCAACGCTGCCCGGTTTCTGCCGGTCCAGCGGATTGCAGCACATCTGATGCGCCGCCTCGGTCATGCCATAGGCCTCAACCACCGGCGCACCGAAAGTCTCGCGCAGCGCCTCCATCACTTGCGCAGGCAGACTGGCCGAGGACGAGCGCAAGAACCGCAGCGGCACGTCGCGGATCACATCGGCGTTGCGCCCGGCACGGGTCAGCAACGCCTGATGCATGGTCGGCACCGCCGTGTACCAACTGGGCCGCGCCTCTTTCATCCAGCCAAAGAAACGCATCGCGTCAAAGCCCGGCGCGCAGCAGATCGACGCTCCCGCGCTGAGAGAAGAGGTGACCGCCGCAACCAGTCCGTGGATATGAAACAGTGGCATCACGTTCAAACACCGATCCGTCGGGCTCAGCGCCAGAGATCGCGCGATATTGCCCGCCGAGGCCGCCAGGTTGGCCTGGGTCAGCGGCACGATCTTCGGCCGTGACGTGGTGCCGGAGGTGTGCAGGATCAGCGCAATATCCTGCGGTCCGGGCACACCCGGCTCCGCCGCGGCGCCAGCCCCTTGCGCCGACAGGGTAAAGACACCCGCCGGCGCGCCTTCTGGCACGGACAGCCGCAGGATCATCAAACCCAGCGCCTGTGCGGCGGCATGTGCAGGGCCATCCTCGCCCTCGGCCAAAACGATCGCACGCGCGCCAAGGTCTTCCAGATAAAAGGCAAACTCTTCCTGCCGGTAGGCCGGGTTCAAAGGTGCCGTGACAACGGCCTGCGCCAGGGTGATGAACGCGGTCGCCATCTCGGGCCCGTTGGGCAGGACAATGGCAACCCGATCCCTGACGCCCAGGCCAAACCCGCGCAGCGCGGCGCGCGTTTGGTCCGTCAGACCGCGCAAACCGTCGTAGTCCAGATCATCCCGTCCGATCGCACCGATCGCCCGGTCATCCCCTGGCTGTTCGGCCAACAGATCCGCAACTGTCTGTTTCATCTTGTGCATCCCCCCGCAGTCATGGCCAGCCTCACACGAACTGTCGCGGCAGTCGGCCGGGCCGGCGGAGGGAAAGTCGCAGAAATCACCGGGAATGCAAGCCGCCCGCGCCCATTCGGCCTTCCGCGTCAGGCAACCTTGGCAGCAGCACAAGCGGAGGCCTCCATGATATGAAACTGCGCCACCAGGCTGGTCAGACGTTCCGCGTCAGAGGTCAGCTTGCGGGTATCGCGGGCCGAGTTCTCCACCATTTCCGCGTTTTGCTGCGTGACATGATCCAGCTGGCTGACCGACTGATTGATCTCCGTCAGACCTTGGGCCTGCTCGGTTGCGGCGGCGGCAATCCCGGAGACGAGCTGGGTCACATGCTCCACCTTGGCGACAACCTCGCTCAGGGCATCCCCCGCGCCCTCCACCAGCTTGACCCCTTCATCGATCTGGCCCGTGGAATTGTGGATCAATGACTTGATCTCCATCGCCGCCTCGGAAGACCTTTGCGCCAGTGCCCGCACCTCGGAGGCGACAACGGCAAACCCCTTGCCCGCAGACCCTGCCCGCGCCGCCTCCACCCCCGCATTCAGCGCCAGAAGGTTGGTTTGAAAGGCGATATCGTCGATCACGGTGATGATCTGCTCAATCTTTTCAGAGGAGTTCTGGATCGCTGCCATCGCCTTGATGGCGTTCTGCATCATCACACCGTTCTGTTCGGCAAGCCGGCTGGTGTGGCTGACGGCCTCAGAGACCTTTTCAGAATTTTCCGCCGATGACCGCACGCTCTTCAACATCTGGTCCAGCGCGGCGGCTGTCTCCTCCAGCGTTGCGGCCTGGTTGGCCGTGCGGCGGGACAGGTCATCCGTGCCCTGCGAGATGCGTGCCGCCCCGCCAGAAATCGACTGCGCACTGACCTGCACATCCATCAAGGCGGAGCGCAGGTTGGCCACGGCCTCGTTGAAATTCTGGCGCAAGGCCTCATACTCCGGCGGAAAGCCGTTCTGGATGCCAAGGTTGAGCAAGCCGCTGGCCAGTTCATTCAAACCGTCGCCCAGATGTTGCACCACCTCTTTCTGGGCCTTGTAGTCGGCCTCTCGCTGCGCGTCCTTCGCACGGCTGTCGGCAAGACGGTCCAGCAAGGCCTGCAACTGCGCGGCCATCCGCCCGAATTCGCTGTCCGGGTTCAACCCCGGAACCGGGCTGTCATAGTCACCCTGGGCCGCTGCATGAATGCGCGCCTCGATCCGGTGCATGGGCCGGGCCAGGATGCGCCGCAGCCCCAGGATGGTCACGCCCGCAAGGGCAATGAACAGCACCGCCGCCGCAATCGCCATGGACCGTTCCGCAACCCGCACCTCGGCCAGGGCGGTTTGCGCATCCAGGGACACCCCGATGACGCCCAGAACCCGCCCATCGGCCCCCTGCAGAACAGGATGCGCCACGGCCAGCCCCCCCTCTGCGGAGGCGGGCGCGCCCTGCCCTTGGGCCTGCGCGGCCAGGTCAAGAAGGCCAGGCGCCGGCGCACCGCGCTGCGCCAGAACCTCCCCCGTGGCGGACAGAACAATCACACCTTCGGCGCTTTCACCCGCACTTTCATAGGCCAGCGCGGCCGCCTCATCGATTTTTGACACGGCCTCAAAGCGCAACGGTGCCACCAGCGCCTCGGCGCCACTTCCCGCAATCTGGTCCACGCTGCGGGCCATGGCCTGCTCTACCGTCCGGGCGATCAGATGCGCCGCCTGCATGTACAGCACGCCCGACACGATGATGGTGCACATCAACATCGCCGCGGCCGCCTTGACGAAGATCGACGCAGCCATCCGCCGGATGGCGCCCGACATCCTGTTTGCACTCATTGCGGGGGATCCTTTTCGCATCACATGAAGGCTTCTGCATCCAGCCCGATCGTGATGGCGCCAATGGGTGCGCCATCCGCGGGATGCACAAGCGTGAAGGAGGCCTGAACCATGTAGGTTTGGGTGGACTCGTCGAATTCCACCTCCGCCACATGCAGCGCATCCGGCCCCGCCAGATAGGTCTGGCGATACTTGGCCTCATCACCCTGCCAGTAATCGGATGTCACCTCAGACACCGCCACGTTGAGGCCCTGCGCATCCATCACGATGACCTCACGGATCAAACCGGCACTGTCCTGCATCTTGCGGCGCAGATATTCCGAAACACGGCTTGCAACGACAGATGTGATCAGCGGCGCGTCATCCGCACCGATCTCGCCGCGCCAGGCTTGATCCAGGTCCAGGATGGCATCCGCGTCCAGCCCTGCGGACCGTTCATTCTGCGCCACGACGGCCGCAACCAGCATCGGCGCGTTGATCCAGGGCTTGACCTCATTTTCAAGGTATTTGGATACCTGATCGCTGAGGTCCAGCGCAGGCGCGGCGCCACCAAGGGCGCAGAACAGGGCAGCAAGGGCAAATCGGGTCATGGGTGCCTCCGGCAAAAGGAAAAGACACCGCGACTGTGACGCGAACACCCTGCGCCCGGGTTAAGCCCGCAAGCGAAATGCACAGAATTGGAATTATCTGGAAATTATTGGTCGGAGTGAGAGGATTCGAACCTCCGGCCCCTGCCTCCCGAAGACAGTGCTCTACCAGGCTGAGCTACACTCCGACCGTGACGCGGGGCCTACCCCAACCCCGCCCGCTTGACAAGGCTCAATCGGTGCCATTTTTCCGGACGGCCCGCGCCCGCCGCAACACCCCCAGCCGTGGCACAACCCCGGTATCCGGCCGCAAGCGCGAAGCCGACACGGGCCGATGCTCCGAAACCCGGCCATCCCGCTCTCGCATCAGGATGTAAATGCCGGACGCAATGATGATTCCCGCCCCCAGAACGGTCCAGACATCTGGGAATTCGTCGAAGAATACCGCCCCATACAGCGCCGCCCACAGCATCTGGGAATACTGCATCGGCGCCACCACCACGGCCTCACCCGCACGATAGGCAAAGATCACCAGCGCAGATGCCGCGAATGCCAGAACCGCCAGCAGGGCCAGACCCAGCAAATGCGCGCCCGGCATCGGCTCATAGACCCATGGCATCAGCATCCCCGTCAGCGCGAAATTCAGTAACATCGGATACAACAGCAACACGACGCTCCGCTCCGCATGGCCGATCTTGCGCACGATCACCGAGGCCGCCGCCCCGCAGACCGCAGCCGCCAGCGCCGCCAGATGGCCAACCTGCAACTCCGTCGCACCGGGCCGCAGCACCACCAGCACCCCGACCAACCCCACCAGCACCGCCACCCCACGCCGCGGGCCAACGCGCTCTCCCAGCACCGGGATGGACAAGACCGTGATCAGCAAGGGCATGGCGAACAGGATCGCATAGACCTGCGCCAGAGGTAGCGTTGAGAACGCAAAAAACGCACAGACGCCCGTGGCCACCGTGGCCACAGTCCGCAGCCCCGTCCAACCGGGATGGACGGGCCGCAAATGGCCGGGCCGCGGATCCTGGATCAGCATCAGGCTGGCCAGCGGGAAGCTGAACAAGACACCGAAGAATACAATCTGAAACGGCGTGTAGAACGCCCCCAGAACCTTCACGATCACATCATGCGCCGAAAAGATCGCAAAGGCCAACAGCGCCAGGAAACCGCCTCGAACATTGGAAGACATCGCGCGCTCCTGTTCCGAACACCCCCTTGCTAGCGCAAACAAAAGGGCGGCATCAAGCCGCCCGCCCCTTCATCTTGCCAGATAAACTCCGGGGGAGTCCGCCGCATCGCGGCGGGCGGGGGCAGCGCCCCCTTACCCCGGTCAGAGGCTCTCGGTCAGCGCCGCAAGGATCGCGTCACCCATGCCCGATGTGCTGACCGGCACCGCGCCCTCCTCGCCCAGCAGATCCGCCGTGCGCACCCCGTCAGCCAGCACCTTTTCCACGGCTTTCTCCAGCCGGTCGGCCTCGGTGCCCTGATCAAAGCTGTAGCGCAGCGCCATCGCAAAGCTCAGGATACAGGCGATGGGATTGGCCTTGCCCTGGCCCGCGATATCGGGGGCAGAGCCATGCACCGGCTCATACAGTGCCTTGGGCCGGCCATTGTCCATGGGCGCGCCCAGGCTGGCGGAGGGCAGCATCCCGAGGCTGCCTGTCAGCATCGCCGCGGCATCGGACAGCAGATCGCCAAACAGGTTGTCCGTCACGATCACGTCAAACTGCTTGGGCCAGCGGCACAGCTGCATCGCCCCTGCGTCGGCATACATGTGGCTCAGCTCCACCTCGGGGTAGTCCTTGCCCACTTCGGTGACAACCTCGCGCCACAGGATGCCGGATTCCATCACATTGGCCTTCTCCATGGAGCAGACCTTGCCATTGCGCTTCTTGGCCAGCTCAAAGGCGGCACGCGCCACGCGGTCGATCTCGGATTCGGTGTAGCGCTGGGTGTTGATGCCCACGCGCTCATTGCCTTCCTCGATGATCCCGCGCGGTTCACCAAAATAGATGCCGGAGGTCAGCTCCCGCACGATCATGATGTCCAGGCCGGCCACCACCTCCTTCTTCAGCGAGGAGAAATCCGCCAGCGCATCAAAACACTGCGCCGGGCGCAGGTTGGCGAATAGGTCCATTTCCTTGCGCAGACGCAGCAGGCCCCGCTCCGGCTTGACCGAAAAATCCAGCACGTCGTATTTCGGGCCGCCAACCGCGCCCAACAGCACGGCATCCACGGCCTGTGCCTTGGCCATGGTGTCGTCATGCAGCGGGGTGCCGTGGACGTCATAGGCCGATCCGCCCACCAGATCTTCGGAGACGTCAAAGGCCAGCCCGCGATGGGCACCGTACCAGTCGATGATCTTGCGAACCTCGGCCATCACCTCGGGGCCGATGCCATCGCCGGGCAGGATAAGAAGCGAAGGGGTGCTCATGGGGGGCTGTCCTCTGTGAAATTCCTCCGCGACGGGTTAGCCCCCGCCCCCGCCGGGGTCAAGAAATCCCGCAGGCTCCACGGCCTGACCCATCAGGCGCAGATCCGCCCAGACGGGCTTGTGCACGCTTTGCCCGGCCAGGCCCGGCCAGGCGACACCCTCCGCCAGAACCTCGATCCCCTGCGCCGAGGGCAGAAGGTAGCTGACGCGCAGCCGCCCGGGCACAGGCTCTTCCCAATCGGCGGTGGCCGCGCCATGGGCCCCTTGCGGGCGGACATCCTGCAGCCGCGGATCTGCCAGCAGGGCGCGGATGGCCGCGCGCCGCCCCTCCCCCCGCTGCGGATCAAGGTTGGCGTGACCGGCAATGACAAAAGGCGCATGCGGCGGCGGTCCCAGACGGCCCTCCAGCAGATGCCGCCACAGCGCGATTTCATCGGCATTGCGGCGGCCATTGCGGTCCTCCGGCCCGTCAAAGACCGGCGGCGTGGCGGCAAAGACCAGAAGCTGCAGACGGGGCTGCGTGTCCAGCGGCACAATCCAATGGCCCGTGGAGGACAAGCGCTGCACGTCATGGGCGGGGTCGTCCGGCGCGATCCGGCTGTCCGGCAGGTCTTTCCACAACAGCGATGACAGATCGCGCACACCCTCCGTATCGATAGGCCAGCGCGAAAGGACGGCCAGGCCGCCCTGCCCCTCAAACTGACCATAGCCCTGCGCATCGCGCGGCCCGTGGGCGATGCCATCGCCGTCCACATCGCGGCCCGTGGGCCGCCCGCTGTTGGGCGGCAGGGCGAACCGATGCGCAAGCCCCGGATCCGCCCAATCCGCCAAGGCCCGCAAGGCGGCACCGTCCATGTCGTAATCAACGGAGGTCAGAACCAGCACATCCGGCCGCAGCGCCCGTATCTGCGCCACGATAGCGCGCAACTCCTCCTCCTGCCGCAACAGATCCCGCAGCAACAGCCCCGGGCCTGACCGCACCAGCGGCGCATGCCAGACCACAAGGCGCAGATCCTGCTGCGCAAATCCGGTCAACGGCCAGATGGCCAATACCAGCACCACAAGGATACGCATCATGGCCCCCCTTCCGGGCAGGAGGCTGCGCGCCCATGCTTAACAAAGGGTAAAGAAAAACCCCCGCAGCCGTGCCGCGGGGGTCAAAAGGCGTATCGCAGGCCTGGCCGCAGGTCAGACCCAGGGCCGGTCCTGCGCCATGCGGGATTCAAAGCTGTCGATGGCCGGGGCCTTTTCCAGGCTCAGCCCGATGTCATCCAGCCCTTCCAGCAGGCAATGCTTCTTGAACGGGTCCACCTCGAAGGAGAACGCCTCACCGTCAGAGGTGGTGACGGTCTGCGTCTCCAGATCCACGGTCATCCGCGCGTTGGAGCCTTTCTCGGCATCCTTCATCAGCACGTCCACGGCCTCGCGCGGCAGTACGATAGGCAGAATGCCGTTCTTGAAGCAGTTGTTGAAGAAGATATCGGCAAAGCTGGTGGAGATGACCGCCCGAATGCCGAAATCCTTCAACGCCCAGGGCGCGTGTTCCCGCGAAGAGCCGCAACCGAAATTGTCGCCCGCAACCAGGATTTCCGTGTCCCGATACTGCGGCTGGTTCAGCACGAAATCGGGGATCTCATTGCCCTGCCGGTCATAGCGCATCTCGTCAAACAGGTTCACGCCCAGCCCCGACCGCTTGATCGTTTTCAGGAACTGCTTGGGGATGATCATGTCCGTGTCGATATTGACCAACGGCAGAGGCGCCGCAATCCCGGTGATTTTTTCAAACTTGTCCATGCTCGGGCGTCCTCAGGCGGTTTCGGTCATCATTTCGCGCACATCGGTCAGGTGACCGGTGATTGCGGCAGCGGCGGCCATGGCGGGGGAGACAAGATGCGTGCGGCCCTTGTAGCCCTGACGGCCCTCGAAGTTGCGGTTGGAGGTCGAGGCACAGCGCTCGCCCTCTGACAGCTGGTCTGGGTTCATGGCCAGGCACATGGAACAGCCCGCAAGGCGCCACTCGAAACCGGCCTCCTTGAAGATGTCGGCCAGGCCTTCTTCCTCGGCCTGCGCCCGCACCAGGCCGGACCCCGGCACCACCATGGCGCGCATCCCGTCCTTGACCTTGCGGCCCTTCAACACGGCCGCCGCGGCGCGCAGATCCTCGATCCGGCCATTGGTGCAGGAGCCGATGAACACCGTATCGATCGCGATGTCGGACAGGCGCGTGCCGGGGGTCAGGCCCATGTAGTCCAGCGCGCGCTGCGCCGCCTGCACCTTGCCGCCCTCGAAATCCTCGGGCGCGGGCACGGTGGCGCTGATCGGCAGCGCATCCTCGGGCGAGGTGCCCCATGTCACGGTGGGTTCAATGCTTTCCCCCGCGATGGTGACAACCTTGTCCCACTGCGCATCCGCGTCGGAGTGCAGCGTTTTCCACCAGGCCAGCGCGGCCTCCCACTGCGCGCCCTTGGGCGCATGGGGGCGGCCCTGCACATAGGCGAAGGTGGTTTCATCCGGTGCAATCAGACCCGCGCGCGCGCCGCCTTCGATGGCCATGTTGCAGATCGTCATGCGGCCTTCCATCGACAAGTTGCGGATCGCCTCGCCGCAATATTCGATGACATAGCCGGTGCCGCCGGCAGTGCCGGTTTCCGCGATGATGCGCAGCACAACGTCCTTTGCCGTGACGCCGGGCGTCAACTGCCCGGTGATCTCGACCTTCATGTTCTTGGATTTCTTCTGGATCAGCGTCTGGGTGGCCAGCACATGCTCAACCTCGGACGTGCCGATGCCATGGGCCAGCGCGCCAAAGGCGCCATGAGTCGCGGTGTGGCTGTCACCGCAGACCACCGTCATGCCCGGCAGGGTCCAGCCCTGTTCCGGGCCGACGATATGCACGATGCCCTGACGGATGTCCGACACGGGGTAATAATGAATGCCGAAATCCTTGGCGTTCTTGTCCAGCGCGGCCACCTGGATGCGGCTGTCTTCCGGCATCTGGTCAGGGTTGTCGCGGCCGGCGGTGGTGGGCACGTTGTGATCCGGCACGGCAATGGTCTTTTCCGGGGCGCGCACCTTGCGGCCCGCCATGCGCAGCCCTTCAAAGGCCTGCGGGCTGGTCACCTCATGCACGAGGTGGCGGTCAATATACAAAAGGCAGGTGCCGTCGGTGTCTTCATGCACCACATGGGCGTCCCAGATCTTGTCATAGAGTGTCTTGGGGGACATCGGTCCTCTCCCGTTCGGTTGGTCTGTAGGAATGGGCTGCGGCGGGCGTCAGCGACGCGCAGCATCAGGGTCGCGCCAGCACCGTGTGCGTGGCGCCGAAGAAACGCTCGGCCAAGCGGGCGCGGTCATCCAGATCAGTCACCGGCTGCATGGCACGGCGTTAGCGTTTTTCCGCCGCTGCCGCAAGCCACCGCACCGCCCGGCGGAAAGAACCCTGCAAAAAATCCGCCCCGAAGTGATCCAACCCCCGGAGACAAACGTAAACAGTTTGTGGATTGCGCGAGGATACCCTGATGAAGACCCCGCTGAATATCTTGAACGCCGCATTGATCGCCGGGCTGTTGACCGTTGGCGGGTTCGCCATCGCGCGCGCGCCAGATGCCGGCGAATCCGCCCTTCAGGACATCAGCGCCGTTCTGCCGCCCGCGGCCAGCTGACCCGCACCCCGGCTTGGCGCCCTCGGCACAGGCTCAGCCGCTGCCAATAAGCATCCCCGCGGCCAGCACCATGCCACCCCCCAGAACCACCTGCAGTGCCGCCCGAAAGAAGGGCGTCTCCATGAACTTGTTCTGAATCCACGCAATCGCCCAGAGCTCAATGAACACGATGACCCAGGCGATGGTCGTCGCCGTCCAGAAATCGGGGATCAGATAGGGCAACGCATGGCCCAGACCGCCCACGGTGGTCATCACGCCAGAGGCCACCCCCCGTTTCCAGGGTGACCCCCGCCCGGACAAGGCCCCGTCATCGGAGGCCGCCTCGGTAAAGCCCATGGAAATCCCGGCGCCGACCGATGCCGCCGTACCCACCAGGAACGTTGTCCAGGTGTCCTGCGTGGCAAAGGCCGTGGCAAAGATCGGCGCGAGGGTCGAGACCGAGCCATCCATCAACCCCGCAAGACCCGGCTGAACCCAAGTCAGGACGAATTGCCGATGCGCAACACGCTCTTCATGCGCGGCGCTGTCATCGTCCAGATGCACCGCGGACAATTCCCCCGCACGGGCGCCATGCCCGGCCTCGGCCTGCGCCAGGTCACCCAACAGCTTGCGGGTGGCGGCATCCCTGCTGCGCTGCGCGGCGGCCTTGTAGAAGCGTTCGGCATCCGTCTCCATGGCCTCAGCCTCCTGCCGGATCCGATCCAGCCCGAGGTTTTCCACCAACCACACAGGCCGGCGCGCATAATAGCCCGCCACATGCTCACGCCGGATCAGCGGAATCACATCGCCAAACCGTGCGCTGTGCAGGTC
>CBFHYV010000051.1:0-14341 GCA_965660085.1 uncultured Paracoccaceae bacterium
CGCCGGTGAAGCGCTGTCTAAGCAATACAATCATACCTCGCAACAAGAAAATACACACAAACACCAAAAAAATGGATTCCGTCCAAAATTCAATCAGTTACCCCCGCCAGACGCGATCTGGACGAGTTGCCACCGCCTTGATCATGGCCCAGCATGGCATCCCCACCGCCACCCCCAGCGACTCGCTCGACCGTCGGGTCAAACGGCACAACAGATGTGCCTGGCCGACACGCAGGCGCAGCATCACACCCGGGCCTTCGCCTTGCCGTTTCTCTGTCACAACGGCGGGAAAGATGTTCAGCGCGGACACCCCCTGTGGCCGTGCCTGTGACAGGATGATGTCCTGCGCAGCGATCCGCACACGCACCGAAGATCCCAGGGGGGCGGCTATGCGGGGCAGCAGCAGCGGCCCCGCCTCCGTCAGGACTTCGCTCAGCCCGTCATCATGGTGGCATTGCAATCTGCCGGACAGGATGGCGCCCGCCTGTCGCGGCCCGATCCCAGCTGCCAGCGCAGTATCCGAAAGCACCTCTGACGTCGGGCCGACCTTCTGAACGCGTCCGTTGTCCAACGCGACAACGGTATTGGCCAAGCGCGCAATTTCATCGACAGCATGGCTGACATAGATGATGGGCAGACCCGCCTCATCCCGGAGCCGTTCAAGATAGGGCAGGATTTCGCCACGGCGCTGCGCATCCAGTGACGCCAACGGCTCATCCATCAGCAGCAATCGGGGCGCGGACAGCAACGCTCGGCCAATCGCCACCCGCTGGCGCTCTCCCCCGGACAAACCCGCAGGCCTGCGCGACAACAGCGCCCCGATCCCCAACAAGTCCACCACCGCGGCAAGCTGCGTGCCGCGTGGTGCGCCATACAGAAGGTTGGCCTGCACCGTCAGATGGGGGAACAGGCGGCTGTCCTGGAAGACATAGCCCACCCGCCGGCGATGCGGCGGCACCCGCAGGCCGGCTGCGCTGTCACACAGCACCTCTCCGCCAACCACGATGCGGGAATGCTGCACGCGCATCAGCCCGGCCATGGCGCGCACCAATGTCGTCTTGCCCGCACCGGATCGCCCGAGGATGGCTGTCACCCCACCCGGCGCAGTAAATTCAACTTCCAGATCGAAGCCCTTGAAGGCATGGCGCACGGACAGCTCAATCATCGCGCCCCCCGACATATGCCGCCATGCGCGTGGACACCCATTCCGAAAGAATCAGCGCCGCGACAGACAGGACCACGGAGATTCCCACCAGCAAGAGCACCTGCGTTTCGGCGCCAGGCACCTGGAGAAAGGCATAAATGGCGGAGGGCAATGTCTGTGTCTGCCCGGGGATGTTCGACACGAATGTGATGGTGGCGCCGAATTCACCCATGGCCTTGGCCATCGCCAGCACGGCTCCGGCGAGGATACCCGGCAGGCTCAGCGGAAGCGTTACGGTCAGAAAGACCCGCAGAGGATGGGCCCCCAGCGTCGCCGCCGCTTCTTCCAGCCCCTCTGGCACGGCCTCGATCGAAAGGCGGATGGCCCGCACCATCAGGGGAAACGCCATCACTGCGGCCGCCAGCGCCGCGCCTGTCCAGCGAAAGGCAAAGACAATGCCAAACTCCGCCAGCGCGGCGCCTACCGGGGCCCGGGGCGAAAACACCAGCAACAGCAGATAGCCCGTCACCACAGGCGGCAGGATCAGCGGCAGATGCACCAGCGCATTCACCGCCTGCCGCCCCGGAAACCGCCACCGGGCGAGCGCATAGGCCACGCCAATCGCCAGCGGCAGCGCGCATAGCGTCGCCCAAAAGGCCACGCGCAGGGACAAACGCACCGCCTGCCAAGCCTCCTGATCCAGGATATCGGTCATCGCGTCAGCGGCAGAAAGCCCGCCTCGGCAAAGATCCCCTGCGCGGCCTCACCGAACAGGAAGGACTGAAAATCCGCTGCAACAGGCCCTGCGCCCCGCAGCCGCGCGACGGGATAGAGGATCTTCGGATGACTTGTCTCCGGGAAAACGCCAAGCAGATGGACCCGAGGCTCCGCCAACGCATCGGTGACATAAACCACCCCCAAGGGCGCCGCGCCGGACGCGACAAGCGCCAACGCCGCGCGCACATTGTCGGTCTGCGCGACCCGGTCCGCCACCGACGGCCACAATGACAGCGTCTCCAGCGCCGCCTTGCCATAGATGCCGGCTGGCACGGCCTGCACCAGCGCCATGGCAAGGCGCCCCCCACCCAACCGCGCTGACAAATCCAGCGCGGGCGTGATCTCCACCGCCGGGCCAGCCGAAGCGGAAACCAGGGCCAGCCGGTTGCCCAGCAGATCCTGCCGGCTGTCCGGGACCAGCAGATCGTCTCGCGCCAAGACATCCATCCATTGCGGATTGGCCAGCAGGATCAGATCCGCAGGAACGCCCGCCTGCACCTGCCGGGCCAGGGCGGATGACCCTGCATAGGCGATCACCACCTCATGGGGTGTGCGCGCCTCATATTCGCCGGCGACCGCATCCAATGCGTCTTTCAGGCTGGCCGCCGCCAGAACAGTCACCCGTTCCGCCAATGCGAGCTGCGCCAGCGACCATGCCAGCACAACCGCCGTTCCCAGAATACGAATGAGACGCCGCATGCTCACCTCGTTGCTCAACGGCGCAGAGAGTTACAACAGATCACCCACAAGGCAAGCCGAAGGGCACGCGCGGTTAGTCCACCAGGCCGTGCGCGCGGTAATACCGCAGTGCGCCGTCATGCAAGGGCGCGGACAGCCCCGCGGTCGCCATGCTCTCTGGCGTCAGGTCCGCGAAGGCCGGGTGCATCCGGCGAAACCGGTCAAGCTCGTCGAACACTGCGGAGACCAGCACCAGAACCACATCCTCATCGACCGCCGCTGAGGTTACGAGCGATGCGCCCACACCGAAAGTGGCCACATCCGCGTCATTCCCGGCATACAATCCGCCGGGAATGACCGCGTGGCGGTAGAAGGCGTTTTCCTCCACCAGCCGATCCACCACCGGACCAGAGACATCCACAAGCACCGCCTCGCAGAGGGTCGTCGCCGCCTCGATCGAGGCCGAGGGATGGCCCGCGACAAAAACCATCGCATCCACATCGTTGTTGCACAGCGCGAAGGCCTGTTCGGATGCGCGCAACTCCGACACCTTGGAGAAATCCTCCAGCGTCCAGCCGAGCGCGGCCATCAGCACCTCCATGGTGCCACGCTGCCCCGACCCGGGATTTCCGATGTTCACCCGCTTGCCGCGCAAGTCCTCCAGCCTCGCAATTCCGCTATCCGCGCGGGCAACGATTGTTACGGGCTCAGGGTGCAGGGCGAAAACGGCCCGCAAATCATCAAAGGCCCCGGCATCCGTAAACAGCGATGTGCCGTGCAACGCGTGATACTGCCAATCTGACTGGACGACACCAAATTCCAGACCGCCTGCGCGCAACGTGTTGAGGTTGTAGATTGACCCGCCCGTCGTCTCAACAAAACAGCGCACACCATGATCCTGCCGGCCATCATTGACCAACCGGCAGATTGCGCCACCCGCGGGATAGTAAACACCCGTGGCGCTGCCCGTGCCGATTGTGATGAATTCTTGCGCCGCGGCCCAGGGTGCCGCCGCAAAGAGCATGACCGAAATCAAGGTGATCCGAAGCCGCGTCATGGAATTGATCATCCCGCCAGAACCGCCGACATCCCCGGTGTCACAGCGCGGATGCCTTGCACCTATCTAGCCGGGCAATCGCCCCTCGGGCAAGTCACACGGCCAAGATTTCGCGCCAAGGTTGCGCAAACATGGCCGTTCGCCCCGCCGCCCCAAGGCAGCGGGGCGCTAGCGTCAGATGAACAGTTCAACACCGTCAGGGTATACGTTGCTGACGTTGTTCGCCTCATCCGTTTCGCCGACCAGATTGCCTGCGTCGATCATCGCGAAGAGGTAGCCATCACCATAGCCGGCCACTTGCTCGTAGCGGATGGTGGTGCGCTCCTCCAACTCTTCCTCGGCGGCGCGCAGCAGGCCGTGGTTGTCCTCTTCCAGCTCGAACAGGCTGATGTTGAGGTTGGCGAGGTCGAAGGTGTCTGTCTGGCTCCAGTAGATGGTGCTGGTGACGCTGCCGGCATCCGTGCCGCCACGGTTCTCAACATCGAGATAGACACGGAAATCTTCGCCATCCAGCGTTCCGTCCGAATCCGTGGTGATGCGGTTGATGACAAGGTCTGCGCCGGTTGCCCCGGACAGCTGAACATGGATTGCGTCAGAGATATTGTTGCCCGGTGTCGCATCCGCTCCGCCATCCGCGTCGACCTGGGCAAAGATGAACCCGTCCGCGCCCACACCGGGCGTGCCGAACAGATCGTCGTAATGGATACGCTCGCGGTTGTTGTCATCGACCTCACCCGCAGACACCTTGCCCTGCCCGTCCAGATCCACCTCGATGCGCGCGCCTGTGTTCCAGTCAGACGTATCGCTCCAGTAGAAGGTGGTCTCGACATCATAGGCATCGACGCTGCCGGTGTTGCTCACGGTGAAGACAACATCCAGGTCGTCCCCCTCCTGCAGTGACACGTTCAGCGGGCTGTCGATGGCGATCTGCAGATCCACGGCGCCCGCGGCATCAAACGTGACCGCAACGGCATCGGAGGTGTTGTTGCCCAGATCGGCATCCACACTGCCATCTGTCGGCTCAATCACACCAAAGACATAGCCGTCCCCATGCACGACCAAGTCCTCATAGCGGATGCGCATCGCCTCGTTGTCATCACGTTCGCCGGCATCGAGCGAGCCATGCCCATCCGCGCCGAGCAGGGTCGTGCCCGCTTCACCCAGATCCAGCGAGTCGTCGGCGCTCCAGTAATACAGGGTCCGCGCGCCGTCGTTGTCTGCCCCGCCGACATTCTGAACATCCGCGTTCAGGATCAGATCCTCGCCCGCGGACAGGTTTGCATCGCCCGTGGTCAGATCCAGGATCGCCAGGTCAACATCGCCGGTGGCCGGCGCCTCAAGAGTCACGGCCAGCGCGTTGGAGACATTGTCAGCCGTGCTGCTCTCGGTCTCGCCGTCCAGCGGCGCGATGACACCAAAGATCCAGCCATCGCCAAGCGCGGCGATATCTTCATACCGCAGCCGCTCCACCTCGACAGCGTCACGTTCCCCGGCATCAAGGCTACCATGGTTGTCCATGTCCAGCAAATGCAGGGCGCCTGCACCGTAGACAGCACTGTCGCTCCAGTAGTAGGTCGTCGCGGATTTGCCGATATCGGCGTCGCCGTCATTCTCGATATCCAGATTGACGAACAGATCCTCACCATCGGACAGCGCCGTATCGTCGGAGGTCAGCGCGTTGATGACCAGGTTCGGTGTTCCCGCGCCTGCGCCCGGCTCGATCTCATAGAAGATGCTGGTGGATACGTTGTTGGCATTGCTTTCTTCCCAGATCTCCCCGTCCGGGTCGATCTTGCCAAAGATGTAGCCGCTGGTGCCGAGCGCGGCGAGCGTTTCATAGCGGATGCGCGCGGTGTCACCGGTGCTTTCGCCGATGTCCAGGCCGCTGTGATCCTCATGCGCGCCCGTGATTGCCACGGCATTGGCAAAGCTGTTGGTGGCCGACCAGTAGAACTGCGTATAGGTGCTGGGCGCGTCGAAGTAACCGTCATTCAGGACGGTCATCGCGATATCCAGATCCTCGCCATCCGCCAGCGACGTATCGGCAGAGGCAAAGGCCGTGATCTGCAGATCTGCCATTGTGCCCGGCGCATGGAAGGTCAGTGCGATGGGGTGGGCAAAGTTGTTGTCGGTATCACTTTCGTCGCTGCCGTTGACATGGGCAAAGATGAACCCGCTGCCATACTGATACACGTCCTCATAGCGCAGGCGCACGGTTTCATCCGCATCGAACTGGCCAGGGTGGACGGTGTTGTGGATCTCGGTGCCGATCAGCTGCGCTGTCGTCCAGTCAAAGATCTCGGTCGCGCTCCAGTAGAAGTCGGTCTGGGTGAATTCCGCATCCACCTGGCCGTCATTGGTCACAGTGACCGTGGCGAAGATGTCCTCATCCTCGAAGGGCGTGCGCGTGCTCAGCTCGAAATGCGCAATCCGCATCTCGCCATAATACTCCACACCTTCCTCGAACACGGGGATATCGCCACCATCGGCGTTCCAGCCTTCGCCAGCGGTACCGTCATCGTCCAGATCGGGCAGGCGCACGCGCAGATGCGGTGTGGTGTTGTTGCTCTCATTGCGTTCCAGAACCGCATCGGCCGGATCGATCATTGCAAACAGCAGGCCGGATTCCATATCCGCGATGCCGTCCACTACGTTCAGCAGATCCGCGTAGGCAATGGTGCGGGTCACTTCGGTCCAAGTGTCGCCAGAGGCTTCGACCGTGTCCAGATCAACCGTATCGACAAGATAGGCCGGATCGATCAGATCCTGCAGCGGACCGCTCGGCCCGTTGGGGACGGGCACGAAATAGATGTTCACATCAGCATCGCTGGCCTCGGCGTTGCGGCCGGCGAAGGCGAAGGAGAATTCGACCTCCTCACCCGCCTCTAGATCCACGGTGCCGGTGCTTTCGGGCCGCAGCGCAAGGTCGGCCATGCGCGCACGGCTTGTGCCGGTGGCATCAAACCGCTGCGCATAGGTCTGTGCGCCGTCCTCAACACTGTCCCATGCGGTCCAGCTGACGACGAACCCGCCATCGACCAGCGCCGTGACCTCAGGATCGCGCGCATCGTCGAAATCATCGGTCACGCGGAATTCCGGGCCAAAGGGATCACCCGCCACATCGAACCGCTGGCCATAGATGCCAGAGGTCGTGGCATCCTGGTCCACGCTCTGCCACAGCACGACGAAGCCGCCGTTGTTGAGGCCCGTGACGCTGTGATTGTCCTGATCGCCCAGCACATAGGTGTTGATCCAGAAGGCATCGCCCGCCGCATCGCCCGCGTCGTCATAGCGCTGGCCGAACAGACCCGCGCCATAGCCATCTTCACCGTCAGACATCCAGGTGACAACGAACCCGCCATCATCCAGCGCCGCAACCCGCGGCGCGTCCTGCGCGCCTGTCGTGGTGGTATTGACCACGAATTCCGCGCCAATGGTGCCATCCGCCTCGATCACACGGCCGACACTGCCGGTGCTGTCACCGTCAGCGGCCTCGCCCGTCCAGGTCACGACGATGCGGCCATCGGCCAACTCCGTGATGCCCGTCACCGTCTGGTCCAGCGCGGTTGTCGCGTTCAGCTGCAGATCGGCCACGGCCGGGGTCGGCACCATGTCGGCGTCATAGGCGCGGCCAAACACACCCGCTGCGTCGCCATCCTCACCTTCCGAGGTCCAGGCCACATAGAACCCGCCCTCTGCCAAGGCAGTGATCTGCGGGCCGGACCGGGCCGTGGCATCATCCACCGCGTTGACACGTGTCTCATCGCCAATCGGGTTTGCTGAGGCATCGAACTGGCGGAAGCAGATCGTGCTGCCGCCCTGCACCCAGACAACCACGAAGCTGCCATCTTCCAGCGCGGCCACGCGGGGTTCGGTCTGGTCACCCGCAGTCGTCTCGCTCACCAGCACATCGCCAGAGCGCACGACACCGCGCGCGTTGAACGTGCCGGCATAGACGCCCTGCCCGTCACCATCCTGCGCGGCCGATTCCCAAACCGCAACGAAGCCACCATTTTCCAGACCCGCCAGATGGGCCGCGGATTGGTCATCATCGTCTTCGCGGTTCAGCTTGATCAGATCCACACGCTGCCCGCCGGAGAAGCCGCGGCTGACTTCGGTCAGGCCATCGCCCTGGCCCATCGCGGTCACATGGCCCGTGCCAGCGCTGGACACTTCGGCCCGGTCGGGGCGCGGATCGCCGTTTGCATCGCGGAAGCCGTCTTCATACAGCAGGCTCACGGTGACGTCATGGCCGATATCCAGACGGTTCAGCGTGTAGGTCGCACCTGTTGCACCATCGATCTCGGCGCCATCCCGATACCACTGATAGGCACGGTCGGTAATGGTATCGATATCCGTCACCGTATCTTCGAAGAACAGACGCTGGCGCTGCTGTGCGATGCCGCCGGTGATCGTCATGGCGCCCTGAGGGGCGTCGTCAAAATCCAGGACCGGGTCGATCACGGCGCTGTCGACCGTGTTGGTGTAGCCGCTGTTGTCCACATAGGTCAGCGTGAGGGAGATCGACTGCCCCACATCGGCCTGCTGCAACAGATAAGAGTCGCTCTCGCCCACGGCGCCGGCCACGGCAACGCCACCCACGAACCACTGCCAGGTGGCGTTGGCCGGATCATAGCCGTCCAGATCGGCAATGGCGCTGTCATTGGCGCTCAAAGTCTGATGCTGGGTCGGGTCATTGCTGCCATCGATCGTCAGGGCGCCAGTGGGCGCATCATTGACGTCCACAACCGCCGCTGTCGACGCGCTGGTCAGCACCTCGGCATTGCCGTCAAGATCGGTGAAGCCATAGGTCACATAGACCTCTGATCCCACGTCAGCCTGCGTCAGAGTATAAGTGCCGCCCGTGCCGAGCTGCACATCCGCGCCGCCGCTGACCGCCCGGAACCACGTGTATTCCTCCGTGCCACCTTCGATGCCATCCTCATCCGCGGCTGTGTTGGACGCGGACAGAATGTCATGCTGTTCGAACTCACCGGGGTTCGGCGCCTCATTCAGCGGGTTGCTGGCGGGGGTTGTGTTGGTGATGGTCACATCACCTGTGGCGGCGAACTGAACATTGGCCACAGTCTCGGCCGCGCTGTCCACGTCATAGGACGTGCCTTCGCGGTCCGTGTAGCTGAGCCGCGCAAAGACCTCGCCATCGACATGAGCCTGGGTCAGCACGGTGCCATTGGCCAGCGCAACCGGCGCGCCGCCCTGGCCGTCATCGAAATACCACTGGTAGCTGCGCGGTCCGGGCGCGATCCCGTCGGGGTCAGTCACCGTATCGGTGATGGTCAGGTCCGCACCGATTTCCGCACCCTGCTGGACTGTGCCGGAGATGGCCACGTCACCCACGGGGCCACCATCATCGGCGAACGGGTCATTGTAACGGCCGTCCACGACTTCAAACTGCCAGAAGCCCGCGACGCCCGTGTTTCCAGTAAAGTCCGCAAGGTTGTCTGCCGCCGGATCATAGCCCGCGTCATTGGCAAACCGCACAATCTCACGATCCTCGGCGGTGCTGTCGCCCAGGATCAGTCGCCCGTTGGAGACGTGATCGCCGCTCGGGTCATGTTCTTCATACCGCGCTTCCAGGCGGACATCGCCGGAATTGCCGGTCTCGGCAGAGATGTCGATGATCTTCAGCTGATAGGCGCCGGAATAGACGTTGCCAGCCGAGTTTCCGTTGACATCATCCCAGGTGAACAGCGCGTAGCCGCCCGCGACATCGACATGAAAATACATGTCATTCGTCCCGGTGGACGTGCCTGCCCCGATGTCACCGCCCGCTGCCATCTGGGCCAGGTCAACCGCGTCAACGCTCAGCCCCAGCCGGATATCGCCCGCGAATGTTGGATCAAGGAAGATCGCGCGGCCTTTGGCGTCCGGGCGGATGTAGGTGATGTCCGTTACGGACCCGTCATCGACATCCTCGATGATGTCAAAATCGACCGCAGCGGAAATATCAATTCTTCCGGCGGTATAGAGTGTCCCGAACGCGTGCGCCTGGCCAGCAACCGTCAACAAATCAGTCATAATCGTAACCCCGTGTCCCATCCCAGTTGGCAGCCGGATGGGCAAAAAAGTGCTTCTTGATTGAGCATAAGTAGCATGGACCGTAAAAAAAGAATACCAATTTTGTCCAAATTGCCAGATTTCAGCCGCATTCGGTCAGCGCGCGCCCCATTTCGCCACAGTTCGCCAAACTTTTGATTTCATTGACAGTTGTGACGCCGCACGCAGAACGGTGCCGGGCGCGGCCTTTCCTGCACCGGAATGTTATCCGCGTGAAACATGGCGGTCACGTGTTCGCCTTTTGGTTGTGCGGACCGAGATTCGCCCCCATCAGCTCGCTCAGCCGACGCGCGGCGGCAAGCACCTCGCGCCCCAGCTCCGGCACTGCCTCCGGCCCAATCCGCGACGTCGGCCCGGAGACGGATATGCCCGCGACGGCCTCTGAATTCATGTCAAACACGGGCGCTGCAATACAGCGCATTCCGGGGGTCTTTTCCTCATCGTCGAGCGCCACGCCATAGGTGCGGATGCGCTCCAGCTCGGACACCAGCTCCGGCACATCAACCAGCGTGCGCGAGGTGAACCGCTCGCGCGGCGCTTGCAACAACTCATCCAGCTTGTCCGGGGGCATGTAGGCCATCAGGGCCTTGCCGATCCCGGAGGCATGCATGGGCGAAACGGTGCCCGGCGGAAAGAAGGCACGGATGGTGGCATGCGTTTCAACCTGCCCGAGAAACAGCACGCTGCCCCCCTTGGCCACCCCCATATTCGCGGTCTCGCCCGTGCGCTCCATCAGGGCCCGCAATACCGGCCGGGCGCGTTCCATCAGGCTGGTGCGGCGCAGATACCGCGCGCCGATCACGAAGGCCTGCGCCCCGATATGCCAGGTCTGCGCCGCGGCATCGAACTCGACGATCCCGCGCTGCTCCAGCGTGATCAGGACCCGGTAGACAGTGGCCGCGGATTGATCCAGATCGCCGGATATCTGCGTCAGCGTGGCGCCGGGCAGCGCGCTCAGGTGTTCCAGCACCTCCATCGCGCGGTCCAGCGATTTGTTGGTGTTCTGCGCGGCCGGGTCATTCCAGCCCCGCGGCCTGCCCCGCCGGCCCTGCGTCTGGCCCGAATCTTCGAAATCTTTTTTCATTTTCACACCTGAAAAATGCTTCGTGTCGTGAAAAAGTCTATAACACTGATTTTACGATGTAAATCGTAACGCTGATCCCGTGAAAAACAATTTCAAAAAACTTGGGTGGGCGACCGCATCGCGCTACTGTGCCCACAGGACAGGCACGAAAGGACAGGCCCATGCAGTTTATGAACCCGGTTTTCATCCCCGGCCCCACCAATATCCCGGAAAATCTGCGCCGAGCCTGCGATATGCCCACGCTCGACCACCGCTCGCCCCGGTTCGCGCAGCTTCTGCACCCCGCGCTGGACGCTGTGAAAAACATTCTCAAATCCCGCCATGCGGAAATTTTTCTCTTTCCTGCGACAGGGACGGGCGGATGGGAGGTTGCGCTCTCCAACACCCTCTCTGCCGGAGACGTGGTGCTGGCCGCGCGCAACGGCATGTTCAGCCATCGCTGGATCGACATGTGCCAACGCCACGGCCTGCAGGTCGAGGTGATCGAGACCCCTTGGGGCGCGCCCCTGCCCGCCGATCTGTATGCAAAGGCGCTCGCCGCGGACACAGACCGGCGCATCAAGGCCGTGCTGGCCACGCATAACGAAACCGCCACTGGTGTGCTGTCCGATATCGCCGCCGTGCGCGCGGCGCTGGACGCGGCGGATCACCCGGCCTTGCTGCTGGTTGACGGGGTCAGTTCCATCGGCTCCATGGATTTCCGGTTTGACGACTGGGGCGTGGACGTTGCCGTGACCGGCTCGCAAAAGGGCTTCATGCTGCCGCCCGGACTGGCCATCACGGCCTTCAGCCCCCGCGCGCTGCACGCCGTGGACAGCGCCACGCTGCCCCGCACGTTCTTTGATATCCGGGACATGCGCAAAGGATATGCGGCGGGCGGCTTTCCCTACACGCCGCCGGTCGGGCTGATCAACGGGCTGAAGCAATCCTGCGACATGCTTCTGGAGGAAGGGCTGGACGCCGTGTTCGCCCGCCATCACCGCATCGCCGAAGGCGTGCGCGCTGCCGTGCACGCCTGGGGCCTGGAGCTCTGCGCCGAAGGTCCGCATTGCTATTCCGACAGCGTGACCGCCATTTGCACGCCCGAAGGCTTTGACGCCGGGCGCATCGTGTCTCATGCCGCCGAACATTATGATGTCGCCTTCGGCGCAGGTCTGGGTGAGGTCGCCGGCAGGGTGTTCCGCATCGGCCATCTGGGGATGATGTCGGATGTCATGGCGCTGTCCGGGCTGGCCACGGCGGAAATGTGCATGACGGACCTGGGCCTGGACATCACACCGGGCAGCGGCGTGGCCGCGGCGCAGGCCGTCTATCGGCGCGGAGCCAAGGCCACCGTGACGGAGGCCGCAGCATGAGCGCCCTGCCCAGCTTTCAGGACGTTCTGGACGCCCATGACCGCATCCGCCCGTATATCCACCGCACCCCTTTGCTGACCTCTGAATTTCTCAACCGGCTGACCGGGGCAGAGCTGTTCTTCAAATGCGAGAACTTCCAGAAAGCCGGCGCCTTCAAGGTGCGCGGTGCCTCCAATGCTGTGTTCGGGCTGGATGAGGCGGTTGCGCCCAAGGGCGTGGCCACCCACAGTTCCGGCAACCACGCGCTGTCCCTGTCCTATGCGGCCGGGCGGCGGGGGATTCCCTGCCATGTGGTCATGCCGCGCACGGCCCCGCAGGCCAAAAAGGACGCGGTGCGCGGATACGGCGGGCAGATCACGGAATGCGAACCCTCCACCACCTCGCGCGAGGCCGTGTTTGCCGAGGTGCAGGCCGCCACGGGCGCGGAATTCGTACATCCCTACAATGATCCGCGCGTGATCGCGGGCCAGGGCACCTGCGCGCTGGAACTGCTGGAACAGGTCAAGGAGATGGGCAGCGCCCCGCTGGACGCCGTCATTGCGCCCATCGGCGGCGGTGGCATGGTGTCAGGCTCCTGCCTGACGCTGTCGACCCTCGCGCCGGAGGTGAAGATCTACGCCGCCGAGCCGGAACAGGCCGATGACGCCGCGCGCAGCTTTCGCGCGGGGCACATCATTGCCGATGACGCGCCCGTGACAATCGCCGACGGGCTGAAAGTACCGCTGAAGGAAAACACCTGGCATTTCGTGTCCAATTTCGTGACCGATGTGCTGACCACCTCCGAGGAGGAGATCATCAGCGCGATGAAGCTGACCTGGGCGCGGATGAAGATCGTGATGGAGCCGTCCTGCGCCCCGCCGCTGGCCGCGATCCTCAAGAACCCCGATGTGTTCCGCGGCAAACGCGTGGGCGTGATCATCACGGGCGGCAATGTCGACCTGGACCGCCTGCCCTGGATGACCTGACCGCCCCAAAGCCCCCAATTCAAGGAGAGAGACAGATGAAAGACGCAACCAACCTGGACGCCTATGAGGTCGGCTTTGACATTCCCGCAAAGCCCGGCATGCCGGAATCAGAGATCCAGACCCCCTGCCTGGTGCTGGATCTGGACGCGCTGGAGCGCAACATCCGCAAGATGGGTGATTACGCCAAGGCCCATGGCATGCGCCACCGCGTGCATGGCAAGATGCACAAATCCGTCGATGTGGCGCTGATGCAGGTCGAACTGGGCGGCGCCTGCGGCGTCTGCTGCCAGAAAGTGTCGGAGGCCGAGGTCTTTGCCCGCGGCGGCATCACCGATGTGCTGGTGTCCAACCAGGTGCGCGAACCCGCCAAGATCGACCGCCTGGCGCGGATGCCCAAGCTGGGCGCGCGCACCATCTGCTGTGTCGATGACGGGTCCAACGTGGCCGACCTGTCCGCCGCCGCCCAGCGCCACGGCACCCAGATCGAATGCCTGGTGGAGATCGACTGCGGCGCGGGCCGCTGCGGCGTGACCACCACGCCCGACGTGATCCGCATTGCCAAGGCCATTGACGCGGCAGAGGGGCTGAAATTCGCCGGGCTGCAGGCCTATCAGGGCGCGATGCAGCACATGGACAGCTATGAGGACCGCAAGGCGAAGGTGGAGATCGCCATTGCCATGGTGCGGGACGCCGTTGAGGGCCTGCGCGCCGAGGGGCTGGACTGTGACATCGTCGGCGGTGGCGGCACCGGCAGCTACTATTTTGAGAGCAACTCCGGCGTCTATAATGAGCTTCAGTGCGGCTCCTACGCCTTTATGGATGCCGATTATGGCCGCATCCTGGACAAGGATGGCAAGCGCATCGACCAGGGCGAATGGGAAAACGCGCTGTTCCTGCTGACCAGCGTCATGAGCCACGCCAAGGCCGACAAGGCGATCTGCGATGCGGGCCTGAAGGCGCAATCGGTCGATTCCGGCCTGCCCTTCATCTTTGGCCGGGACGATGTCACCTATGTCAAATGTTCTGACGAACATGGCGTGATCGCGGACCCGCAGGGTGTGTTGCAGATCAACGAGAAACTGCGCCTGGTGCCGGGCCATTGCGACCCCACCTGCAATGTCCATGACTGGTATGTGGGCGTGCGTGGCGGCGTGGTGGAAACGGTCTGGCCCGTTTCGGCACGCGGCCGGGCCTACTGAGGGG
>CBFHYV010000052.1:0-14239 GCA_965660085.1 uncultured Paracoccaceae bacterium
CCGCCGGCGCGCGCCCATCAGCCCGCGCGCCGCAATCCGCCGCCCAGACTGGCCAGGGCAAAAAGCGCGGCCGCCGCGCACACGATGCTGGGGCCGGCCGGCGTATCCCAGCGCAGAGACGCCCACAGCCCGCCACAGGCCGAGGCCATGCCCACACCCGCCGCCATCAGCGCCATCTGTTCCGGGGTGCGCGCGAACTGGCGCGCCGCGGCCGGCGGAATGATCAGCAGCGCCGCGATCAGCAGCACCCCCACCACCTTGATCCCGATCGCCACGGTGATTGCCAGCGCCAGGGTCAGCGCGGTATTCTCCCGCTCCGGGTTCAGGCCGGACGCCCGCGCAAGATCGGGGTTCAACGTCACCAGCAACAAGGCCGACCACCGCCACGCCAAACCGCCCGCAACCAGCGCGGCCCCGCCCCAGATCAGCACCAGATCCGCTGCGCCCACCGTCAGGATATCGCCGAACAGGAAGGCCATCAGATCCACGCGCACATCCGTCAGCAACGCCGCCGTCACCAACCCCACCGCCAGCGCCGAATGGGCGAAGACGCCCAGCATGGAATCCATGCCCTGTCCCCGGCCGCTCAGCCGTTGGGCAGCCAGCGCCATCAACAGCGCCATGACCAGCGCGCCCAACCAGACCGACACGCCCAGCGCCAGCGCAATGGCCACACCCAGCACCCCGGCATGAGCCGTGGCATCGCCGAAATAGGCCATGCGCCGCCACACCACGAAACAGCCCAGCGGCGCCGCCGCCAGCGCCACGCCCAGCCCGGCCAGCGCCGCGCGCAGCAGGAAATCATCCAACAGGGTCATGGATGCGGCTCCTCGTCATGGCTGTGGTGATGTTCATGGCGATACAGCGCCATTGTGCCCCGCGTCCCCGTGCCGAACAGCGCGCGATATTCCGGCGCGCTGGCCACCTGGCTGGGCTGGCCCTGGCAACAGATGTGGCCATTCAGGCAGATCACCCGGTCAGAGGCCGCCATCACCACCTGCAATTCATGGCTGACCATCAGCACGGCACAGCCGTGGTCCTGCCGCAGGCTTTCGATCCGCTGGTAAAAGGCCGCGGATCCGGGCTGATCCAGGCCCTGCGTGGCCTCATCCAGGATCAGCAGTTGCGGCCGGGCGAGGATCGCGCGGGCCAACAGCACGCGCTGAAACTGCCCGCCCGACAGGGCGGACATCTGACGAAGCTCCAGCCCGGCGGCGCCGGCCTCGGCCAGCGCATGGGCGGCCTCGGCGCCGCTGACCCGCCGCGGCAGATCCAGAAAGCGCCGCACCGTCAGCGGCAGCGTCGGGTCAATGGCCAGCTTTTGCGGCACATAGCCCAGCCGCAGCCCGCGCGCGCGCACCACCCGCCCTGCGTGCGGCGCAAGACTGCCGATCAACGCCCGCAGCAGCGTGGATTTCCCCGAGCCATTCGGCCCGACGATGGTGACGATCTCGCCCGCTTCCATCGCAAGATCGACATCATGCAACACCCGCCGCCCGTCCAGCCGCACCTCCAGCGCCTCGGCCCGCAGCAGGCTCATGCCTCGGCCTCCGCGCCCGATCCGGCGCGGCAGTTGGGGCACAGACCCTGCAGTTCGATCACCCGGCGGGTCACGGTAAAGCCCGCGTCGCGCGCGGCGCTGTCCAGTTCGGCGGCAGCAGCCTTGGGCAGGGCCTCGGCCACCGTGCCGCAGGCCGTGCAGATCAGGAAGGCCGGGCGATGCTCTGCCCCGGGCTGGCCACAGGCGATATAGGCATTCAGCGCCTCGATCCGGTGCACCAGCCCGTGGCGCGCCAGGAAATCCAGCGCGCGATAGGCCACCGGCGGCTGCGAGCCCAGGCCCTCCTCCCGGAGGATGTCGAGCACCTCATAGGCGCCCATGGCGCGGTGTTCCAGCAGCAGGATTTCCAGCACGCGGCGCCGGGCCGGGGTCAGCTGCGCGCCCCTTTCCCGGCAGAGCGCCTGCGCGGTCTCAAGCCCGTCCGCGATGCAGGCGGCGTGATCGTGGGCGCGGAATTCAGGTGCGGTCATGATGGCGTCCTGCCTTGGCGGCGTATGTGATACTGTTACGCATGTGCGGTTGTAATGTTATTACACATCCTGTAGCCCATGCGAAACCCCACCAAGGATCGATTCCGCCAATGCGTCTGTTGCACAAACTCTCTCTCATTCCCGCCTTTTGCATGGCCCTGACCTCTGCGGCAAGCGCCGAGGCACCGCGCATCGTGGCGGACATCGGCCCCGTGGCCATGCTGGCCCGCGCCGTGGCAGGCCCGGAGGCAGAGCTGACGACGCTGATCGAGCCCGGAGTCTCGCCGCACGGGTTGGCATTGCGGCCCAGCCAGGCGCGGGCCCTGTCGCGCGCCGGTCTGGTGCTTTGGGTCGGGCCAGAGCTGACCCCCTGGCTGCAGGACGCACAGAGCACGCTGGCCCCGGGTGCCGTCAGCCTGCAGCTGCTGCACAGCCCCGGCACGGTGATCCTGGAGGCGGACGCACACGAGCATGACGAGCATGCGGACCACGCCCATCACGGCGATGCAAGCGCGGATGACCATGCGCATGACCACGGCGCGCTGGACCCGCACGCCTGGCTGCTGCCGGAGAATGCGAAACACTGGGCCGGTGTCATCGCCTCCACCCTGGCCGAGATGGACCCCGCCAATGCGCAGACCTATCACGCCAATGCCGCGCGCCTGTCCGAAGAGATCGCCCGCGCCGAGGCCGAGGTTGCCCAGATGCTGACACCGCTGGCGGGGGTGCATCTGGTGGCCGTGCATGACGCCTATGGCTATCTGGAACAGGGCTTCGACCTGCCCCGGATCACCGCGCTGATGGATACCGAGGCCCTGCCAGCCTCGGCCGCACGGGCCAGCGCAACCCGCGACGCCCTGCGCAGCGGCCCCCGTGCCTGCCTGCTGCTGGAGCCGCAGCAGGACCCGCGGGCGCTGCGCAACCTGGTGGCAGACCCGGCCGCCGCGGCCAGCACAACCATCGATCCGCTGGGCGCAACGCTGACGGTGGAAGACGGCTATGCCCGCCTGCTGCGTGACATCGGCGCGGCGCTGGCGGATTGCGCGCGGGGCTGACCTAGAGCCGGTTCAGCAGCGCCGGTGTGGGCCAGGCATCCGCCGGCAGGCCCAGCCGGCGCTGGACGTCCCGCACGGATTGGCGGGTCTTTTCCCCTAGGATGCCATCCACATCGCCCACGTCATAGCCTCGGCGGACAAGGCGGCGCTGCAACTCTTTCATCTGGGCCTGCGTCAGGCCCGGGGCGGGGTTGCCTGCGTCATAGACCGGCGCGCCTTCCAGCCGCGTGGCGAAATAGGCCGCCGTCAGCACGTAGGTGAAGCTCTTGTTCCATTCAAACAGCACCGAAAAGTTCGGATAGACAATAAAGGCTGGCCCGCCCTGTCCCTGTGGCAGGATCACGGAGGCCGGCAGATCCCGCCGCAGCGCACCGCCCGACCGTGGCGTGACCCCCAGGCGCGCCCATTGGGCACCGGTGCGGGTGGTGGGCAGGCCGCTCAGCCCCACATCGAACCCGCGCGGCAGCGTGACCTCCTGCAACCAGGGCTCATTGGCGCGCCAGCCCAGCGCGCGCAGCATGTTGGCCCCGGAATACAGAGCATCGGGCGCCGAGGTCTTGAGCGTGACATGCCCGTCCCCATCGCCGTCCACCCCGTTTTCAAGGATGTCGCGGGGCAGCATCTGCACCATGCCGATCTCCCCGGCCCAGGCGCCGGTGGTGCGGGCCGGGTCGAAATCGCCCTTTGCATAAAGCTCCAGCGCGGCAAAGATCTGGGGCCGGAACAGCTCTGGCCTCCGGCAGTCATGCGAGAGCGTGACCAGCGCGTTGAGCGTGTTGAAATTGCCCTGATAGCCGCCATAGTCGGTCTCGAACGCCCAGAAGGCCAGCAGGATGCCGCGCGGCACGCCGTATTCGCGTTCAATCCGGTCAAACACGCCATCCCATGTGTGCGCCAGTTGCTGGCCCTTGTCCAGCCGGTATCCGCTGATCAGCTTGCGCGAAAACTCGATGAAGCCGGACTGAAAGATGCCCTGCGCCCGGTCCGCGCGCAGCACGGCGGGGTCCTGTTGCACCGTCGCCAGAAAACCGCGGACCTGCGTGGCGGAATAGCCCATGCCGCGGGCCTCGGCCTCAACCCCGCGGACGAAGCTGCGGAAATCCCCGCCACAGGGCGTCTGGGCAAGGGCAGGCGCGGCGAGCAGGCAAAGGGCAAGGGACAGGGCGCGTTTCATGGAACCTCCGGCTGGTGTCTGCGGGCAGTCTAACCGCCCCGGACAGGGCGAAAAGATGGCAATTTGGAAAAATCTTTGTGACCCGTTAGGAAACCGTTAACCGATTTGGCGCCAGTAAGAGACATCAGCCGGGCGCAAGATCCGGCGGCACGACGCCATCACAGGCGGATCGACACGGAGCAGTCATGAATACGTTGATCATTGAAGCCGACGCTCAGTTGGGCGGTATCTGGGTTCGTCACCTGGAACGCCTGGGCGGCACGGCGGCGTTGGCCACAACCCAAGAGGCAGCCGAGGCGGCCATGCGCAACGACACCTATGATGTGATCGTTCTGGACCCCAACCTTGACCCTGCAGGCACGGCACTGGGGCTGGCGGATTATGCGGCGGTCCGCCAGCCGAACGCACGCATCCTGTTTGTCGCCCGGCGCGGACCGTTTCCCGAAACGGCGCTGTTTGCGCTGGTGGCAAATCTGCGCGGCACTTTCCGGCCCGGAACGCCGCCGGATCACGTTGCGGCCCTGGTGGAGCATTACGGCCGCTGCGCCTGATCCGCGCCATTGGCGGATGCGGGATAAAACCGCGCCTGCCAGGCCTCAACCCGCGGGTCCATGATCCGGCGCCACAGCGGCGGCACCATCGCCGCCATCGCCATCAGCGGATAGCCGCGCGGCAGTTGCGGCGCGCGGCGCGCCGGGTGGTTTTGCAGCAGGGCAAAGCGCCGGTCCGGCCGCGCGTGATGGTCGGAATGGCGCTGCAGGTTGATCAACAGCCAGTTTGACGCGCGATGCGCCGCGTTCCAGCTGTGATGCGGCTGCACCGGCTCATACCGCCCATCGGGGCGGCGCGCGCGGGTCAGGCCGTAGTGTTCGATGTAATTCACCAGCTCCAGCGAGATCACGGCCACCAGCGCCTGCCCCAGAAACAGCCCCAGCCCCGGCCATCCCCCCAAGGCCGCCGCCAAGGCCAGCGCCAGCCCCTGCAAGGCCCCATAGCGCCAGAACGGGTTTTGCCGCGCAAACCGGGATTTGCCGCGCCGGGCCAGCCGCGCCGCCTCTGCCCGAAAGGCGGAGGCCGGGCATTGCCACAGCACCCGCAGCAGAAACCGCCAGAACCCCTCGCCCCGGCGGGCGGTGACCGGGTCATTCGGCGTGGCGACATGCGGGTGATGGACCAGCAGATGTTCGCTGCGGAAATGGGAATAGAGCACCATGGCCAGCAGGACATCCGCGGCGCGCCGCTCTGCCCGGCTGGGCTGGTGCATCATCTCATGGGCGAAGTTGATGCCCACCGTCCCCGTGACCACGCCCAGCGCCAGCGCGGCAAGCAGGCCCTGCGCCAGATCCGGCCCATCGCCCGCCGTGACCAGCGCAATCCCGCCGAACAGCGTCACCGCCTGCAAGGGCGGCCACAGCAGCGTCAGCCGCCGGTAGGGCGCCAGCGCCCTGGCCGGGGTCTGCGGATCGGGGTTGGCGGTGTTGCGGCCCAGAGCCGCATCGGCCAGCGGCACCAGATACCACGCCGCAATCACCGGCAGCCACAGCCATGCGCCCCCCAACCAGACCGCCACCCATGTCAGCGGCGCCATCAACAGCGGAATGGCAAAGGGCCACGGCGCGGGCAGCGGGGCAAAGCCTCCTGGTGGCGGCGCGTCCGGGCGGGTCATGCCCCGATCATGCCCGCACCCCGCGCACCCCGGCTACGGCCAAAGCATGTGCCTTGCGCATGACTGTCGGCAGGTCCTGGGGATCAAACACTTCTGCGGGCACGAACTCGCCCACAGTGGGAATGCGCTCCATGGGCACCAGCGCCACGCGCAGCGACAGCTCCAGGTGGAAATGGGTAAAGGTGTGGCGCGCCACCTCATCCAGGCTGCGCCATTCGGCACGGATGGGCGGGGCCTCCTGCGGCGGGGCTTCCTCGGCCCAGGGGGTGCCGGGCCAGCCCAGCATCCCGCCCAGCAGGCCCTGATCCGGGCGGCGTTCCAGCAGCCAGGCGCCATCGACCCGCCGGGCCAAGTAGGCAATGCCCTGGCGCGTGGGCTTGCGCTTGCGCGGCTCTTTCCGGGGCAGGTCAGTGGCGGTGCCGGCGTGCCAGCCCGCGCAGGCCGTCCGCCAGGGGCACAGCCCGCAGGCGGGGTTGCGCGGGGTGCACAGCGTGGCGCCCAGATCCATCACCGCCTGGGCGTAATCGCCCGGACGCTCTGCTGGGGTCAGGGCGCGGGCCAGTTCCGTCAGGATCGGCTTGGCGCGGGGCAAGGGCGTGTGTTCATCATGCAGCCGCGCCATCACACGCTCCACATTGCCGTCCACCACTGTCTCTGGCAGGTCAAAGGCAATGGCTGCCACGGCGGCGGCGGTATAGGGGCCGATCCCCGGCAGGGCCAGCAGGGCATCGTGATCCGCCGGAAAGCGCCCGCCGTGGTCCCGCGCCACGGCGCGCGCGCATTTCAGCAGGTTGCGCGCCCGCGCATAGTAACCCAGCCCCGCCCAGGCGGCCATGACATCGGCATCCTCTGCCCCGGCCAGCGCGGACACCGTGGGCCAGCGCGCCACGAACGCCTCGAAATACGGCTTCACCGCCGCCACGGTGGTTTGCTGCAACATGATCTCTGACAACCACACACGGTAAGGGTCCGGCCATTGCCCGGCGCGCCGCGCGGCGGGGCTGACGCGCCAGGGCATGGCACGCGCATGCCGGTCATACCACTCCAGCAGGTCGCGGGGGTCGGCGCGATCACGCAAATCTGACGATCCTTTTACACGGCGTATCGGACAAGGGCGGCTGCGGCGGGCGCTTCGCGCTGGTTGTCCCGCCGCCGCGACACTACAATAGCTTTGCCAGAGGGGAGTCAAACGTGGCCGAACGCAGATCCACCACGCGCGGGTTCAAGCAGACCGCAAGCCTTGTGCAGACCCGCATCCGCCATGCCGCGGAAAGCCGCGGTTTCGCGCAGGTGCGCCTGTTGACCCATTGGGCCGAGATCGTGGGCAGCCGCACCGCAGCGCTGTGCCGCCCGGTGGAGGTCAGCTATGGCCGGGGCGGCATGGGGGCCACGCTGACGGTGCTGACCACCGGCCCCCAGGCCCCGATGCTGGAGATGCAGAAGGAACAGATCCGCGACCGGGTCAACGCCGCCTATGGCTATAACGCCATCGCCCGGCTGCGCATCACCCAGACCGCGCCCACCGGCTTTGCCGAGGGGCAGGCCCAGTTCGCCCCCGCCCCCCCGCAGGCGCCCCCCGCCCCCGCGCCAGAGGTCCTGTCCAAGGCCCGCGCCATGGCCGCCGGCACACAGGACGAAACCCTGCGCGCCACGCTGGAAACGCTTGCGACCCATTTCATTTCAAAGCAGTCTCGCGCCGCCAAGCGCCGGGACGACTAACCGTTATCTGGAGGACCCCATGACCCGAATCCTGACCATCGCCGCACTGTCCGTTGCGCTTATTGCCGGGGGCGGACTGTGGCTGATGAACCGCGGCGCCACGCCGGCCGATGGCGGCTTTGCCCTGCCCGGCGCGGCCAGCGCCCAATCCAGCGGCGAGGCCGCGGATGTGGAAATCATCGAGATGGTCAAGGGCGCCGAGGATGCCCCGGTGGAGATCATCGAATATGCCTCCTTCACCTGCCCGCATTGCGCGACCTTCCATGAAAACGTGCTGCCCCGCCTGACGGAGGACTATATCGACACCGGCAAGGTCCGCTTCGTCTATCGTGAGGTCTATTTCGACAAATACGGCATGTGGGCCAGCATGATCGCGCGCTGCGAACCCCAGCGGTTCTTCGGCATCTCTGATCTGGTTTACAAGGGCCAGTCGGCGTGGATGCGTGCGGGCGGCGATGGCGCCATTGCCAATGAACTGCGCAAGATCGGCCTGCTGGCCGGGCTGGACCAGCAGACCCTGGACAGCTGTCTGCAGGATGGCGCAAAGCTGCGCGGCCTTGTGGAATGGTATCGCGCCAATGCCGAGGAACACGGCATCCAGGCCACGCCCAGCCTGGTGATCGACGGGCAGACCTATTCCAACATGAGCTATGACAAGCTGCGCGGGATCATCGACGAAAAACTGCCCCAATGACAAAATCCGCCCCTCGCGGCCCGTTGGCGGGGCTGAAGGTCATCGAACTGGCGCGCATCCTGGCCGGCCCCTGGGCCGGTCAGACGCTGGCCGACATGGGCGCCGAGGTCACCAAGATCGAGGCCGCCGCGGGCGATGACACCCGCCAATGGGGCCCGCCCTTCATCGAGCGTGACGGTGACCGCAGCGCCGCCTATTTCCACAGCTGCAACCGGGGCAAGCGGTCCGTCGTGGTGGATATCGCCAGCGCCGAAGGCCAGGCGCAGATGCGCCAGATGGTGGCCGAGGCCGATATCCTGATCGAGAATTTCAAGGTTGGCGGACTGGCGAAATACGGGCTGGATTATCCCAGCCTGTCGGCGCTGAACCCGCGCCTGATCTATTGCTCCATCACCGGCTTTGGCCAGGACGGGCCTTATGCGCATCGTGCGGGCTATGACTATATCATCCAAGGCATGTCGGGGCTGATGTCCTTCACCGGCACGCCAGATGGCCAGCCCCAGCGCGTGGGCGTTGCCGTGACGGATCTGTTCACCGGCCTCTATGCGGTGTCCGGCATCCTGGCCGCCGTGCACCAGCGCCACAGCACCGGACGAGGTCAACATATTGACATGGCGCTGCTGGATTGCGCGGTTGCCGCCACGGCGAACCAGGCACTGAACTATCTGTCCACCGGCGCGGCGCCCCAGCGGATCGGCAACAGCCATCCCAACCTGGTGCCCTATCAGGTGTTTGACTGTTCCGATGGCCACATCATCATCGCCGTGGGCAATGACGGACAATTCCAGCGGCTGTGCCAGTTGCTGGACCTGCCGGATGTGGCGCAGGCGGAGGACTATGCCTCCAACGCGCTGCGGATTGAACACAGCGCCGCGCTGGTGGCCCGGCTGACCGCCGCAACCCGCCAGCGGACCAAGGCCGACCTGCTGGCCGCGTGCGAGGCCCATGGCGTGCCCGCCGGGCCGATCAATGACATGGCAGAGGTCTTCGCCGATCCGCAGGTGCAGGCGCGCGGCATGCAGATCGCGCCCGGCGGGGTGCTCGGTGTGCGCACGCCCTTGCGGTTTTCCGATGCGGATCTGGTGCTGGACGCGCCCTCGCCCCGGCTGGGCGAGACGCAAGGCAACTGACGCCGCCCGCGGTTCAGCGCAACGGTGCAAGGAAGAAGGCCGCCGGATCACCCCGGCGGCCTTTGCAATGTCTGGCATGGCCCGCAGGCCCGGCCTCAGTTCGCCCAGAAGACGCCTTTCAGGTCCGTGGCCTGGGTGGGGGCGTTTTCCCACAGCCCGCGCAGCCGGGCATCCGCCACGGTGGGGAAGGCCAGCTGGAACAGATAGCCATTCACATAATCCTCCGCGATCATCCGCTGCGCCTGCGCCAACAGCGCCGAACGTGCAGCGGGATCGGCGGTGGCGGTCAGATCCTCCATCAGGGTCTGGAAGGCGGGGTTGTCATACTGGAAGTAATAGTCGGGCCGGGCATAGATGCCGATGTCGAACGGTTCGGTGTGGCTGACGATGGTCAGGCCGTAATCCTTGCCGCGAAAGACCTCCTCCAGCCATTGCGCCCATTCCAGGTTGGTGATCTGCGCATCGATCCCCACCGCGCGCAGCTGCGCGGCGATGATCTCGCCCCCGCGGCGGGCATAGGACGGCGGCGGCAGCTTCAGCGTGGTGGTGAACCCGTCGGCATAGCCGGCCTCCGCCAGCAGGGCGCGCGCCAGCTCTGGGTCATGGCCGGACAGGCCCGTCAGATCGACGTAGTCGGGGTTGTGCGGCGCAAAATGCGTGCCGATCGGGGTGCCCAGCCCGAACATCGCCCCATCGATGATGGCCTGGCGGTCGATGGCATGGGCGATGGCCTTGCGCACGCGCACGTCATCCAGCGGCGGCATCTTGTTGTTGGTGGACAGGATCGTTTCGCCCTCGGTTGAGCCGACGATCACCTGGAACCGCGGATCTGCCTCGAACAGGGGCAGGTTTTCCGGCGCGGGAAAGCTGACGAAAGCGTCGATGTCCTGCGCCATCATCGCCGCAAACGCCGCCGTGGGGTCAGAGATGAAGCGGAAGGTGGCCGCCTGCAGCGCCGGCGCCTCGCCCCAGTAATCGGCATTGCGCTCCAGCTCGATCCGGTCCCCCTGCACCCAGTTGGCAAAGCGGAAGGCGCCGGTGCCCACGGGGGCGGATTTGATGTCATCGATGCTTTCGGGCGCGACGATCACGGCATCGCCCCAGGCCATGTTGAACAGGAAATTGCCATCGGGCTGCGCCAGGTCAACCTGCACGGTCAGCGGGTCCAGCGCGGTCACGATGCTGATATTGGCAAACAGGCCTTTCTGCGCGTTCACGCTGTCCTCGGCGCGGGCGCGGTCCAGGGTAAAGACCACATCGCTGGCCTCAAAGGCCGTGCCATCGTGGAAGGTCACCCCCTCGCGCAACGAAAACGTATAGCGGGTGCCGTCGTCGGAAATCTGCCAGCTGTGCGCCAGCCCCGGCACGATGGCCCCGTCCGGGGCAAAGCGGGTCAGCCCCTCGAACACGTTGGAATAGAGCACGCTGTCAATGGCGCCTGCGGCGGCACTGGTGGGGTCCAGATGCGGCGGCTCCAGCTGCAAGGCTACGGTGATGTCGCTTTGCTGAGCCTGCGCGGCCGCCGCGGCGCCGATGGCCGCAAGGGCCAGGCCGAATGTCCAGGTTTTCATGAGTCCCTCCTGTGGCGCCGCCTGTTCATGGGTGGCGGGGCTTCTGAGGCGCAGATGATGCCGAAATTCACGCTGTAATCAACCGAACTCGGCCCATTTGCGCACAAGCTGCCTGCGCGGCTGGGGAATATCGCGCGCCGCCCTGGCGTGGCAGGCTGTGGCGCAGCCCCCAAGGAAAGGACAGTGCCATGACCGCCCATCCCGACACCCGCATTGGCCATGTGCATCTGAAGGTCGCCGACCTGGACCGCGCCATTGCCTTCTATTCCGATGTGCTGGGCCTGACGGTCACGCAGCGCTACGGCACGGGCGCCGCCTTTCTGGGCGCGGGCGGTTATCACCACCACATCGCCCTGAACACGTGGGACAGCGCCGGCGGCCAGCCCGCGCCCGCCGGGCACACCGGGCTGTATCACCTTGCGCTGCTCTACCCGGACAGGGCCGCG
This sequence comes from uncultured Paracoccaceae bacterium, assembly GCA_965660085.1. Lineage (GTDB taxonomy): Bacteria > Pseudomonadota > Alphaproteobacteria > Rhodobacterales > Rhodobacteraceae > CBFHYV01. The sequence continues at coordinate 11,487 of CBFHYV010000052.1, forward strand.
CTGGCGGATGCGCTGGCGCGGGTGCTGCGCGCGGGCGTGACGCTGGAGGGCGCCGCCGATCACGGCGTGAGCGAGGCCGTCTACCTGCGTGACCCGGATGGCAACGGGATCGAGCTGTATCGGGACCGCCCCCGGCAGGACTGGCCGCGCGATGCCGAAGGCGGTTTGGCCATGGGCAATGCCGCGTTGGACATCGATGCCCTGCTGGCGGAGCGCAGCGGGGCCTGAGCCGCGCCTTCGCCCCCCACGCGGGGCGGGCTGGACCTTTGCGCAGCGCCATTCTAGCCTGACCCCGGCAATATCCGGGGAGAGCACGCAATGGCAACGGGCCGCAACATCCGCACATATTTCGATGGCCGCTGGCATGATGGCGATATCCCCGTGATTCGCGGGGCCGACCACGGCGCATGGCTGGGCAGCGGCGTGTTCGATGGCGCGCGATACGTGCAGGGCGTAGCCCCGGATCTGCGGGCCCATTGCGCGCGGATCAATGACTCGGCCCGCGCACTAATGCTGACGCCGACGGTCGAAACTGACAGGATGATGGAGATCGTGCAGGAAGGTCTGGCCGCCTATCCCACCGACGCCGCCGTCTATATCCGCCCGATGTATTGGGGCATCCACGGCGACATCACCGCCATCGTGCCCCAGCCCGAGGAGACGGGCTTTGCCATCTGCCTGGAAGAAATCCCCATGGCCGCGCCGGAGGCCTCGGTGCGGCTGGGGCGCACGCGGTTCCGCCGCCCGGTGATCGAGGATGCGGTGGTCAACGCCAAGGCCGGTTGCCTCTATCCCAACAACGCGCGGATGCTGGCAGAGGTGCGCGCCCGCGGCTTTGGCAATGCGCTGGTGGCCGATGCCATGGGCAATGTGGCCGAAAGCGCCACGGCCAATGTGTTCATGGTGCGCGATGGCGTGGTGCTGACCCCCATTCCCAACGGCACCTTCCTGGCCGGAATCACCCGCGCGCGCCATATCGCCAACTTGCGCGCCGACGGGGTTGAGGTGGTGGAAACCGTGCTGAGCTTTGCCGATTTCGACTCTGCCGATGAGGTCTTCCTGAGCGGCAACATGAACAAGGTCACGCCCGTCACCGGGTTCGAGGACCGGGATTACCAGGTTGGCCCCATCACCCGCCGGGTGCGCGCGCTGTATTGGGACTGGGCGCTGTCAGCCTGACCGCCGGGCCGCGCGGCGCTTGCCAGATCGTCGCGGCCACGCCATGCTGCCGGACCAGAGCGCCCAGACCGGGCGTGGAGAGGACCGATGCGCAAGTTTCTTGTGGTGCTGGACGACAGCCGCGAATGTCTCAATGCCATGCGCTTTGCCGCGATGCGCGCGGCGCGCACGGGCGGCGGCGTCACCATCCTGTCCGTCATCCCGCCGGAGGATTTCAACCACTGGATCGGCGTGGGCGAGGTTATGCGCGAAGAAGCCCGCGAACGCATCGAGGCGCATTTCGAGGTCTTCGCCAAATGGATGCGTGACAGGCAGGGCGTGGACCCGGAACTGGTGATCCGCGAAGGCGACGCGGTGCCCGAGATCCTGGAACATGTCCGCGAGGACCCGGAGGTGGGCGTTGTGGTGCTGGGCGCGGGCACAGGCAAATCCGGTCCCGGCCCTCTGGTGACGCAGCTGTCGCGCAGCTCCGGTAGCCTGCCGGTGCCCATCACCATCGTGCCCGGGGACCTTGGCAAGGACCGTCTGGAAGACATCACCTGACGCGCGGGTCGCCCATGTGTCCGCTGCGCCAGATTAGAACCGTTCCAAACCTTGACCTGCGCCCGCCGCGCCCGCATATAGATTGAAACAGGAAAGGACAGACCATGTTCATCCAGACAGAATCCACGCCCAACCCCGCCACGCTGAAATTCCTGCCCGGCCAGACCGTTCTGGAAACCGGCACCGCGGATTTCCCCAATGCAGACGGCGCGGCGGCCTCGCCTCTGGCGCAGCGGCTGTTTGCCGTGCCGGGCGTTGCGGGCGTGTTCCTGGGCAATGATTTCGTCACCGTCACCCGCGTGGACGGGCAGGACTGGGACCACCTCAAGCCCGCGCTGCTGGGCGCGATCATGGAACATTTCCAGTCCGGTGATCCGGTCATGGCCGATGGTCAGGGCGGCGCCGCCGGCCATGCCGACCACCATGATGAGGCCGATGCCGAGGTCGTGGGCCAGATCAAGGAACTGCTGGACAGCCGCGTGCGCCCCGCCGTGGCGCAGGACGGCGGTGACATCACCTTCCACGGGTTTGACCGTGGCGTGGTCTATCTGCACATGCAGGGCGCCTGCGCGGGTTGCCCCTCTTCGACGCTGACGCTGAAAATGGGGATTGAGAACCTGCTGCGCCATTACATCCCCGAGGTGACAGAGGTGCGCCCCGTCGCCGTCTGAGGCGCCGGACATCACCCCATGTCAGGCACCTCCGATCCGCTTGTCCTGAGCTTCGATACCTCCGCCGCGCATTGCGCGGCGGCGCTGTTTCGGGCTGGCGTGCCCCTGGCCAGCATCGCCCAGCCCATGACCCGCGGGCAGGCAGAGGCGTTGATGCCCATGCTGCAGGCCCTGTTGGCGGAGGCCGGGCAGGACTGGTCCGATATGGGCGTCATTGCCGTGGGCACCGGGCCGGGGAATTTCACCGGCGTGCGCATTGCCGTGGCGGCGGCCCGCGGGCTGGCCTTGGGCCTGGGCGTGCCGGCCATCGGGGTCACCACCTTTGAGGCCACGGCACAGGGCCGTGCCATCCCCTGCCAG
>CBFHYV010000053.1:0-14179 GCA_965660085.1 uncultured Paracoccaceae bacterium
CCGGGTCAGTTCTCAGTGACAATCAACAAACAGCAGCACCTTGTGATCGGCGAACGTGGTCGTCCGTTCAAGAACTCGCAAAAGCTGGGGCAGCTGGTTTCGGAATGGCGTGATACGTTGGGCATTCGCAAGGAGCTTCGTCTCTACGACGCCCGGGGCACGGCCGTTACGCGTCTCCTCCGCGCGGGCTGCTCATTGCCCGAACTGGCGATCCACATGGGTTGGACCGTGCAGCACGCTGCGGCCATGGTGGAACGTTACGCCGCGCTGGATCCTGCCATGAGCGACGGGATCTTCGAAAAGATGTTCGAGGCGGCGAAGCGGGATGCAGACCGCGGCAAGAAGTCCCTGTTCATGTGATGGGGATCCAGATGCTACCGAAGAATTTGGAACTGGTTCGCCAAGTGCGCGCCGGCGCACTCCTTGTCTGGACCGATGCCGATGTGGCGGCCTTCAAGGCTGTCGCAGCGCGCGACATGTGCCAGATCCTGGATTTGATCCTCACCACAGGCCTCCGCCCTGAAGACATCTTCGGGCCATTCGAATGGTTCGAACTGGTGGTGCCTGACGCGGGCCAGTGTATCCTGCACCTTTTTTGCATCACACTGGATCCGGGAGATCAACCTCCCGGTCTCCCGGAAAATCGCCGGGCGGATCGGACTGGACCGACACAGCGGTGAACTTCTTTCGCCGTCGGCCAACCACGGCTTTTCGACCTTCGCTGATTTCTATCTGGAGTTTCGGCATGTGAAACAGATTGCGGGCCTCTCCGAAGGCCTGACGCTGGATGCGGCTCGCCGGACGGCCGTCATGGGCTGGATCAATGCCGGGTTTTCGGACGATGAAATCGTTCGCTTTCTGGGCTAACCAGACGATGCGGGGTTTGTCAGAATCGATCCGCGCGAACAGTCTTCAGGCGCGGGCGCTACCTTGCCGCCGCAGGCGGAGTTGACCGGGAAAGGTGCCGCATGAATACCACCGAAAAGCCGGGGCGAGCTTCGCCCTCGTCCTCCTATGTTCGGGCCCTCATCGCCCATGCGATGGCGTACATGCCCGGCGACGATGAGCCCGACATGGCGTCCATCAGGGATACCGTTCTTGCCCTCGCCGAAGATCCAAGGGGAAAGGTCCTCCTAGACGCCGAGCTCAAGACGGTCAACGATCCTGCAACGGTAGATCTGGTAAGGTCTCTCATCAAGCGGGTGGTCACGGACGTCGAGCATGAGGCCAAGACGGGATCGGAGCAGATCGCGGTCGTCATGCAGCCGGGACAGGCTGTGCTGTTCGCGCTCGGTGCCAGTACCGTCCTCGCCGCGGCTGCGGGAACGCTGTCACTCTTGTTCGCGTTGCCGTTGGGATTGGTTGCCTTCGCCGGAGCAGCCTACGCAACCTATGTTGCGGGCGCACCGCAAAGGTCGATGCCGACCTGAGGAGAAAGGCGGATCTGGCAAAGGCGTTGCTGTGATCCCATATGAATGGTATGAAACCGGAAGCCAAGGAGGCGTCTTGATGACCCTTGAAGCACTGATTTCCATCAGCGGGATGATCACGGCGGGCGCCGTGACCTACGCCGTGATGAACTCCTACAGAAAGGTCAGAAAATCCGCCGAGCCCGACATGGCGCGCGTCCAACGCTTCGTGGACAGCGCACCGATGGAGCGGCTTACCAACGTGAAGGCAGGCTAGGCCGATACTGACGTCCCGACAACTGAGGGCACCGACAGGCTGCGGAGCATGTCGGTGCCCAAAATTTTTTCCACTCGAACGTTCCGGTCAGTTGCCTAGAGGCAGTCCTTGAAACTGGCCATGATGGCGGGATCGCCACCCGGCCCCGCGGTCATGCGCCCGGACACAAAGAAGCCAGAGGCGGTGCCGCTGCTGACCGACACAAAGGCCTGCGACGAGGTCCCGACAGCACGGGCGATTTGCGGATCCAGCTGAAGCGTTGCAAGGATGCGGCTATGCGCATAAAGGCGCATGCGATCCCGATCAAATTCCCAACTGCCAGTATCTGTCTCCACGCTGAAGCCTCTCGCAAATACCGGTTCGCTGGCCTGGTCGGTCCTGAGACCATCCTCGGCGGTTTCAGCATAGAAGTTGATGATGGGCACGCCCTTCCAGCACATCGTCTCGACCTCGATCGCTCGCTCCAGAGAACTGACCTTGTGAAGGTTTCTGGCCTGGGCAACGATGATGCCGTCACGCGGAAGCAGCCTGAAGTCCCTGAACGACATCGCAGGGACGATGCCAAGAGTTTCAAATTCTGACCGGTCCGGGACATACATGTCGTTCGGATGCGTCATGGACATCCTTTCGAAAAGCTCTGGCGCTGCCCCCATCTCCCGCAGGTATCCGGATAGCATTGCTGCAATGCCTTGGGCGCTTACCCTCGCGGAGCTGGCATCCTCATCCGGTCCGCCCGAGAACTGATGGAAGCCGAGTTCCGCCTGTCCTGAAACTTCCCGCTCCATCCCGCCCATGAACGCCAAGGCACAGGCTGAGTAGCACCCACCACCGGCCAGCTCAGGGCCATAGTCAAACTCGGACTGACCGGGTGCCGGAGCTTCGTATCTGGCTACCTCGGTCTTGGCGCCAACCGAGCGGATGAATCGGCCGATTTCGATGCCGTCTCGAAGGCTTCCACCAAGGCTGTCCGTGGCGATGATGAAGTTGAAGGAATCGTAGGCATTCTCGCCCCAGAAGGCCTTGAAGCGATCGGCATCCCCAGCCTCAATCTTGCCCGACATGACGATGGTGGACGTGGCGTTTGCGCGTCGCATCCACATCTCGAATGCATCGGCGGCGCCAGGCAGAAAACCGGCAGCCATGACAGCCAAGGCAAGTCCGTTGCGTATCACTGGTGACACCCCCTCACATATGGCATCATGCGCGACATGCGCTCGGCACCTTGAGGAATTGCTACAGCTTGAGCGGGCTGGCTTCAACTCGGCGAAGGGTCAAGCCCTGAAGTGGGGTTCCGTTGTCAGCGCAAACCCGTTTTCAGGCACATCCGGACGGTTTGTAAACCAAGTGTAAACCGCCTGATTTCCCTGATCTCAGATGGTTCCCGAGTATATTCGGAAGCTACTGTATCGCAACGATAATCCGGGAAATTCTACTGGCTGGGGTGGTAGGATTCGAACCTACGGTACGCGGTACCAAAAACCGCCGGTGCCGCAGCAAGGGTCGTAGACGCGGCCCTTGGTGGGTTCGATCATCTCGACCAGCGTATCGACGACTGATTTGGGCGTGTAGAACTCCCCCCCACGCTTGCCCTCGCTGCCCGCAAACTCCCCGATGCAGTATTCGTAAATGCGCCCGATCAGGTCGAAGTCGGCCTTGGTGCCGTCGAGTTTCAGGTTGGTGAAGAGGTCGATCAGGCCGGTGAGCATAGTGCGGTCCACGCTCTCGCGGCCAAAGACATTGGGCAGCGCGCCTTTCAGGCTCTCGTTGCTGGCCTCGACGGCGCGCATGGCATCGTCGATCATGACGCCGATTGCGGGGTCTTTGGAACGCTTGGCGAGCGTATGCCAGCGCGCCTCCTCCGGCACCCAGAAGACGCTCTCGGCGAGGTATTCGTCGGGGTCCTCTGGGTCGGCATAGTCATCCTGGGCAAGCTGGTCATGCAGCCGCTGGAAGGACTCAGAGACGTAGCGCAGGAACAGCAGGCCAAGCGCGATGTGCTTGTATTCCCCGGCATCCATGGCGCCGCGCATCTTGTCGGCGGCGGCAAAAAGGGTCTTTTCAATGGTCATTCAAATTCCTTTTGGCACCCAACGAAGTGAGGCGACATCACGCGACACCGCAACGATGGCAAATCGCACGCGTGGGTTCAATCATGGTCTCGCGTGGCACGGTTGATGTGCGACAGGTTTTGTCACCTACTTGGTGTTCTTTTGCGCCTGCTGGCTTTGTTTGAGCGTTTGGGCGGCGACCTATGTCTGATCCGCCTCAGTTACCCCGCCGATGCCGTGACCATGATTGGTGGCGCCAAGTTGTGCGTGCCCCGGCACACTTTGACGGTCTCCCAGGCTTTGGCGATTGAAACACTTTCAGCCGGTGACATGCGCCATCAACCGTTCAGCAAGCGCCGCGCGCTCCTCGAATGTGTCCATGCGCCTGTAGCTCTGATCCAGCCCCTTGAGGCTGTGATCGCAGAAGGCATCTGCGACACGGTCCGGTATAGGGGGGTCTGCCCGCATGCAGAATTCCTTGATTGCGTTCCGGAAGCCGTGGTTCGTGAGGTTGGGGTCAAAGCGTTTGAGCACCTTCAGCAAGGCGTTGGGGGTGACGTGCCCCGCTTTCGAGGGGCTGTTAAACACAAACTGCGACGTTGTTGATGTGCCTTGTGCAACCAAGAGATCGACGAGTTGCTGCGGCAACCGCAAGGCATATTCACGGCCCGATTTCATCCGGCCGGTTTCCTCTTTGCTGCGTCGCTCCGGCACAGTCCAAACCCGTGAGGCTATATCAAGGTGGCGCCATTCCGCCTGAACAATCACGCCGATGCGGTGTCCCGTCACCATGGCGGTCAGGATTGCCAGCCTTGTGGCGTCACCGGCACCAGAGCCGGAGACTTGCCGCCACAGATCGGGCATCTGCTCTGATGGGAGGGTGCCATGGTGCGCTTTGGGGGTGGTCCGGCGCGGAAATTGCGACCGTGGCGGGGTCGGGTTTTCTTCACGGAACTCGCGCGTGATAGCCAACTCGAAGACCTTGTTGATGTGGCCGAGGGCATGGCCTGCCGAGACGGGCACCTCTCTGAACAAAGGGAGCAGCAGGTCGAAGATTTCTGGCCTGCGGATTTCGTTGATGGGGCGCTTGCCGATCACGGGTGAAATGCGTTGCTCGTGAATGGCGCGCGGACGCCTGCGGCTTGGGCCAGCTTGGAGGCCTTGCTCCACGTCGGCAAACCATTCTTCCCACATGTCATCGTAGGTGGGCACCGAAGGGCTGCTCGTTCCACTCAGTCCCGCCAGCGTCTCACCCCTGACAATGCGCTCGAAGCTGGCAGCGTCCGCGCAATTGGCGAGCCCCCTTTGAAAAGCCTGCTTGCCGACCCGCCGAAGTGGGAAATTTACTTCGGCGCTTTTGGGGAAAGTTCAGACGGCGTTGACACGCGGCTCTCGGCTTTGCCCGCCACCGCCCTTCGCGGCGACGTGCTGCCCGAGCGTGTCCTGGTCGATGGGCTGCTGATCCTGCGCGATGGTGAGCCCGGGGAGCCCGAGGTGACGCTGTCAAAACAGCTGGACCCCGCGCAGGATGAAGAGCGGGCGCAAGATAGCGTCCGTGGGCTGATCGCCGGGCACTGGGTGCAGGGGCGGGTCTAAGATGGCCTGCCATGACGGAAATGGCGCAACCGTTGTCAGACTGGGCGATGCGGCTACCGCTCAGCGTCCGGTCGTGCTAGGCGGTTGGACACCGGAGCGTGGTCATCCCTGACGATGCGCGCCAGCCGGTCTTGGGTTTGCTGCGCCGCGTCGTCCATCGTGTGTCGCAAGACGGGAGGCGTCGCGCCATGGACCTGTTTCGTGCCATCTACAGCTCAAGGCCTTTTGGCTTCGACGGGTCCATTCTCAGCGGCATCTTGATGGATGCACGGCGCGCGAACGCCCGCGACAGCATTACGGGCGCCCTGATTTGTCGTGCGGACATCTACTTGCAGTGGCTTGAGGGCCCCGAAGCGCAGGTCCGGTCCGCGCTGGACCGGATCAAGCGAGATGATCGCCATCTTGAGGTGACAGTGCATGTCGCTGAGCCGGTCACCGAGCGGGTGTTCGGAGAATGGGCGATGCTGCACGATCCTGCAGCTACATGGATCTGGTCGCAACGCGAGGTTACTGACGGTGCCGTTGACCGCGCAAGCAAGGAAGAGATCACGGGCTTTTTCCTTCGGCTCCACGACCGCAGCGGGACGCCCGAGGATGGCTGAGGGAAGGATGGCCCCGGGCACTTGGCCCGGTGGTGAATTGGCATGGTACGCTTGCGCGCAAACGAACTGGGAGCCGGGGCAACGACAACGCGCAATCTCGTCGCCCTCGTCCTCGCCGCTGCCCTTTCGTTGTCGGCCACGCCGCCGACGGAGGCCGAAGCCACTCGGATCGAGGATTTTGCAATGGAGCAGGAAACCCGCTGGCGCTTCTTCACGGACGGGGTGATGGGAGGCGTGTCGACCGGACAGATCACGTTCGTGCAAGAAAATGGCCGGGCTCATGCACGGATGTCCCTCAACTCAAGGGCAAAAGATGGGCAAGATTCCCCATCTCGGGAAGCGAGGTCTAGCTCGTGTAAACCTACCAGACAAAAATCTGTCATTGTCGCGGTTGGGAGAAATTGGGGGATAGGGATTTAATAACGCTCGTTTTATGTCGAAAAAACAGAGGCTTACAAAGGTAACATGGCGGTCCCGACAGGATTCGAACCTGTGACCTCTTGCTTCGGAGGCAAGCACTCTATCCAGCTGAGCTACGGGACCGCGTTGTTACCAGCCATCACATGCGTGATTAGCCGGTCTGTTTTCGTCACCACGCCCGAACGATATGCGCCACCGAAAGGTGTGCCGACCGGGAGTGTCCGGCAGTGGGTAAGACAAATCCCGGCGTGGTGCAATCGGAAAAGCGCGCCTAGCCGAACAACTCATGCGCCAGTTCCAGCGCATCGAACAGCACATCCACCTCCTCGGTGGTGTTATACAGGCCGAAGGACGCGCGGCAGGTTGCGGACAGGCCCAGATGCTCCATCAAGGGGCCCGCGCAATGCTGGCCGGCGCGCACGGCCACGCCGCGCTTGTCCAGAATGGTGGAGATGTCATGCGCATGGGCGGCACCGTCCAGCGTAAAGCTGAAGATCGCGCCCTTGTCCGGGGTCGTGCCCTGCACCTGTAGCCAGTTCAGCCCGCCAAAGCGTTCTGCCGCGTAATCACGCAAGGCGGCCTCATGCGCGGCGATGTTCTCCATCCCCAGGCCCATCATGTAATCCAGCGCAACGCCCAGGCCGATGGTCTGGACGATCCCGGGCGTGCCCGCCTCCAGCATCAGGGGCATGTCCGCGTAGGTGACAGCATCGCGCGTGACCTCACGGATCATGTCGCCTCCGCCGATGAAGGGGCGGAACTCCGAGTGCCGATCCGCGTGGACATAAAGCGCACCGGACCCGGACGGGCCATAAAGCTTGTGCCCCGTGACCACATAGAAATCGCAGCCAATGGCCTGCACGTCCACCGGGCCGTGCACGGCGGCCTGAGAGCCATCCACCAGCACCGGCACGCCGCGCTCGCGCGCTGCGGCGCAGATTGCGGCCACATCCACGCGCGTGCCCAGAACGTTGGACATATGGGTGATGGCCACCAGCTTCGTGCGCGGGCCGATCGCATCGATAACGCGCTGCGCATCAAGGCTGCCATCGGGGTCCACATCCACCCATTTCAGCGCAACGCCCTGACGTTCGCGCAGGAAATGCCAGGGCACGATATTGGCGTGATGCTCCATCACCGACAGCACGATGTCATCGCCCGCCTGCATCCGGGGCATGGCCCAGCCATAGGCAACCGTGTTGATCCCCTCCGTCGTGCCGGAATTCAGCACGATCTCATCCTCACGCTCGGCATTGAGGAACCGCTGCACAGTGCCGCGCACGCTTTCGTATTTTTCCGTGGCGAGGTTGGACAGGTAGTGCAAGCCGCGGTGGACGTTGGAATATTCCTCCGCATAGGCGCGGGTGATCGCGTCAATCACCACCTGCGGTTTCTGCGCGGAGGCCCCGTTGTCCAGATAGACCAGCGGTTTGCCATTCACCTGCCGCGACAGGATCGGAAAATCGCCGCGCACGGTGGTCACATCATACATCACATCATTCCCGAAATCGGCAGCCCGACCAGCCCGGCAACCGTGGCCACCGCCACGACCAGCCCGACAAAGCCAAGGATCAGCACAAGGATGGCGCGGAACAGGTTGTTGAACCCATGCGCCACATCAACAAAATTGGTCAGCACCCACAGCACCGCCAGCGATCCGGCCATGATGGCCAGAAAGCCGAAGGCGGGGCTGATCAGCGTCACCACCATCGTGGCCGCCTGAACGCAGATGCGCAGACCCTGCACCCAGATCAGCAGCAGCGCGATCTGCTCTCTCCGCCCCGTGCCCCCCATCAGCTGACCTGTCCAGGTCAGCGCGAGGATGGAGGCCACCAGCGTGCCGCCCTGCATCGCGGCAAAGCCTACCGGATTGGCAAACAGAGCCGCCAAAGGGTCATCCGCCGCAACGCCCAGCAAGGACAGCTGGAACATCAGCGTGTTCAGCACCACCACCAGCGCAAAGGCCAGCACCAGTGCCTCACCGCCCACCGGGCGGTGCAGCAACGCCTGGGCCGTGCCCCGCGGATCGGCCACGGACTGCCACAGCATCTCCGCAAACCGGTTCAGATCAGTGCTATTCGCTGCCATATCCGCTTTCCGAAACTATCAGCGCCCGCAGCCAGAACCACAAGAACAGGCCAAGCCAGAGCGCGCCAACCAAGATCTGCGCAGGCCCCGGCCCCACAAGCCCCACGACCATACCGTGCAACAGGGCCACAGGCGTGGCCGCGAACAGCGCCCAGAACAGCGCCATCCGAGCCCCAAAGCCACTGCCCTTGCCACCAACGGCCCAGCCAATCAGCCGCGTGACCCCTGCCAGCGCATAAAGCGCAAGCGGCAACAGAAACACCACGCCCAGCAAGGCACCGCCCAACAGCATGGGCAGTTCCGTGCCCTCTGTATGGGCTTGGCGCGCAAGGCCGGGCCATTGGGCCACGAACAACAACGCGCAGGCACCAAGCGCCACGGCGATGACGCGGTCTTCGCGCACGCCATTGTCCAGGTGCCGGCGCATGGCCGCCGCCGGGCTGCGGTAGGTGGCCATCATGTGGTGAATGACCGACAAGCTCAGCCCCGGCGACGCGCCAACCAGGCCGCGACCCGGTCGTTGATCTCGGCCTGCAGGTCCTCGTTCTCGATCTCCATCACCGCCTCGGCGATGAAGGCGATGGTCAGCAGATCCTGCGCGCGGCCTTCATCGATGCCACGGGCACGCAGGTAGAAGAGCGCGTCCTCATCAATGGCACCAGAGGTCGAGCCATGCGAACAGGCCACATCGTCGGCGTAGATCTCAAGCTCGGGCTTGGCCAGGAACTGGCTGTCCTCATCCAGCAGCAAAGACTGCGAGATCTGGTAGCCATCGGTTTTCTGCGCGCCTTCCTTGACAAGGATCTTGCCCTGGAACACGCCTACGGCCCCGTTGCGCAGCACCTTCTTGAACACCTGCCGGCTTTCGCAATTCACCGCATCATGGGTGACGAAGACGGTGTCATCATGGTGAAACGAGCCATCGCCCATGCAGGCGCCGGCAATATGGGCCACGGCGTCATCGCCCGTCAGCTCCACCACGCATTCATTCCGCGTCAGCACGCCATTGGCCGTCAGCGTGAATGTCTTGAACACGGATTCCGTGCCCAGGCGGGCAAAGACATGCGTGACCGCGCGGCGCTGGTGGTCCCGCCCCTGCGCCCGCACATGGTGCAGCGTGGCGCCATCGGCCAGATCGACCTCAAGGCATTTGTTGAACCGCGCGGCGGCGGGGCCGTTTTCCAGCAGCGTCACCTCCGCACCGCTGTCCACCTTCACCACATGGTGCAGGATGGCGTCAGACGCGCGGTCAGCGTGGCGATAGATCAGATGGATCGGGCTCGAGGGTGTCTTGGTCACATGGATCAGCACACCATCGGTGGCATAGGCCGTGTTCAGCGCCGCCAGCGGCCGCGCAACCGGGGTCTGGCCGCGCGCCTCAAGCACGCCATAGACGTCCTGGGCCCAGTGGATATCGGCCGCCTCGGCCAAACGGTCGATGGTGACCCCTTCCAGCGCCAGCGCATCAGACGCCTCGGGATCAAACACACCATCCACGAACACGATCTTCAGCCCGCCTGCGGCATCGAAGATCGGGGCCTCTTCGGCCTCGAAAACATCGGCCTCCGGGGCCTCGGGCTGCACCAACGTGTCGGGGCGGGTGTATTTCCAGTACTCGTCGCGGCGGCCGGGCAGGCCCATGGCTTGCACACGCACCTGCGCATCCTTGCGCGCGGCCTCGGACCAGCCGCCCTGCGGCAGCGTCAGCGCGGCAAGCCGCGCCTCGGTCGGGGTGGGGTCGATCTGGGGCGCAGCCATCACACCGCCTCCGACAGCAGATCGGCATAGCCGTTGTGTTCAACCTCAAGCGCCAGCTCGGGGCCGCCGGTCTTGATGATGCGGCCATCGGCCATGATGTGCACCACATCGGGTTTGATGTGGTCCAGCAGGCGCTGGTAATGCGTGATGACAAGGAAGCCGCGGCCCGCGTCGCGCAGCGCGTTCACGCCATCGGCCACCAGCTTCATGGCATCCACGTCCAGGCCGCTGTCTGTTTCATCCAGAATGCACAGCTTGGGCTCCAGCATGGCCATCTGCAGGATCTCGTTGCGCTTCTTTTCCCCGCCGGAGAAGCCGACATTGACCGGCCGCTTGAGCATATCGGCATCGATCCTCAGCGCCTTGGCGCGTTCTCGCACCAGCTTCAGGAAATCAGAGGCAGAGATCTCCTCCTCACCGCGCGCCTTGCGCTGGGCGTTCACTGCTGTGCGCAGAAAGGTCATATTGCCCACGCCGGGGATCTCGATCGGGTATTGGAAGGCCAGGAACAGGCCCGCGGCCGCGCGCTCTTCCGGCTCCAGCGCAAGCAGGTCTTCGCCTTCCAGCGTCGCGCCGCCTTCGGTCACCTCATAGCCATCGCGCCCGGACAGCACGTAGGACAGCGTGGATTTGCCGGACCCGTTGGGGCCCATGATCGCATGGACCTTGCCCGCCTCGACCGTCAGATCGACACCCTTGAGGATCTGCTTGTCCTCTTCTTCCAGTTTGACGTGCAGGTTCTTGATTTCCAGCATGGTTCTCTCCTTCTGTCCGGCCTAGCCCAGCACGACGGCAGTGCCGCTTGCGGTGACCATGAGCATATTGTTGATGACTTCGTAATCCAGATCGACGCCGACAATCGCCGTCGCGCCCGCGGCGCGGGCCTTTTCTTCCATTTCCTTCAACGCGGTCTCCCGCGCCTCGGCCAGGCTGCTTTCATAACTGGACGCCCGCCCGCCCAGGATATCGGTGATGCCCGCGAAGACATCGCGGAACACATTGGCGCCAAGGATCGCCTCGCCCACCACGATGCCGCGGTAATCGGCAATCTGATAGCCTTCGACAGTGCCAGTGGTGGTGACAATCATCGCCTTTTCCTTCGTGCTTTTGCCCCAGGGGGTCATCTGCTGTCTCCCTGCCCGCGCGGGCTGGCCGCGCGCGCCACAAGGCTGCCAAGGAAGCCCGAGGCAAAGGACAGGCCCAGCAGAACCGCGCCGGACAGCGCATCGGTCACAAGCTCCACCGCGAAGGTGAAGGCCGCGCAGAACACGCCCGTGACCAACGCCGCGCGCAGGGCCGCCGACATCGCCGCCCCCCGAGCCTTAGCCCACGGAGCCTTCGAGGGAGATTGCAACCAACTGCTGCGCCTCCATCGCGAACTCCATCGGCAGGGCCTGCAAGACTTCCTTGCAGAAGCCGTTGACCACCAGCGCCACGGCCTCTTCCTCATCCATGCCGCGCTGGCGGCAGTAGAACAGCTGATCGTCATCCACCTTGGATGTCGTCGCCTCATGCTCGCAGCGGCTGGAGTTGTTCTTGACCTCGATATAAGGCACCGTGTGTGCCCCGCACTTGTCCCCGATCAGCAGGCTGTCACACTGGGTGTAATTGCGGCTGTTCTTGGCCTTGGGGTGCATGGACACCAGCCCGCGATAGGTGTTCTGCGCCACGCCCGCGCTGATGCCCTTGGACACGATGCGGCTCTTGGTGTTTTTGCCCAGGTGGATCATCTTGGTGCCGGTGTCGGCCTGCTGGTGGTTGTTGGCAATGGCGATGGAATAGAACTCGCCCTGCGTGTCATCCCCGCGCAAGATGCAGGAGGGGTATTTCCACGTCACGGCAGAGCCGGTTTCCACCTGCGTCCACATCACCTTGGACCGATCGCCCCGGCAATCGGCGCGCTTGGTCACGAAGTTGTAAATGCCGCCCTTGCCGTTTTCATCACCGGGGAACCAGTTTTGCACGGTGGAATACTTCACCTCCGCGTCCTCTTCCAGGATGATCTCCACCACGGCGGCATGCAGCTGCGCAGTGTCGCGCTGCGGCGCGGTGCAGCCTTCCAGATAGCTGACATAGCTGCCCTTGTCGGCAATGATCAGTGTGCGTTCGAACTGGCCGGTGTTTTCGGCATTGATGCGGAAATAGGTGGACAGTTCCATCGGGCAGCGCACCCCGGGCGGGATGTAGACGAAGGAGCCATCAGAGAACACCGCGCTGTTGAGCGTGGCGTAATAGTTGTCAGACACCGGCACCACGGAGCCCAAGTATTTCTTCACCAACTCGGGATGGGTGCGGATCGCCTCGGAGATCGAACAGAAGATGACACCGGCCTTCGCCAGTTCCTTCTGAAAGGTCGTGCCAACGGAGACGGAATCAAACACCGCATCCACGGCCACCTTGCGGCCTTCGGCCGGCGCATCCTCGGCCCCGTCGATGCCCGCCAGGATCATCTGTTCCTTCAGCGGAATGCCCAGCTTTTCATAGGTGGCCAGCAGCTTCGGGTCCACCTCGTCCAGGCTCTTGGGCTTGGTCGCCATGCTCTTGGGGCGGGCGTAGTAATACTGGTCCTGAAAGTCGATCTCAGGATAGCTGACCATGGCCCAGTTCGGCTCTTTCATCTGGGTCCAGCGTTCCAGCGCCTGCAGGCGCCATTCGGTCATCCATTCCGGCTCTTCGTTCTTTTCAGAGATCAGCCGCACGATATCGGCGTTCAGCCCCTTGGGGGCGAACTCCATCTCGATCTCGGTTTCCCAGCCGTGCTTGTAAGTGCCCGCTTCGCGAACCGCATCGACCGTCTCCTGATCAACGCCTTCTTTTACCTTGGTGCTGTCCAAAGCCGCCATGTCAGACCCTCTCTCTTGTCACGCGCCGGGCGCGGTATTCTTGCGTTTGTGGCGCTGCCAGGTTTCGACAAACCGCAGCACCTCACTCTCTGTCGTCTCGGGGCCAAGGCTGACCCGGATCGCTCCGGCTGCCGTGGCCTCATCATATCCCATCGCGGTCAACACGCCGGAGGCGCGCACCTTGCCGCTGGAACAGGCAGAGCCTGCGCTGATCGCGAAACCGGCAAGGTCCATGACCATCACCTGGGTTTCGCCCTTCCAGCCCGGCACGGCCAGGCAGGTGGTGTTCGGCAACCGCTGCACGGATTTGCCGATGATGATAGGCGGCGCCGCGTCGTCCTCAAGAGCGCTATCTAGAATGTTTCTAAGTTTTTCAACCCGCGCCCAGACCCCATCGGCCAGATCGCGCGCCGCGGCCTCTGCCGCCGCGCCGAAACCCGCGATGCCAATGACATTTTCGGTGCCCGCACGGCGGCCCATTTCCTGCCCGCCGCCGCGCAGCTGCGCCCGCAGATCCAGCCCTTGCCGCAGGATCAGCGCGCCAATGCCCTTTGGCCCGCCCAGCTTGTGGGCAGAGGCCAGCGCCATGTCACAGCCCATCCAGTTGAAGGCCACCGGCAACTTGCCCCAGGCCTGCGTGGCATCCACCACTGCAAGGCCCTGGGGCAGATCCTGCACCACCCCGGTTTCCGAATTGGCCAGTTGCAGCGCCGTCTGCGAAGGTTCCGCCACCGTCACCGCGCCCGTGGCATCCACCGGCAGCGTGGCCGGCACCCAGGCACGCACCGCGTCATGTTCCACGGCCGCGCCCTGCAGGCTGCGCCCCGCACAGGCCAGCGCGGCGGCTTCCGTCGCGCCGGAGGTGAAGACAATGTCCGCCCCCTCCGCGCCAAAGGCTTCGGCAATCTGGCGGCGCGCCTTTTCAATCACCGCCTTGGCGCCGCGTCCCTCGGCATGGACGGAGGACGGATTGCCCACCACGTCCATCGCCGCGATCATCGCTTGCCGCGCCTCGGGCCGCAGCGGCGTCGTGGCGTTCCAGTCCAGATAGCAGCGCGGCCTCATCCCTCATCCACCACGCTGAGGATGGAGGGCACCGCTGGGCAAGGCACCATCGCGTTGCCCGCCACATCCGACA
>CBFHYV010000054.1:0-14173 GCA_965660085.1 uncultured Paracoccaceae bacterium
AAATCTACAAGGAGGTCGGCCTGCCCGCCGATGTGGCCACGCGTTTTGGCATCCGGGCGATGGGCGGCAGCCATGGCATCGGCCACACGCGCATGGCCACGGAATCCGCCGTGACCACCCTGGGCGCGCATCCGTTTTCCACCGCAGATGACCAGTGCCTGGTCCACAACGGCTCACTGTCCAACCACAACGCCATGCGGCGGCGGCTGGCGCGGCGCGGCATCCACACCCGCACCGAAAACGATACCGAAGTCGGCGCCGCCTATCTTTCGGCCCGCATGACGGACGGCGCCACCCTGGCCGAGGCGCTGGAGGGCACGCTGCGCGATCTGGACGGGTTCTTCACCTTCGTCACGGGCACCCGCACCGGCTTTGGCGTGGTGCGTGATCCCATCGCCTGCAAACCCGCCGTGATGGCCGAGACCGAGGACTATGTGGCCTTCGGCAGCGAATACCGCGCCCTGGCCGGATTGCCGGACATCCGCACCGCCCGCGTCTGGGAGCCTGAGCCCGCCATCGTCTACTTCTGGGAGCGCTAGGATGACCGTTCTGGACATGCAGACCCATGATCTGCGCCACATCAACGCCACCTTGCAGGCCGCGGCACGCGCGCAGGACGACGGCCCCTATCACGTTGAAAACCCGCGCGGCGCCCATGCGCTGGCCGTGGGGCTGGACGGGCCGCTGGACGTCACGGTGCATGGCTCCACGGGCTATTACTGCGCAGGCATGAACCAGCATGCCTCGGTGCATGTGACGGGCTCGGCCGGGCCGGGCGTGGCCGAAAACATGATGAGCGGCCGTGTCACCATCGATGGCGATGCCAGCCAATATGCCGGGGCCACGGGCCATGGCGGCTTGCTGAACATTCGCGGCAATGCATCCTCGCGCTGCGGGATTTCCATGAAGGGGATCGACATCGTGGTGCATGGCAACATCGGGCACATGTCCGCCTTCATGGCCCAGAAAGGCACGCTGGTGGTGCTGGGCGATGCCGGGGATGCCCTGGGCGACAGCCTCTATGAGGCGCGGCTGTTCGTGCGCGGCGCGGTGAAATCGCTGGGTGCGGATTGTATTGAAAAAGAGATGCGCGCCGAACATCTGGCCCTGCTGGCCGATCTGCTGGCGCAGGCCGGCGCCGATGCCCGGCCAGAGGAGTTCCGCCGCTATGGCTCTGCCCGGCGGCTCTACAATTTCGACATCGACAACGCCGATGCCTACTGAGGACCGCGCCATGGATGACACCCCCAAGACCGAGCCGCGCCATTCCTGGACCTTTTCCCGCGAGGTGAATGCAGAGATCCGGCGCGCCGCCGCCACCGGCATCTATGACATCCGCGGCGGCGGGGCCAAACGGCGCGTGCCGCATTTCGATGACCTGCTGTTCCTTGGCGCCTCCATGAGCCGCTATCCGCTGGAGGGCTATCGCGAGGCCTGCGGCACCGGCGTGACGTTGGGCACGCGCTTTGCCGCCAAACCGATCGAGCTGAAGATCCCCGTCACCATCGCGGGCATGTCCTTCGGCTCGCTCTCCGGTCCCGCGAAAGAGGCCCTGGGCCGGGGCGCCACTGCGGCGGGCACCTCCACCACCACAGGCGATGGCGGCATGACGGCGGAGGAGCGCGGGCATAGCGAGAAGCTGGTCTATCAATACCTGCCCTCGCGCTACGGGATGAACCCGGACGATCTGCGCCGCGCCGACGCCATCGAGATCGTGGTGGGCCAGGGCGCGAAACCCGGCGGCGGGGGCATGTTGCTGGGCCAGAAGATCACCGAACGCGTGGCCGGGATGCGCGACCTGCCCCAGGGCATCGACCAGCGCAGCGCCTGCCGCCACCCGGACTGGACCGGGCCGGATGACCTGGAAATCAAGATCCTTGAGCTGCGCGAGATCACCGGCTGGGAAAAACCCATCTACGTCAAGATCGGCGGCGCGCGCCCCTATTATGACACAGCACTTGCGGTGAAGGCGGGGGCGGATGTGGTGGTGCTGGACGGGATGCAGGGCGGCACCGCGGCCACGCAGGATGTGTTCATTGAACATGTAGGCCAGCCCACGCTTGCCTGTATCCGCCCCGCCGTGCAGGCGCTGCAGGATCTGGGCCTGCACCGGGAGGTGCAGTTGGTCATCTCTGGCGGGATCCGCAGCGGCGCGGATGTGGCCAAGGCCCTGGCGCTGGGGGCGGATGCGGTCAGCATCGGCACTGCCGCGCTGGTCGCCCTTGGCGACAATGACCCGAAGTGGGAGGCCGAATACAACGCCCTGGGCACCACCGCCGGCGCCTATGATGATTGGCACGAAGGCCGCGACCCCGCCGGGATCACCACGCAGGACCCCGCGCTGATGGCGCGGCTGGACCCCGTCGCCGCCGGGCGGCGGCTGCGCAATTACCTCAACGTGCTGACGCTGGAATGCCAGACGCTCGCCCGTGCCTGCGGAAAGAGCCATGTGCACAATCTTGAACCCGAAGACCTCTGCGCGCTGACGATGGAGGCCGCCGCCATGGCGCAGGTGCCCCTTGCGGGCACAAACTGGTGGCCGGGCAAGCCGGGGTTCTGAGCCCGGCCCCAAATCGCGACGGAAAGGACAGCGCATGACCGACCTTGCAGATTTCGCCCGCGCGCGCGGCGTGAAGTATTTCATGATCTCCTACACCGATCTGTTCGGCGGACAGCGGGCCAAGCTGGTGCCGGCGCAGGCCATCGCCGACATGCAGGCCGATGGCGCGGGGTTTGCGGGCTTTGCCACCTGGCTGGACCTGACGCCCGCCCACCCTGACATGCTGGCCGTGCCAGACCCCGCCGCCGCCATCCAGCTGCCGTGGAAGCCGGAGGTCGCCTGGGTGCCGGCCAATTGCGTGATGGAGGGGGCGGAGGTCGCCCAGGCGCCGCGCAATGTGCTGCGCGCCCAGATCGCCCGCGCGGCGGAGCACGGCCTGCGCATCAAGACGGGGATCGAGGCCGAGTTCTTCCTGCTCAACGCCGATGGCACGGCCATTTCAGACCCGCAGGACACGGCCGAAAAGCCCTGTTATGACCAACAGGCCGTGATGCGCCGCTATGACGTGATCGCGGAGATCTGCGACTACATGCTGGATCTGGGCTGGGGCCCCTACCAGAACGACCATGAAGACGCCAATGGCCAGTTCGAGATGAACTGGGACTTCGCCGATGCGCTGGTGACGGCGGACCGGCACAGCTTTTTCAAGTTCATGGTCAAATCCGTGGCGGAAAAACACGGGCTGCGCGCGACCTTCATGCCCAAACCGATCGAGGGGCTGACCGGCAACGGCTGCCATGCCCATGTCTCTGGCTGGGATCCGGAGGGGCAGCGCAACCTGTTTGCCGGCACCGCGGACGGCCCGGCGGGGGAATTGGGCCTGTCCGCGCAGGGCACGCATTTCCTGGGCGGGATCATGCAGCATGCCGCCGGAATGGCCGCGCTGACCAATCCCACCGTCAACAGCTACAAGCGCATCAACGCGCCGCGCACGCTGTCAGGGGCGACATGGGCGCCCAATACCATCACCTGGACGGGCAACAACCGCACCCACATGGTGCGCGTGCCCGGCCCCGGCCGGTTCGAGCTGCGCCTGGCCGATGGCGCGACCAACCCCTACCTGCTGCAAGCCGCCATCATCGCGGCGGGCCTGTCCGGGCTGGACAGCGCGGCAGACCCCGGCCCGCGCAGCGACATTGACATGTATGCC
This sequence comes from uncultured Paracoccaceae bacterium, assembly GCA_965660085.1. GTDB lineage: Bacteria > Pseudomonadota > Alphaproteobacteria > Rhodobacterales > Rhodobacteraceae > CBFHYV01. The sequence continues at coordinate 3,711 of CBFHYV010000054.1, forward strand.
GAAGGGCACCTGATGGCCGATGCGCGCAAGCTGCCGCTGAACCTGCTGGATGCCCTGCGCGCGCTGCAAGCCGACACCGCCCTGACCGAAAGCCTGGGCGCGGAGTTCAGCGCGGCCTTCATCAAGTTGAAGATGCAGGAATGGACCGCCTTCACCGCCCATTTCACCGAATGGGAACGGGCCAACACGCTGGACATCTGACACAGGCACCGCCCGCAGGCCGGGCGTTGGGAACGCGAAAAGGGCCGGATCACTCCGGCCCTTTTTTGGGGGCCTATATACTTAACTAGCCGCACATCGCCCGGTTTCTGTGGCTAGGGAGATGTTCTGGACACTCGAATCTAGCCTCTGGTATCATGTTAGTGTGAGGTGACGGCTACCGCCTTCTTACAAGCGTCTAGGGCTGCAACCCGTTAACGACGCGGCCAAGAGCGACAGTGCGAAACTACCCGCTCCCATTTACCAAACCGAAACCGGATATATGAGCAAACGCTCACCGGTTTCGGCCACTTGCAAGCTACCATGATGGCACCTCCTGTGTGGATTGCTGGGAAGCAGCCCAGCGCTCCGAAGGCGCACCCTGCGCCCTCGCGCCGCATCAAGGGTCGCTCGGGTGCTAAGGAGTGTGACGGTAGCCGTCCTCGCTAATCTACAGAGCTACAGGCCAATGAGTCTAGGCTGAAAGTTCTCAAAGCGTTCTCAGTCTATGATCCGGTTCATGTCGTCGGCTAGATATCATCGTCCAGAAGCAATTCTAACTGAGTGCCTTTCTTCGGGAACGCACGGTTTAGCATTGTCATGAACTGCTCCCATGTGGCGCTAGCGCGCATTAAGCCTATGACTGCATGAAGGTGTTGTGCCAGCGCGGGATGGCCGATGTCCTCAGTGAGGAATTGATGGTGCTTTCGCACCCTGCCTCCGTCTTCCTGCTTTGGGTTCATCTTTTGAAGCTCATCAAGAATACCCGGAGCGAGACGCTCATAAACAATATCATTTGTGTACCTGCCGACGACGCCGGGGCGCGCCACAGACATCGCGTTCCAGCTCCACCCACGCAGGCGGAAAATCTCTCGGTAGAAGGCGTCTGGGAAGCGCTTCGCCCATGCAGCAAACTCTTTGCGAAGATATTTGTCCAGAATTGCTTGAAGGGCATCGTGATCCCGAGTGTCCTGATAGCCTGTAGCCTCATCAACAAGGCCAATGATCCCAAGGTCCGCTAGGCCGCGCATGACTATTTCGGCGGCTTGGGCCCGGTCTGCCTGCTGAGGGTTAAGAGCGCCGTCCTGACGCGCTTGCAGCCATATATTGCAAATTTCAGGCAGCGCCTCTGCCGGATACCCTTCGGACTCTGAGTCCCCAGACTTATAGATAATCGGGCTTAGGGGCCCGTCCATTAACTCCTTGGAAATATAGGGCAAAAGGCTTTTTGAGGCCAGGAAAACCGGCAAATGGGCCCCATCCTTCTCGGCCTCGGTTTTCAGTCGTTTAGCTGCGCCACTGCGCCCACCTAAGACGCTTGCAATCCCATGCCCAGAAAGAACCCGCCTACCGTCCTTCAATACAGCGCACGGAATTTCGACCGGACCTATACGGAGTTTGCCACGGTGCGTCGCTTCGTTGTCTGCAAGCGCGTCTCTCTCTGATGCCGGAATTATCTCCGGGCCCTTCGATGGCTGCAATCTTGGCGTCACCGCCCCAACAACCTCATCGAAGGTCGCGTCGATAGGCTTAATCGTGTCTTTCTTCTTTTCAGGCATTGATGAGGCTCCTGTATGTCAGCCGCTTGTCCGCCATGCGGTCGATAGTCATTCCAATGAAGTCCATAGTGCCGATCTGCGCTGTGTTATGGCGGAAGGAAAACTCCTTCACGTAGCGGTGCAGGTGCTTGGCGCTCATGTAGTGATAGATGCCGATGTATCCGCGCTTGAGAAGCGCCCAGAAGCTTTCGATGCCATTGGTGTGCGCCATGTCGCGGACGTATTCGCCAGCGGAGTGATTGATGGTGATGTGGTTATATCCACTGGCCTTGAGGTTGATGTAACCGCCGTGGGTATCCGTCACGATGGTTGCGCCGGCCTTGCAGTGTTCGCGGACGAAGCGCTCAAGTGTCGGTGCCTTGGTGTTTTCGACCACAACGGCGCGGACTTGTCCCGCTTCATCACGGACACCCACTACGGCAGTCTTACCAACCGTGCCGCGACCTGCCCGAAGCTTGTCTTTCGCATGCTTGTTGCGCTCTTTCCCGCCGATGTAGGTTTCATCGATCTGCACCTGCCCGTCCATGTGATCATCCCGATCTTTCAGCCACGTTTCGCGGATGCGCTGAGCGAGAAACCATGCGGTTTTCTGGGTAACACCCAACTCACGTGCCATCTGGGTGCTAGGAATTCCCTTGCGCGCGCTGGTAAGCATGAAGATCGCAAGGAGCCACTTTTGCAGGGGGAGGCGGCTTTCAGCTAGAACTGTGCCAGTGCGGACGCTGAAATGCTTGCGGCAATCCTTGCAGCGGTAGGGCATGGGCTTGTGGTCTTTGCATTCGGCAACGCTGACCGAACCGCAGTGACCGCAAACCGGATCATCACCCCAGCGCTTTGCCTCAAAGAACTTGCGCGCCGCCTCTTCATCCGGAAACTTGCGGAAGAACTCAAAAGTCGAAAGTGTTTCAGGCTTAGACATGACGCAGGCTCCTTCTGCGTCATTTGTAACTTAACTAGCCAAAGCGTGCAAGTGATTTCTGGCTAGGTAAGTATATAGACCCCCTTTTTTGCTTGGCGCTTTGCGCTGTCTGGCGGTGTGGCGCAGCGGTCAGCTGCAGCCGCTGGTGCCGCCGCAGGTGTTGCACTTCATACAGGTGCCGTTGCGCACCAGCGTGTAGTTGCCGCATTCGCCACAGGCTTCGCCCTCATAGCCTTGCATCTTGGCGCGGGTGGCGGCGCTGGCCTGCACGCTGGCGGTGCTGCGCGTCTCCACCTGCGCGGCGGTGACAAAGGCCGCCGACGGCTCGGAGAAGCCGCGCGCCTCCGCCCCGCCCCGCAGCACCATCATCTCCTGCGGGACGCGCTTGCGCAGATAGCCGGAGGAGCTGATCTGCTTGAGCATCTCCAGCGAGCGGGTCGCCGCGGCCTCGGACAGTTCCTGCACGTTGGACACGCCTTCCTCCTGCCCGCGGCCCAGGTCATCAAAGCTCGCGCCCTGGGGGGCGACATGGGCCAGGTCCGTGCGGTCCAGATAGCTGACCGCCAGTTCGCGGAAGATGTAATCCAGGATGGAGGTCGCGTTCTTGATGCTGTCATTGCCCTGCACCATGCCCGCGGGCTCGAACTTGGTGAAGGTGAAGGCGTCCACGAACTCCTCCAGCGGCACGCCGTATTGCAGGCCGACGGAGACGGCGATGGCGAAGTTGTTCATCATCGCGCGGAAGCCCGCGCCTTCCTTGTGCATGTCGATGAAGATCTCGCCCAGGCTGCCATCGGCATATTCGCCCGTGCGCAGATACACCTTGTGCCCGCCCACCACGGCCTTCTGGGTATAGCCCTTGCGGCGTTCGGGCATCTTGGACCGGCCGGCGCGCAGCACTTCCTTGATGATGATCTTTTCCACGACCTTCTCGGCCACCACCTGCGCCTTTTGCTGCGGCGTGCCGCTTTCCAGCAGGTCGGCGGCGTCGTCATCATCCTCCACCAGGGCGGAGGCCAGCGGCTGGCTGAGCTTGGAGCCGTCCCGATAGAGCGCGTTGGCCTTCACCCCCAGCGACCAGGACAGCTCATAGGCCTGCTGGCAATCCTCGATCGTGGCGGAATTGGGCATGTTGATGGTCTTGGAAATCGCGCCAGAGATGAAGCTTTGCGCTGCAGCCATCATGCGGATGTGGCTGTCCACCGACAGATAGCGCCGCCCTTTCTTTCCGCAGGGGTTAGCGCAATCAAAGACCGGCAGATGCGCATCCTTCAGATGCGGCGCGCCTTCCAGGGTCATGGTGCCGCAGACAAAATCGTTGGCCGCGTCGATATCCGCCCGGGTGAAGCCCAGGTGCCGCAGCAGATCGAAGGTGGGATCGGCCAGCTTTTCCGCCGGGATGCCCAGTGTCTGGGTGCAGAAGGCCTCGCCCAGGGTCCACTGGTTGAAGACGAAGCGGATGTCAAACGCAGCGGCAAGCGCCTCCTCGACCTTGGCGATCTGCGCAGGCCCGAAGCCCGCGGCGCGCAGCGCCTCATGGGTGACGCCGGGCGCACCGGCCAACGTGCCGTGGCCCACGGCGTGGCGGACCATATCCTCGATCTGGGCGCTGGAATATCCCAGCACCTCCAGCGCCGCCGGAACGGAGCGGTTGATGATCTTGAAATAGCCGCCGCCCGCGAGTTTTTTGAACTTCACCAGGGCGAAGTCCGGCTCGATCCCGGTGGTGTCACAATCCATCACCAGGCCGATGGTGCCGGTGGGGGCAATCACCGTGGCCTGCGCGTTGCGATAGCCGTGCGCCTCGCCCAGGTCCAGCGCCTTGTCCCAGGCCGCGCGGGCCATCTGCGTCAGCCGGGCATCGGGGCAATTGGCGTGGTCCAGCGGCACGGGCTGCACCGCCAGCCCCTCATAGCCCTTGGTGGCGCCATGGGCCGCGCGGCGGTGGTTGCGCATCACGCGCAGCATGTGGTCGCGGTTGCGGGCATAGCCGGCGAAGGCCCCCAGTTCCGCCGCAACCTCGGCAGAGGTGGCATAGGCCGTGCCGGTCATCAGCGCGGTCAGCGCGCCACACAGGGCGCGGCCCTCGTCGGAATCGTAGCTGAGGCCCATGTTCATCAGCAGCCCGCCGATATTGGCATAGCCCAGGCCCAGGGTGCGGAAGTCATAGCTGCGCTGCGCGATCTCCTTGCTGGGGAATTGCGCCATCAGCACGCTGATTTCCAGCGTCAGCGTCCACAGCCGGGTGGCATGCACATAGCCATCGGCATCAAAGATCCCGTCCTTCAGGAAGGTCAGCAGGTTCATGGACGCCAGGTTGCAGGCGGTATCGTCCAGGAACATGTATTCCGAACAGGGGTTGGAGCCGCGGATCTCTCCATCCTCGGGGCAGGTGTGCCAGGCGTTGACCGTGTCATGGAACTGGATGCCCGGATCGGCGCAGGCCCAGGCCGCATGGCCCACCTGTTCCCACAGGTCCCGCGCCTTGATGGTCTTGGCCACGCCGCCATCGGTGCGGCGGATCAGTTCCCAATCCGCATCCTCGCGCACGGCGCGCAGGAAGGCATCGGTGACGCGGATGGAGTTGTTGGAGTTCTGCCCCGACACGCTGGCATAGGCCTCCGAATCCCAATCGGTGTCAAAGGTGGGAAACTCGATCCCGGCATAGCCCTGGCGCGCATAGTCCAGCACGCGCTTGATATAGGGTTCGGGGATATGGGCGCGTTTGGCGGCGCGCAGCGCCTGTTTCAGCGCGCCGTTGACCGCCGGATCATAGGCATCGGCCTCTGCCCCGTCCCAGGCGCGCAGGGCGGCGAAGATGGCGTTGAGCTTTTCTTCATGCTGCTTGGAGCCTGCGACGATGGAGGCAACCTTCTGCTCCTCGCGCACCTTCCAGTTGATGAATTCTTCGATATCGGGGTGGTCGGCATCGCAGATCACCATCTTGGCCGCGCGGCGGGTGGTGCCGCCGGATTTGATGGCGCCCGCCGCGCGGTCCCCGATCTTCAGGAACCCCATGAGACCAGAGGATTTGCCGCCGCCGGACAGACGCTCGCCCTCGGCCCGCAGGGAGGAGAAATTGGTGCCCGTGCCGGAGCCGTATTTGAACAGCCGCGCCTCACGCACCCACAGGTCCATGATCCCGCCTTCGTTCACCAGATCGTCGGAGACGGACTGGATGAAACAGGCATGGGGCTGCGGATGTTCATAGGCGGAGGTGGATTTGGTCAGCGCGCCGGTCTGGTAATCCACATAGTAATGCCCCTGCCCCGGACCATCGATGCCATAGGCCCAATGCAGGCCGGTGTTGAACCATTGCGGGCTGTTGGGCGCGGCCATCTGCGTGGCCAGCATGTGGCGCATCTCGTCGAAATAGGCGCGGGCGTCGGCCTCGGTGGTGAAATAGCCGCCCTTCCAGCCCCAATAGGCCCAGGCGCCCGCCAGCCGGTCAAACACCTGCTTGGCGGAGGTTTCGCCCGTGGTGGGCGTGTCCGGCGCCGCGGGAACGGAACGCCACAGGAACTCCGGCACGCCATCTTCGGGCACGCGGGTCAGCTGCGTCGGCACGCCGGCCTTGCGGAAGTATTTCTGCGCGATCACGTCGCAGGCCACCTGTGTCCAGCTGGCCGGCACCTCCAGCGCGTCCTGCTGGAAGACGGCGGTGCCATCGGGGTTCCGGATTTCGGAACTGGTGGTGATGAAATCGATCCCGGCGTAAGCGTCTGCCCCGGCCTGGGTAAAGCTGCGGTCGATCTTCATTGGCGTCTCCTGCTGCGTCGCGCGTTCGCTGTGTCCCACGGGCGACGGGGCCTGACCGTTTACGCACAAATCCGCTGGCCCCGCGGGCCGTGTCAGGGCCGCTGGTCACTGGGAAGGGTAAAGAAAAAGGCTCTGTCTGCTCTGCCCGACCAGCAACTAGATCTTGTGTCCTTGACGCTGGCCAGCACAAACTGGCGCAAAATCGCCGCAGAGGTCAACGAAATTTTTGCAGATTTTTTTGCCGCGGAACGCTTGACCAGCGGCGCGGCTGAGACGGGCGCGATTCCCCGGTTGTGACGCCGCAAAGGCAGGGCAGGAAAACCGTATAGGGCACCAAGGATTAGCTGCCGCAGCTGGCATGATACCTGCACAACCGCGCGCCACACCCCAGATGATGTGGCCGCGGGATGGGGCGCACATAAATACGGCAGGTGTCCGGGGATGTCAGAAAAATGGGTGATCTGGTCGGGACGGCAAGATTCGAACTTGCGACCTACGGTACCCAAAACCGTCGCGCTACCAGGCTGCGCTACGCCCCGTCAGGCCCTGACCTGTAGTCGCTGATTGGTAGAAAGGAAAGCGGATTTTCCGCCCTTTGGCCTGCGGCGCGGGGTCAGTCCGCGTCACAGGGCCAGGCGGCCAGTGTCTGGTCCAGCGCGGGATGTTGCAGCTGCGTGCCCGGCGCGATGCCCAGCTGTTCCGCCAGCCCGCCGTTGATCTCCAGCACATACTGGATATTGTCCCCACCGGGGATGGAGGTGGTGTCCAGCGGCTTCGCCCGGTGGTGGACCCGCGCCACCACCCCATCGGGCGCGACGAAGATCATGTCCAGCGGGATGAAGGTGTTGCGCATCCAGAAGGCCACCGCCTGCGGCCGGTCATAGACGAACAGCATGCCGGAAAACCGCGGCATCTGCCGCACGAACATCAGCCCCTGCGCGCGCTCGGCCGCGTCGTCCGCGACCTCGACCCGGAACCGGGCCTGCCCCCAGTCCCCGCGCAAGGCGACGGATTCGGCACTGCATTCCGCCGCAGCGGCGCCCGTGACGGCCCAGGCCGATACGACGCCAATCAGCGCAGATCGGAAGGCGCGACGGAATCCCATGACCGAACCTCAGTTGCCATCAGGCCGCGCTTGCCCGGAACAATGCGCAGGGCAATCGCCTCTCCGGGTTGCAGATCTGCAAACCCGGCGCTGCGCAGCACCTCAATGTGCAGGAACACGTCCCTTGGGTCACCGAACTGGTTGGCAAAGCCAAAGCCCTTGACCTTGTCAAACCATTTCACGCGGGCCGGCACCACGGGCGCGTTGGCCAGGGCCTCCGGGTCCATTTCCTGGAAATCCGCGAGCGGCAGATCGCTGGTGCCCTCAGGCGCCTGGATGGACAGCACCTGCGCCGCCTGCGCGCCGCGCTGGGTGATCTGCACCACGATTTCGATGCGCGATCCATCGGCAACCGAGCTTTGCCCGAAATTGCGCAGCACATTCGCGTGCAACAGGATGTCAGGACCGCCTTCATCGGCAACAACAAACCCGAAACCCTTGCCGGGGTCGAACCACTTAACCTTGCCCAACACATGGTGTGAGTGTTCAAATTCGCTTGCCAACTGTCTTCGCCTTTCTGGACTGGTCGCCAGTGTCGCCGCACACGCGTTCATGCGCAAGGCTGATTGTTTTTGGTTCAGAAAAAAAGACCCCGCACCTGCACATTCCGGCCAAAGGCCGGGCAATTCACGGGGACAGCCGCGTGACTGTCCAGCCATCCTGCGGTGTTGCCCGCCGCCAGACAAACCGGTCATGCAGGCGGAACGGGCCGTCTGCCCAGAACTCGATCTCCAGGGGCGCGATGCGGTAGCCGCCCCAGAACGGCGGGCGCGGCGGGTTTGTCCCGTGGCGCGCCGTTTGCCGCGCGACCTCGGCCATCAGCGCCGCGCGCGAGCGCAGCGGCTTGGACTGGTCCGACGCCCAGGCGCCCAGGCGGCTCTTGAGCGAGCGCGAGGTGTAATAGGCATCGGCCGAGGGGCCGTCTTCCTTCTCCACCAGGCCGCGCACGCGGATCTGGCGGCGCAGGGATTTCCAGTGCATCACGAAGGCCGCCTTGCCGGCGCTGTCCAGTTCCTGCGCCTTGGCGGAGGTGTAGTTGGTATAGAACACAAAGGCCGCGGCCTCGATATCCTTCAGCAGCACCATGCGCGCATTGGGCATCCCCCCCGCATCCACCGTGGACAGTGCGATGGCGTTGGGGTCGTTGATTTCCTGCGCTTCGGCCTCGCCCAGCCAACGGCGGGCGATATCGAACGGGTCCTGCCCGGCGAAGATGCCGTCACGATCGGCGGCAGAGGGATCTGTGTTTTGTGTCATGTCCAAGGATGTGCCAAGATTTTGCGTCCGGAACAACCCGAAACCGGGCGGCGCAGTACACTTGATGCGCCACGTCAACTCGCCTAAAGCACGATGCAAACAGCGATCCAGCGGAGAAGCAGATGTCCAACCAGCTGATGCAGGGCAAACGCGGCCTGATCATGGGCCTTGCCAATGACAAATCCATCGCCTGGGGCATCGCCCGCGCCCTGGCCGATGCCGGCGCGCAGCTGGCCTTTTCCTATCAGGGCGACGCGTTGAAGAAACGCGTGCAACCGCTGGCGGAACAGCTGGGCTCTGACATCGTGCTGCCCTGTGACGTGGCGGACGAAGCCAGCATCGATGCGCTGTTTGCCGAACTGGGCAACCGCTGGGACGGGCTGGATTTCATTGTCCACGCCATCGGCTTTTCCGACAAGGCAGAGCTGCGCGGCCGCTATGTGGACACCAGCCGCGCCAATTTCACCATGTCCATGGACATCTCCGTCTACAGCTTCACCGCCGTGGTGCAACGCGCGGAAAAGATGATGAAAAACGGCGGCTCCTGCCTGACGCTGACCTATTACGGCGCCGAACGCGTGATGCCCCATTACAACGTGATGGGTGTGGCCAAGGCCGCGCTGGAGGCGTCTGTGCGCTACATGGCCGAGGATCTGGGCAAGGACGGTGTCCGCGTCAACGCGATCTCTGCCGGGCCGATCAAGACGCTGGCGGCCTCCGGCATAGGTGATTTCCGCTACATCATGAAGTGGAACGAATACAACTCGCCCCTGCGGCGCAACGTGACCATTGATGATGTGGGCCGCTCCGCGCTGTATCTGCTGTCCGATCTGGGCAGCGGCGTGACCGGCGAGGTTCTGCATGTGGACGCGGGCTATCATGTCGTTGGCATGAAAGCCGTCGATGCGCCCGATATCGCAAAGGGGTGATGAAAATGTCCGAAGATCGTCTGCCCCATGAAAAAGGGTTCCACGTCAGCTGGGACCAACTGCACCGTGACGCGCGCGCGCTGGCCTGGCGCCTGCAGGGGCGCGGCCCGGATGACGGCGCGTGGCGCGTGGTGGTGGCCATCACCCGCGGCGGCATGGCCCCGGCCATGATCGTGGCCCGAGAGCTGGATATCCGCACTGTCGATACCATCAGCGTGAAGAGCTATAACCACCAGACCCAGAATGCCCCGCGCATCATCAAGACACCGGACATGTCGGTGATCGGGGATGGCACCGGCGTTCTGGTGGTTGACGATCTGGTGGACACCGGCCGCACGCTGGAAGTGGTGCGCGCCCATATGCCCAAGGCGCATATCGCCACCGTCTATGCCAAGCCGCAGGGCAAGCCGCAGGTCGAAACCTTCGTGACGGAGGTCAGCCAGGACACCTGGATCTTCTTCCCCTGGGACATGGCGCTGCAATATGTCAAACCCTATCGCGGGGATGACTGACCGGGGCGCCATGTCCGGGGCCATCACGGCGGGCACCTTTGCCTCGCCCGTGCCGCAGGCGCAGCGCTGGCTGCGCGACACGGCCCTGCCGGATGGTCTGCCGCTGATCAACGTCAGCCAGGCTGTGCCCACCGCGCCGCCGCCCGCGCCCATGCGCGCCGCCATGGCCCGCGCGCTGGATGATCCCGCCACGCATCTCTACTCCGCCGATCTGGGGCTGGATGC
>CBFHYV010000055.1:0-14023 GCA_965660085.1 uncultured Paracoccaceae bacterium
GTGATCTGCCGCCGGACCGCATGGCGCTGTTGCTGCGCGCGGGCGCGGGGCTGGGGCTGTTGCGCGCCCGGCGGGATGGCCGATTCGGCCTGACCCGGCAGGGCGCGGCCCTGGCCGGCGTGCCGGGACTGACGCAGATGATCCGCCATCACGGCCCGTTTTACCAAGACATGGCCGATCCGGTCGCGCTGTTGCGGGGCGAAACGCAAACGCAACTGGCGGCTGTCTGGCCTTATGTCTTTGGGGCGTCCGGCACAGTGGACCCCGACGTGGCCGCCACCTATTCCGAGCTGATGTCCACATCCCAGCGCATGGTGGCGCAGGACACGCTGGCCCAGGTGCCGCTGCGTGGCGTCAACGAATGGCTGGACGTCGGTGGCGGCACCGGCGCCTTTCTGGAGGAGCTGGGCCGCAAGGCGCCGGGCATCCGGCGGCGCCTGTGTGATCTGCCGCAGGTTCTGGACGGCGTCACCGACCCCGAGATTGACCTCTGCCCCGGCAATTTCAAGCGCGATGCCCTGCCCTTCGGGTCGGATGTCATATCGCTGGTGCGTGTGCTCTATGACCATTCGGACGACACCGTGGCCGGCCTTCTGGGCCGCGTTTTTGAGGCGCTGCCTCCGGGCGGGCGTCTGGTGATCTCAGAGCCGATGTCAGGCGGGGCGCAGCCTGATCCGCAGACCGATGTGTATTTCGCCTTCTACACGCTGGCGATGCGCACAGGCCGCACGCGGTCCGTGCAAGAGATCTCCGCCGCGCTGAACGCCGCGGGCTTTGCCGAGATTCACGCCCCTGACCCGCGCCGCCCCTATGTCACGCGCGTGATCACCGCCCGCCGCCCGGCGTGACCGTCAGTCAAAACTGACAGTCTGGATCATTCTCTTTGTCAGTTTTTATTGACATTCTCAGGCGTCAGTTTAGGCTGACATATAGCGGAACGCCTGGCCAATACCGGCCACGATTCTGGGAAGGAGCGGCACAATGCAGACAGAGGCGGTGATTCTGAGCCAGCCCGGTGCATTGGCCATTGGCCATCTGGGGCTGCATGCCCCCGGCCCCCGTGACCTTGTGGTTGCGGTGCATCACTCCGGCATCTCCACGGGCACGGAACGCCTGTTCCACACCGGGCAGATGCCCCCCTTTCCCGGCATGGGCTATCCGCTTGTCCCCGGTTATGAGGCCTGCGGCGAAGTGGTCGAGGCCGGCGCCGACAGCGGCTTTCGCCCGGGCGAGATCGTCTTCGTGCCGGGTGCCAACTGTTTTGACGGCGCGCGCGGCCTGTTTGGCGGCGCGGCGCGCCATCTGGTGACGGATGCCGCCCGCGTGGCGCGGCTGGACCCCGCCATCGGCGAGGAAGGCGCGCTGCTGGCGCTGGCGGCCACGGCCCGCCACGCCATTGCCGCGCCCGGCGCCACTGCGCCAGAGCTGATCGTGGGCCATGGCGTGCTGGGCCGTCTGCTGGCGCGGCTGACCTGCGCCGCCGGCCACCCGCCCCCCACCGTGTGGGAAATTGACCCCGCCCGGCGCGGCGGCGCGCAGGGCTATCAGGTGCTGGCCCCCGATGCCGACCCGCGTCGCGACTATCGCACAATCTACGATGCCTCCGGCCGGGCCGAGCTGCTGGACGACCTGATCGTCCGCCTCGCCCATGGCGGAGAGATCGTGCTGGCCGGTTTCTACACCGCGCCGCTCAGTTTCAAGTTTCCGCACGCCTTCATGAAGGAGGCGCGCATGCGCGTCGCGGCGGAATGGACGCCCGACGACCTGCAAGCCACACGCGGGCTGATCGAGGACGGGGCGCTTTCGCTCTCTGGTCTGATCAGTCACCGCGCGCGGCCTGCGGATGCCGCACAGGCCTATGACACCGCATTCAGCGAACCGGCCTGCCTGAAAATGATGCTCGACTGGAGGGACACCGCGTGAAGGACGAACTGGACAAACAGCAGGTGCCGGATCTCAAGGGACAGGGCCAGACCCTGGACAGCTATGACCAGCGGCTGAAGGACGAGGCCGCAGAGCTGCCCGAAGTGCCCGTGACCGAGGCCACAAGCAAGACCCAGATCATCGCGATCTATGGCAAGGGCGGGATCGGCAAATCCTTCACCCTGTCCAACCTCAGCCACATGATGGCCGAACAGGGCAAACGCGTGCTGCTGATCGGCTGTGACCCGAAATCCGACACCACCAGCCTGCTGTTCGGCGGCAAGGCCTGCCCGACGATCATCGAAACCTCCACCCGCAAGAAACTGGCGGGCGAGGAGGTGTCCATCGGGGATGTCTGCTTCAAGCGCGGCGGTGTTTTCGCCATGGAGCTGGGCGGGCCGGAGGTCGGCCGCGGCTGTGGCGGGCGCGGCATCATCCACGGCTTCGAGCTGTTGGAGAAGCTGGGCTTTCACGACTGGGATTTCGATTTCGTCCTGCTGGACTTCCTGGGCGACGTGGTCTGCGGCGGCTTTGGCCTGCCCATCGCCCGCGACATGGCACAGAAAGTCATCCTGGTCGGCAGCAATGACCTGCAGTCGCTTTACGTGGCCAACAACGTCTGTTCCGCGGTGGAATATTTCCGCAAGCTGGGCGGCAATGTGGGCGTCGCGGGTCTTGTGGTGAACAAGGATGACGGCTCTGGCGAGGCGCAGGCCTTTGCCAATGCGGCGGGCATTCCGGTGCTGGCCTCCATCCCCGCGGATGATTCGCTGCGCAAGATGTCGGCCAACTACCAGATCGTCGGCACCGCGGCAGGCCCTTGGGGCGCGCTGTTTGCCGAACTGGGCCTGAACGCAGCCGAGGCGCCGCCCGTGCGCCCCACCCCGCTGACCCAGGATGGTCTGCTGGCCCTGTTCGACGGCTCGCAAACCGGCGCGGACGTGGTGCTGGAACCGGCGACAGATGCCGACATGCGCGGCAAGCACGCCGCCCCGCGTGAGTCGCTGGAGGTGATCTATGATGATGCGTGATCCGGCACCCACCGCCGCGCAGCGCGGAGGCACCCCATGAGCGAGGATATCTACGATACCGCCGCCGACGTGCCCGTCATCCGCCCCGTGGCAGAGACCAAGACAGCGGCCCCCACCGATGCAGCCGCCGCTGGCGGCTGCCATTCCGGCGCCGACCTGGAGGCCGCGACTCGCGCCGCCGGCCAGGGCGAGATGCTGGACAAGTTCCGCGCCGACTATCCCGTTGGCCCGCATGACAAACCCCAAAGCATGTGCCCGGCCTTCGGCTCGTTGCGGGTTGGCCTGCGGATGCGCCGGGTGGCCACGGTTCTATCCGGCTCGGCCTGTTGCGTCTATGGCCTGACCTTCGTCAGCCATTTCTACGGCGCGCGCCGCTCCGTCGGCTATGTGCCTTTCGATTCCGAGACGCTGGTCACCGGCAAGCTGTTCGAGGACATCCGCGAGGCCGTCCATGACCTGGCCGACCCGGCGCGGCTGGATGCCATTGTGGTGACGAACCTCTGCGTGCCTTCGGCATCGGGCGTGCCGCTGCGGCTGCTGCCCGATCAGATTGACGGTGTGCGCGTGATCGGCATCGATGTGCCGGGATTTGGCATTCCCACCCATGCCGAGGCCAAGGATGTGCTGGCCGGAGCGATGCTGGACTATGCCCGCAAGGAAGCCAAGGCCGGCCCCGTCGCCGCGCCCGAAGGCGGCCGGGCGGACCGGCCCACCGTGGCCCTGCTGGGCGAGATGTTCCCCGCCGATCCTGTGATGATCGGCACTCTGCTGGCGCCGCTGGGGCTGGCGGCTGGGCCCGTGGTGCCCTGCCGTGAGTGGCGCGAGCTCTATGCCGCGCTGGATTGCGGCGCGGTTGCGGCCATTCATCCGTTCTACACAGCCTCGATCCGCGCGTTCAAGGCCGCAGGTCGGCCTGTCGTCGGCTCTGCCCCCGTGGGTGCCGACGGCACGGCGGATTGGCTGGCCAGGATTGGCGAGGCTTTCGGCATTGCGGCCGACCGCGTTGCGGCAGCCCAGAATGCCTTTGTTCCCGCGATCCGCGCCGCATTGGCGGCATCCCCCATCAAGGGCCGCGTGACGGTTTCTGGCTATGAGGGATCCGAGCTGCTGGTCGCGCGGCTGCTGATCGAAAGCGGGGCGGATGTGCCCTATGTCGGCACCGCCTGCCCGAAAACGCCCTGGTCCGCCGCGGATGCGGCCTGGCTGGAGGCGCGCGGCGCACGCGTGGTCTTCCGCGCCTCGCTGGAGGATGACCTGGCCGCGATGGAAGGGCTGTGTCCGGATCTGGCGATCGGCACCACTCCGGTGGTGCAGAAGGCCAAGGCGATGGGCATTCCGGCGCTGTATTTCACCAACCTGATCTCGGCCCGCCCGCTGATGGGCATGGCCGGTGCGGGCAGCCTGGCGCCAGTGGTCAACGCCGCGATCGCGGGTAAGGCCCGGATGGACGACATGCGCGCCTTTTTTGAGGGTGTGGGCGAAGGCGAAACCGCCGGCGTGTGGGAGGGCGACCCCAACCGCCACCCGGAGTTCCGCGAGCGCTATGCCAAGAAGCTGGCCAAACAGGCCCGCGCCGCCAAGGCGGAGCAGATGATATGAGCGCCGTGATGTTTTCCGACAAGCCCTGCGCCCCATCGGTGGGCTGCGCGCCCGTGGCGGGCGTGGTTCGTGGGGCTCTGCCCCGCGCCTTCGGCGCCCCCCGAGGTATTTTCGGCAAGAGGAAGCAGGGAGGCGCGTCATGCTGATCCAGGATCATGACCGTGCCGGTGGCTATTGGGGCGCTGTCTATGCCTTCACCGCGGTGAAGGGATTGCAAGTGGTGATCGATGGTCCCGTGGGCTGCGAGAACCTGCCCGTGACCAGCGTGTTGCACTATACCGATGCCTTGCCGCCGCATGAGTTGCCCATTGTGGTGACGGGCCTTGGCGAAGAGGAACTGGGCCGGGACGGCACCGAGGGCGCGATGAAGCGCGCCTGGAGCACGCTGGACCCGGCGTTGCCGGCCGTTGTGGTGACAGGCTCCATCGCGGAGATGATCGGTGGTGGCGTGACGCCCGAGGGCACGGCGATCAAGCGGTTCTTGCCGCGCACGATCGACGAGGATCAGTGGGAATCCGCAGACCGGGCCATGACCTGGCTGTTCACGGAATTTGGCCAGACAAAGGGCCGGATGCCGCCTGAGACCGCCCGCCCCGAAGGCGCCAAGCCGCGGGTCAACATTCTGGGCCCGATGTATGGCACGTTCAACATGCCTTCGGACCTGGCGGAGATCCGGCGGTTGGTCGAAGGGATGGGCGCCGAGGTGAACATGGTGCTGCCCCTGGGCGCCCATCTGGCCGAGATGCGTAACCTGGTGAACGCGGACGTCAATATCGTGATGTATCGCGAATTTGGCCGCGGCCTGGCGGAGGTGTTGGGCAAGCCGTATTTGCAGGCGCCGATCGGGATGGACAGCACAACGAAGTTCCTGCGGCGCCTGGGCGATCTGCTGGGTCTGGACCCGGAGCCATTCATCGAGCGGGAGAAGCATTCCACGCTGAAGCCGGTTTGGGATCTGTGGCGGTCGGTGACACAGGATTTCTATGCCACGGCGTCTTTCGGGATCGTGGCGAGCGAGACCTATGCCCGCGGAATCCGGCTGTTCCTGGAACAGGATCTGGGCTTTCCCTGTGCCTTTGCCGTGGCGCGCTGTGCCGGGGCCAAGACAGACAGCGCCGCGGTGCGAGCCTTGTTGGCGCAGCATCGGCCGCTGGTGGTCATGGGGTCGATCAACGAAAAGATGTACCTGGCCGAAATGCAGGGCGGGCACGGGCCGCAGCCGTCGTTTATTGCGGCGAGCTTTCCCGGCGCGGCGATCCGGCGGCACACGGGCACGCCCTTCATGGGCTATGCCGGGGCGACCTATCTGCTGCAGGAAATCTGCAACGGGTTGTTTGACGCGCTGTTCCACATCCTGCCGCTGGGCACCGAGATGGATGCCGCCGAGGCAACACCGGCGCGGCTGCGCCGCGATCTGCCCTGGGATGCCGAGGCGCAGACCGAGCTGGACCGGATCGTGTCCAGCCATCCGGTGCTGACGCGCATTTCCGCGGCCAAACGATACCGCGACGCGGCGGAACGCGCCGCGCTGGATCAGGGGGCGGCGCATGTTGCCCTTGAAACCGTACGGGCGCTGGCGCCCGACACCCACCCCGAAGAGGAGATCTGACCGATGGCCGTATTTTCCACAAATATCGAGCGCCCCGTGGCGCGCCGCCGCGGAGCGGAGTTCAAGACCTATTTCACGGTGATCTTCCTCGCCGCCCTGCCGTTTTCGACGGTGCAATGGGTGGCCGAGATTGCCCAGCGGCGCACGCTGAACATGCGCGGCCCGCTGGCCCGCGCCTGGGCCGAGGCCGACCGGATCACGCCGGTCATCTTCTCGGTCTGAGGCGCACGGAATTTCGATGCCCCGCCCGCCATGGGAGCGGCGGCGCGGCATCGATGCGACCTGCCTGCCCGTTCGGGCAGACAGAAGCGGGGGTGAAAGCCCCCAACCCGGCCGCAGGGGGTGCGGCATCAGGCTTTACGTTCCGGAGGAAAGTGCATGTCTGAAAATGGTGACCTGTCGTTCACGGGTCTGACCGACGAGCAGGCTCAGGAGCTGCATTCCGTTTACATGAGCGGCCTGTGGCTGTTCGCGGCGGTTGCAGTGGTAGCCCACCTGGCAACCTACATTTACGCCCCTTGGTTCTGAGGACGAAGAAATGGCAAAGTTCTACAAGATCTGGCTCGTCTTCGACCCCCGCCGCGTGTTCGTCGCGCAGGGCGTCTTCCTGTTCCTGCTGGCAGTGATGATCCACCTGGTTCTGCTGTCCAACGGCGTGAACTGGTTCGAAAACGCAGCAACAGCCTTCCAGGGCTGATACCCCGGATTTCCGAGGTTTTCCAAGACACCGCCACGGGCGGGCGATCGCCCGTGGCAAATCGGAAGACAGACATGACGGCCCATGTCCTGTGACAGGCCGCCAAACGCGGAGAATAGAAGATGGCAATGCTCAGCTTCGAAAAGAAATATCGCGTCCGCGGAGGGACGTTGATCGGCGGCGATCTGTTCGATTTCTGGGTAGGCCCCTTCTACGTGGGCTTCTTCGGGGTCACGACCGCCTTTTTTGCCGTACTCGGCACAATCCTGATCTTCTGGGGGGCCGCCCAGCAGGGCACGTTCAATCCCTGGCTGATCAATATCGCCCCGCCGGATCTTTCCTACGGGCTGGCCATTGCGCCGCTGAACGAAGGCGGGCTTTGGCAATTCATCACCATCTGCGCCACCATGAGCTTTATCTCATGGGCTCTGCGCGAGGTGGAGATCTGCCGCAAGCTGGGGATGGGCTATCACGTGCCCTTTGCCTTCAGTTTCGCGATCCTGGCCTATGTGACGCTGGAAATCTTTCGTCCGATCCTGATGGGCGCCTGGGGCCATGCTTTCCCCTATGGCATCTTCAGCCACCTCGATTGGGTCAGCAACACCGGCTACGCCTATCTGCATTTCCACTACAATCCGGCGCATATGCTGGCGGTGACGCTGTTCTTCACCACCACCCTGGCGCTGGCCCTGCACGGGGCGCTGATCTTGTCTGCGGCCAACCCCGAAAAAGGGGAAATCATGAAGACCCCCGATCACGAGGACACGTTCTTCCGTGATTTCATCGGCTATTCGATCGGCACATTGGGCATCCACCGCCTTGGCTTCCTGCTGGCCATCAACGCCGTCTTCTTCAGCGCTGTCTGCATCATCATCTCCGGGCCCGTTTGGACCAAAGGCTGGCCGGAATGGTGGAACTGGTGGCTGGACCTGCCCATCTGGGCATCGCAAATCGGGATGTAAGCCATGTTCAGCGTCGAATATCAAAACATCTTCACCCAGACCCAGGTGCGCGGACCCGCGGAAATGGGCACCGACGATCAGGGCACGCTTGCTGCGGACCGCTCTGCCTGGACGGGATTTTCCAATCTGCTGGGCTGGTTCGGCAACGCCCAGCTGGGGCCGATCAACCTCGGGATGGCGGGGCTTGCCTCGATCGCCTGCGGCACGATCTGGCTCAACATCATCGGCATCCACATGCTGGCCCAGGTGGGCTGGTCGATCCCGGAATTCCTGCGGCAGCTGTTCTGGCTGGCGCTGGAGCCGCCCAGCCCCGAATACGGGCTGTCCATGCCGCCGCTGTATGACGGTGGCCTGTATCTGATCGCCAGCTTCTTCCTGTTGGCATCGGTGATGCTGTGGTGGCTGCGCAGCTGGCAGCTGGCGGCCGAGCAGAAGATGGGCAAGCATGTGTTCTGGGCCTTCGGATCCGCGATCTGGCTGTTCCTGGTGCTGGGCCTGATCCGCCCCGTGCTGATGGGCTCCTGGTCGGAAGCCGTGCCCTACGGCATCTTCCCCCACCTGGACTGGACCACGGCCTTCTCCATCCGCTACGGCAACCTGTATTACAACCCGTTCCACGCGCTCTCGATCGTGTTCCTCTATGGCTCGGTCCTGCTGTTTGCCATGCATGGCGCAACGATCCTTGCCGTCACCCGCTATGGCGGCGACCGGGAGCTGGAGCAGATCGTGGACCGCGGCACCGCCACGGAACGCGCGGCCCTGTTCTGGCGCTGGACCATGGGGTTCAACGCCACGATGGAAGGCATCCATCGCTGGGCCTGGTGGTTCGCGGTTCTTGCCCCGATCACCGGCGGCATCGGCATCCTGCTGACGGGCACGGTCGTCGACAACTGGTTCATCTGGGCACAGGAGCACCACTTCGCGCCCATGTATGACGGCAGCTACGGCTACGAGGCCTATGGGTCCTACGAAGCCTTCATCGGACAGGAGTGAGGCCCATGCTTCCCAAATGGTTCAACGACTGGAACAGGGACAACCCGGTCGACATCATCGGTCCCGCCATCTTCGCCGGCACGATCGTCGGCGGGGTGGTGGTGGCGGCGGCGCTGGTCGCGCTTGGCCAGCCCTACCCCACCGACAGCATGCAGACCGGGCCGCGCGGCACCGGGATGCATGTGCCGGAATTCGTCTCTGACCTGGCCACGCCGGACCCGGACATCGCGGACTACTACCCCGACCCGCCCTATATCCCCACCGGGGAAGAGCCGCTGGCTGCGGACATCTACCAGAACGTGCAGGTTCTGGGCGCATTGACCGAAGACAACTTCAACCGGTTGATGAATGCCATGACCCTGTGGGTGGCGCCGGATGAAGGCTGTGCCTATTGCCACGGCGACGTGGCGCTGGAGGAATACGGCAATGACGACCTCTATACCAAGGTCGTCGCCCGCCGCATGATCCAGATGACCCAGAACGTGAACGAGAACTGGGATGGCCACGTCAACGCGAACAAACAGGTGGGCGTGACATGCTACACCTGCCACCGCGGGCAGAACGTGCCCTCCGACACCTGGTTCCGTATCGCACCCGCCGTAGATGTGATGGAAGGCTGGGGCGCCTTGCAGAACCGCGCAACCCTGCGCAGCCAGTATACCTCGCTGCCCACGGATGCGCTGG
This sequence comes from uncultured Paracoccaceae bacterium, assembly GCA_965660085.1. GTDB lineage: Bacteria > Pseudomonadota > Alphaproteobacteria > Rhodobacterales > Rhodobacteraceae > CBFHYV01. The sequence goes on from CBFHYV010000055.1 coordinate 9,499, forward strand.
AACACTTCCTGGCGGATTACAACCGGATCGGCGTGCATGACCTGGAAAGCCGCGTCGCGGGCGCACCGTCAGACCCGGGCGTGCCCACCTGGCAGGACACCGAACGCACTTTCGCGCTCATGAACTACGTGTCCAACTCGCTGGGGGTGAACTGCACCTTCTGTCACAACACCCGCGCCTTCTATGACGTGGAACAGGTGACACCGCAGTGGTCCACCGAACAGCTGGGCATCGGGATGGTTCAGGAACTGAACATCGACTATCTGATCCCGCTGCAGGACACCTACCCCGCCGAACGGCTTGGCCCCATCCATGCCGATGCGCCCAAGGCCGCGTGCAAGACCTGCCACAAGGGCTATCAACAGCCGCTGCAGGGCCTGAACGTGATCGGGGACTGGCCGGAACTGGCCACAACCGGCGCACCGGACTACAGCGCCGTCGCACAGAACTGATCTCTTGCGCCGCTGCCCCCGGGTGGCGGCGCTTGTCCTTTCCGGCCCGGTGTCGCTTCGGGCTGGAAAGCGGGGGCTGTCATCCCTCGTCCCTTCCTGTTTGGCGACAGGAAGCTGGCGTCACGCACCGGGGCTCGTTTCCCTCCTGCTTCTGTGTGTGGCGCCCTTTCCGCCCCTTCGCACCGTAGGAGACACGCCATGACCCGCCCCCAGACCCCCCGTCTTGACCGTATTGCCGGCCCGGCCGATCTGCGCGCCCTGCCCGATACCGCCCTGGGTGATCTGGCCCGCGAATTGCGCGCCGAACTGATCGATGCGGTGTCCACCACGGGCGGGCATCTCGGGTCCTCGCTGGGGGTGGTGGAATTGACCGTGGCGCTGCACGCGGTGTTCGACACCCCGCGGGACAAGCTGATCTGGGATGTGGGCCACCAGTGCTATCCGCACAAGATCCTGACCGGACGCCGCGACCGCATCCGCACCCTGCGTCAGAAAGACGGCCTGTCCGGCTTCACCAAGCGCGATGAGAGCGAGTGCGACCCGTTCGGTGCCGCGCACAGCTCCACCTCGATCTCTGCCGCGCTGGGGTTTGCCGTGGGCCATGACATGGGCCGGCCCACGGGCGACGCCATTGCCGTGATCGGGGATGGCGCCATGACCGCCGGCATGGCCTGGGAGGCGCTGAACAACGCCCGCGCCCATGCGCGGCGGCTGTTCGTCATCCTCAATGACAACAACATGAGCATCGCGCCGCCCGTTGGCGCCCTGTCCGGCTACCTGAGCCAGTTGCGTGCGGGCCAGACCCGCCCGCCCATGCAGGCCCTGGCCGAGGGCGTGGAGGCCTTCATGCCGCCGCCCATGCGCGATGGCGCGCGCCGCGCACGCCAGATGATGACCGGGCCAGAAGGCACCACCCTTTTCGAGAATCTGGGCCTGGACTACATCGGCCCCATCGACGGGCATGACATGGGCGCGCTGCTGGCCACCCTGCGCCACGTCCGCACAACGGCCACCGGCCCGGTGCTGATCCATGTGAAAACGGTCAAGGGCAAGGGCTATGCCCCCGCCGAAGCCGCCGCCTGCTGCTATCACGGCGTGGGCGGGTTTGATCCGGCCACCGGCAAACAGGCCCCCAAGGCCGCCTCCGCGCCCAGCTATACCTCCGTTTTCGGCACAACGCTGACGGAGGCCGCCGCGCGGGACCCGCGCATCGTGGCCGTGACCGCCGCCATGCCCGAAGGCACCGGCGTGGCCAAGATGGCCGCGCGCTTTCCGGGCCGTGTCTTTGACGTGGGCATCGCCGAACAGCACGCCGTGACCTTCGCCGCCGGCATGGCCGCCAGCGGGTTGCGGCCCTTCTGCGCGATCTATTCGACCTTCCTGCAACGCGCCTATGACCAGGTGGTGCATGACGTGGCCTTGCAGGGGCTGCCGGTGCGCTTCGCGCTGGACCGGGCCGGGCTGGTGGGGGCCGATGGCGCCACCCATGCCGGGGCCTATGACATTGCCTATCTGGGCAACCTTCCGAGCTTTACGCTGATGGCGCCATCGGATGAGGCCGAACTGGCCCATATGGTGGAAACCGCCGTGCAGCATGATGCCGGGCCCATCGCGCTGCGCTTTCCGCGCGGGGCGGGCACAGGCGTGGCGCTGCCGGACCGGCCGCAGGCCCTGCCGCTGGGGCGTGGCCGGATCGTAGCCGAGGGCACGGACATCGCCATCCTGTCCTATGGCAGCCTGCTGCCAGAGGCCTTGCAGGCCGCACAGCAGCTGGCCAGGGACGGGATTTCGGTGACCGTCGCGGATGCGCGCTTTGCCAAACCTCTGGACATGGATTTGCTGCGGCAGCTGTGCCGGCACCACGGCGGGCTGATCACGCTGGAACCCGGCGCGCGGGGCGGGTTTGGCGCGCTGGTGCTGCAAAGCCTGGCCGCCGAAGGCCTGCTGGACGGCGCGCTGCGCCTGCGGTGTTTGCACCTGCCGGACAGGCCCATCGCCCAGGGCACCCCGGCCCAGATGTATGCCGATGCCGGGCTGACCGCCGAGGCCATTGCAGCCACCGCCCGCGGCATGGCGGCACAGACGGCCGGAACAGCCCCCGGCCACGGATTGCGGCGGGTGAAATAGGCCCTGCCGCATCTGATCTATGTCAACGTAACGGAACGCTTCGACTGTCAGTATAAACTGACACAACAGGAGCCTCCGCCATGCGAATCCTTTTCGTTCATCCAAATTACCATTCCGGCGGGGCAGAAATCGCCGGCACATGGTCCCCCGCCTGGGTCGCCTATCTGACCGGCCATCTGCGCCGCGCGGGCTTCGATGACATCCATTTCATCGATGCGATGACGGAGGATCTGCCGCCCGAGGCTCTGGCCAAGCGCATGGCCGAACTTCAACCGCAGGTCGTGGGCGTCACGGCCATCACGCCGTCCATCTATGCCGCGGAAGAGGTTCTGAAAATCGCGCAGGACACCGTGCCCGGCGCGCTGCGGATGCTGGGCGGCGTCCACGCGACCTTCATGTTCAAACAGGTCCTCAGCGAGGCACCCTGGGTCGATGTCATCGTCCGGGGCGAGGGCGAGGAGATCTGCACCGAACTGATGCAGGCCGTGGCCGAAGGCCGCTGGCCCGAGGCGCGCGACAGCATCAAGGGCCTGGCCTTCCTGGATGGTGAGGAGATTCGCGCGACCCAATCCGCCCCCACGGTCAAGGACATGGCGTCGATCAAGCCGGACTGGTCCATCCTGGATTGGGAAAAATACATCTATCTGCCGCTGAACACGCGCGTGGCCATCCCCAACCTGGCGCGCGGCTGCCCCTTCACCTGCTCTTTCTGTTCGCAGTGGAAATTCTGGCGGGATTACCGCGTGCGCGATCCCAAGGACGTGGTGGATGAGATCGAGGATCTGGTCACCAACCATGGCGTCGGCTTCTTCATCCTGGCGGACGAAGAACCCACCATCAACCGCAAGAAATTCATCGAATTCTGCCAGGAACTGATCGACCGTGACCTGCCCGACCGCGTGAAATGGGGCATCAACACCCGCGTCACCGACATCTACCGTGACCGCGAATTGCTGAGCTTCTACCGCAAGGCCGGGCTGGTGCATGTGTCCCTTGGCACGGAGGCGGCGGCGCAGCTGAAGCTGGACCAGTTCAACAAGGAAACCAAGGTCGAGGAAAACAAGGAAGCCATCCGCCTGCTGCGCGAGGCCGATATCTTCGTCGAGGCGCAGTTCATCGTCGGGCTGGACAATGAAACCCCCGAAACCCTTGAAGAAACCTACCGCATGGCCTGGGACTGGCAGCCGGATCTGGCGAACTGGTCCATGTACACGCCCTGGCCTTTCACCCCCCTGTTCCAGGAGCTGAAGGACCAGGTGGAGGTCTTCGATTTCGCCAAATACAACTTCGTCACGCCGATCATGAAACCTGCGGCAATGGAACGGGGCGAATTGCTGAACGGCGTGATGAAGAACTACCGCCGGTTCTACATGCAAAAGGCGCTGTTCCACTATCCTTGGCGCGGCACCGGATTCCGGCGGCGCTATCTGCTGGGCTGTCTCTATGCCTTCCTGCGGGCCGGGTTCACCCGCAGCTTCTATGACCTGGGCAAGGCCGGCTATTGGGGCCCGCAGTCAAAGGGCAAGGTGGATTTCCACTTTGACGACTCGCGCCAGATGGCAGAGGCCCAGTTGGAGGATTGGGAAGCAGCCGCGGACCGGGCCGCACGCGCCGCCGAACGCCGCGAAACCCTGCGCACCCAGATGAAAGCCCGCGCCGAGGTCCGCGCCTGTGGCGGATCTGACAAGCAGATGGAAGATGCCTGAGCAAACCATCGGCCAGATCGGCCCCAACGCCATCTTGCAATATCTGCCCGTGCTGGATCAGGCCTATGGACCCGGCACGGCGGAGCAGGTGCTGGCACAGGCCGGGCTGTCCGCCCCGGACGGCCATGCCATGATCCCGCAGGAGGAGGCCGCGCGCATGCACCGCGCCGTGCGGCGGCGCTGGCCGCAGGACGCCCCCGCCCTGGCCACAGGCGCGGGCCTGGGCACGGCGGACTACAT
>CBFHYV010000056.1:0-13791 GCA_965660085.1 uncultured Paracoccaceae bacterium
CCGCGACGCTGCTGCGCCTGGCCCCGGACATGCGCGCGGCCCGCGCCTGGGCCGAACGCGCCCAGACCGTGCTGGCCCGTGCCCGCCACGCCCGGCAGGTGAATGTGGATGGGCCGACCCTGCTGCTGGATGCGCTGCTGGCGCTGGAGGGGGCCACGGCTTGACCCCACCGGGCGCTTGGATGATACGAGGGCAACCGCCGCACCGCGCCCACCGGGCCCAGGCAAGGGGACCAGCATGACCGCCGCCATCACCGACAGCCACTGCCACCTGGACTTTCCCGATTTTTCCGAGGAACTGCCAGAGGTCATCGCCCGCGCCCGCCGCGCCGGGGTTCACCGGATGGTCACCATCTGCACCCGCCTGCGCCATGAACCCCAGGTGCGGGCGCTGGCACAGGCCCATGACGGCGTGTTCTACGCCGCCGGCACCCACCCCATGAGCGCCGCCGAAGAGCCCATGGCCACGGAGGCAGAGCTGATCGCGCTGGCTGACCAGCCCAAATGCGTGGGCCTGGGTGAAACCGGGCTGGACTATCACTACACCGCCGAAACCGCGGAGGTGCAGAAAACCAGCCTGCACATCCATATCACCGCGGCGCAGGAAACCGGCCTGCCGCTGATCATCCATTCCCGCGATGCCGATGAGGACATGGCAGAGATCCTGTCACAGCGCATGGCCCAGGCGCCCTTTGGCTGCGTGATGCATTGCTTTTCCTCCGGCGCGGATCTGGCGCGCCGGGCAGTGGAGATCGGCTGCTATCTGTCCATGTCCGGCATCGCGGCCTTTCCGCGCTCTGCCGCGCTACGCGACATCTTCGCCGCCGCGCCGCTGGACCGCATCCTGGTGGAAACGGACAGCCCCTATCTGGCGCCGCCGCCGCACCGGGGCCGCCGCAATGAACCGGCCTATACCGTGCACACCGCGCAGGTCGCGGCAGAGCTGTTCGGGCTGGACTATGCCGCCTTTGCCGCGCACACGGAGGCGAATTTTGACCGTCTCTTCCCCCGCGCGGCGCTGCGGGCCGCGGCATGAGCGAGCTGCGCTTTACCATCCTGGGCTGCGGCTCGTCCGGCGGGGTGCCGCGCATCGGCGGGCATTGGGGTGCCTGTGATCCGGCAGAGCCGCGCAACCGCCGCCGCCGCTGTTCCATGCTGGTAGAGCGTGACGGGCCTGACGGCACCACGCGCGTGCTGATCGACACCGGCCCCGACCTGCGCGAACAGCTGATAGACGCCGGCGTGGGCGCGCTGGATGCCGTGCTGTTCACCCATGCCCATGCCGATCACGTCCACGGGCTGGATGACCTGCGCCAGATCGTGTTCAACACACGCCGCCGCTTGCCCGTCTGGGCCGATGCCCCCACGCGTGAGGCGCTGCTGGACCGCTTTGCCTATGCCTTCGTGCAGCCCGAAGGCAGCCTCTATCCCCCGATCCTGGAAATGAACCCGCTGGACGGGCCGGTGACGATCCATGGCGCGGGGGGCGCGCTGCGGTTTGATCCCTTTGCCGTCAACCACGGGCGGATCGATGCGCTGGGGTTCCGCATTGCGGACAAGTTGGCCTATCTGCCCGACGTGGCCAGCATGAACGATGCCGCCTGGGCCGCCGTTGCCGGGCTGGACTGCTGGGTGCTGGATGCGCTGCGGCGTGACCCGCACCCGACCCATTCGCATCTGGACCAGTCGCTGGACTGGATTGCGCGCGCCGCACCGGCCCGTGCGGTGCTGACCAACATGCATATCGATCTGGATTATGCCACGTTGCTGGCGGAGACGCCTGACAACGTCACCCCGGCCCATGACGGCATGACCATCCGGTATCCGCTGTGACGCGCCGCACCGGCCCCGCCCACCCATGCAGGCGCTGATCGAGGTCATCCTGCCGGTCTTTCTGCTGATCGGCGCGGGCTATGTCACCACCTGGCGCGGCTGGATGGGCCCGGCCCAGGTGGATGCGGTGATGGGATTTGCCCAGCAATTCGCCCTGCCGGTACTGCTGTTTTCGGCGCTGGCGCGGCTGGATCTGGGGGCGCATTTCGATCCGCGGCTGCTGATCAGCTTCTATACCGGATCGGTGACATGCTTTTTCGCGGGCATGCTGGGCGCGCGGCTGATCTTCGGACGCGAATGGGAGGACGCCGTGGCCATCGGCTTTGCCTGCCTATTCGCCAATTCGCTGCTGCTGGGGCTGGCCATCACGGAACGCGCCTATGGCGCCGGGGCGCTGGACCCGAACTTTGCCATCATCTCCATCCATGCGCCGGTGTGCTACGGGCTGGGCATCACCACGATGGAGATCGTGCGCGCCCGCGCCAATGGCCAGCGCCTAGGCCGGCTGCATGTCACCGTGCTGCGCGCGATGTTCCGCAATGCGCTGATCCTGGGCATTTCGGCGGGCTTCGTGCTGAACCTGTCCGGCCTGCAGCTGCCGGAGCCCGCGCAGGTGGCGGTGGACATGCTGTCCCGCACTGCCCTGCCCTGCGCGCTGTTCGCGCTTGGCGGCGTGCTGTTCCGCTATCGCCCCGAAGGCGACCTGCGCATCATCCTGTATGTCTGCGCGATCTCCCTGCTGCTGCACCCCGCCATCGCCTTCGGCATGAGCCGCGCGCTGGCCGTGCCGGTGGAGCCGCTGCGCTCGGCCGTGATCACGGCGGCAATGGCGCCGGGGGTCAATGCCTATCTGTTTGCCAACATGTATGGCCGCGCCCGGCGGGTGGCGGCCTCGGCCGTGCTGGTGGCCACGGCGGGCAGCATCGTGACAGTGTGGATGTGGCTGGCCCTGCTGCCCTAGGTCGCAACCCTGTGAATGGACATTCGCGCCCGCAGCACGGACTGTGCGGCCAAACGAGCACGGAGCGGAGCATATGAGCGAACAGGTCAGGCGGACATGGCTCCTCCCAGCCGTGGCCCTGCTGCTGGCCGGCGGTGCCGTGGCGGCCGTGCTGGCCCTGCGCCCCGCCACTGAGACGGCCACAGCCAGCGCACCGGGTCTGGGCACGGTTTCGGCCCGTGACCTGGCGCTGAATAGCCATATCGCAGCGCCCCTTGTGCTGGAACGCGTCTATGACGGCTTTGCCGCCGGGTCGGAGGACGAGATCTATGACACGCTGGCCGAGGTGGCGGCCGAGGAGGCGCTGGTCACGCTCTATCTGGAACGGATGAGCACCATGGCCAGCAACGGCCTGGCCCCGGACCAGCAGATTCATGAGATGGAAATCCTGAACCTCGCCGCCACGACCGCGCCGCGCGAGGTCACCTGGCAGACAACCTGGCGCGTGCTGGGCACGGTGGGCCATGCCGAACACATGCATATGCGCGGCAACAGCTATACCGCAGAGCTGCGCCTGCAGCCGGTGGAGGGCGCCTGGCGGCTGACCGGCTTTGCCCTGCAAGAGGTCGACCGCCGCGATGCGGGCACCTTGCAGGCCAACCCCGATGCGCCCCGGCCCGATGAGGCCACGCAATGATCGCCGCCACGGATCTGCGCTATGCCTATCCCGGCGGCGGCTTCGCGCTGCATGTGCCGGACCTGAGCGTGGCGCCGGGGGAACGTGTGGCCGTTGTCGGCCCCAGCGGCACCGGCAAGACCACGCTGTTGAACCTGATTGCGGGGCTGGTGCGGCCGGACGCCGGCGCGCTGAGCGTGGCGGGCCAGCAGCCCGCGCAGATGTCCGATGCCGCGCGGCGGGCCTTTCGCGCGCGCCACATCGGCTTTGTCTTTCAGAATTTCGCGCTGATGGATTACCTCTCGGCGCGGGAAAACATCCTCTATCCCTATCGGATCGGGCCGGGTCTGCGGCTGGACCAGGACGCCCGCGCCCGCGCCCAGCACCTGGCCCAGGCCTGCGGCATTGCCGAAAAGCTGTCCCGCCGGCCCGCGGCGCTGAGCCAGGGCGAACAACAGCGCGTTGCCATCTGCCGCGCGCTGGTCACCCGGCCGGGGCTGATTCTGGCGGATGAGGCCACGGGCAACCTCGACCCCGCCACCAAGGTCAGCATCCTGGATCTGCTGTTTGACCGCGCGGCAGAGGCCGGCGCCACGGTGCTGGCCGTGACTCATGACCATGAGCTGCTGCCCCGTTTTGACCGGGTGATTGATTTCGCCACTTTCCGGCAGGCCGCGCCCGTGGCCGGGGGGGGGGCATGAACGCACTGTTCCTGGCGCTGGCCTATCTGCGCCACCACTGGGCGCGCAGCGTCACGCTGATCTGCGTGGCGGCGCTGATCATGGCGGTGCCGCTGGTGGCGCGGGATCTGCTGGGCGGCAGCCAGCGCGCGCTGACCACGCGGGCGGACTCTACCCCGCTGGTGCTGGGCCATCGCGGCAGCCAGCTGGACCTGGCGATGACGGCGCTGTATTTCGCGCCTGAACGCACGCCGCCTGTCACCATGGCCGCGGTCAACCGCATCTGGGACAGTGACCTGGCGCTGCCGATCCCGATCCACGCGGCCTATGCGTCCAACGGCGCGCCGATCATCGGCACCAGCCTGGATTACTTTGACTTTCGCGGCCTGACCCTTGCCTCCGGGCGCAGCTTTGCCGTGCTGGGGGAGGCCGTGCTGGGCGCGGCGGTGGCGGACCGGCTGGGCCTTGGCCCCGGTGACACGGTGATTTCCACGCCGGAAAACCTGTTTGATCTTGATGGCGTATACCCGCTGGAGCTGCAGATCACCGGCGTTCTGGCGCCCACCGCCACACCCGATGACACCGCCATTTTCGTGGATGTCAAAACGGCCTGGGTCATCGCCGGGATCGGCCACGGCCATGAGGACGTGGTGACAGCGGATGCGGGCGCAACAGGCAACCAACGCGCCGCGGCCGCGTTGGTGCAATACAACCGCATCACCGAGGACAATATCGACAGTTTCCATTTCCATGGCGCCGATGACAGCTATCCGCTCAGCGCGGTGATCGTGGCGCCGTGGGATCTGCGCTCTGGCACCATTTTGCGGGGGCGGTTCCTGGACCCGGAAAACCCGCTGCAACTGGTGGAGCCGGGGGAGGTCATCGGCGCGCTGGTGGATCGGTTGTTCCGCATTGGCGCGTTGCTGACGGCGGTCAGCGCGCTGGTGGGGCTGGCGGCCTTTGCCGCCGTGGGCCTTGCGCTGTTCCTGTCCTGGCGGTTGCGCGCGCCGGAATTGGACACCGCCCGCCGCATTGGCGCCGGCCGCTGGGTGCTGATCCGGCTGGCAGGCACGGAAATCGCGCTAATTCTGTGCGCTGCGGTAGCTGTCGCGGTGGGGCTTGTTCTGGCCTTCCAGGGCCAGGGCGACGAAATCACCAAATGGCTCATGGCCCTTTAAGACCTAGGAGTTGAAAATGAACACACGGATTTTCACCACAACGGCAAGCGCGCTGTGCCTCTGTGCGGGCATGGCCTCGGCGCATTTCGGCATGGCGATTGCATCCGACCCCATGGTTTCCCAGGAAGAGGGCCGCAGCGTCGAGGTGACGTTCTCCTTCTCTCACCCGTTCGAGCTGATCGGGATGGAACTGGTGCGCCCGGCCTCCGTCACCGTCACCCATGACGGCGAAACCACCGATGTCACCGATGCCCTGACCCCGACGCAGGTCATGGACTTCCCCGCCTTCACGCTGGAACAGCGCCTGGCGCGGCCGGGCACGCATGTGTTCGCAATGACCCCGCAGCCCTATTGGGAACCTACCGAGGACGCCTTCATCACCCACTACACCAAGACCTATGTCAGCGCCTATGGCGGGGACGAAGGCTGGGATGCGGAACTGGGCCTTAAGACGGAAATCGTGCCGCTGACGCGCCCCTTCGGCCTGTGGGCGGGCAACATGTTCCAGGGCATCGTCAAGCTGGACGGTGAGCCCGTGCCCTATGCCGAGGTCGAGATCGAGCGTTACAACAGCGAAGGCCCGGTGGCGCTGGCCTCTGACCTGATGATCACGCAGGTGGTCAAGGCCGATGAAAACGGCGTGTTTTCCTATGCCGCGCCGGTTGACGGCTGGTGGGGCTTCTCGGCGCTGAACACCGCAGCAGAGCCCATGATGATGGAAGGCACCCCCAAGGCGCATGAGCTTGGCGCCGTGATCTGGGTGCATTTCGAGGGCTGGAACCAATGATTCAGCGCCGCGCTCTGTTGATGGGTGCAGGGGCTGCCGCGTCGCTCGGCCTTGGGGCCGGTGCGGCGCGGGCGCATCTTCTGCGCGTCTTTGCATTCGTGGAAGATGGCCAGGTGGTGGTTGAGGCGCGCTTTGCCTCGGGCCGCCTGCCCACCGGCGGCACGGTGCAGGTCTTTGACGCCGATGGCGTGCTGCTGCAGGAACTGCCCGTCAACCCCGATGGCAACACCGTGTTCCCCCTGCCCGATGGTGCCGCCGAAGGTGGCTTGGTGATCGAGGTGCGCGTGTCCGAGGGCCACGAGGATTACTGGATCCTCACGCCCGAGGACATCGCCGCCGGGATGGACGGCGCATGATGCGGCGCGGCGCATTGCGCAAGCCGCTGCTGGCGTTGGCCCCGACCCTGGCGCTGGCGCTGGCGCTGGGTGGCGCAGCTGCGCAGGCGCAGGACCGGCCCGTGATTGCCACCGCAACCTATGCGCTGAGCTATTTTGCCGAACGTCTGGCCGGCGACGTGGCCGAGGTCCGCATGGCCCCGCCCCCGGGCGTGGACCCGGCTTTCTGGCGCCCTGCGATCCGCGACATCGCCGCGCTGCAAGCCGCCGATCTGATCGTGCTGAACGGCGCGGGCTATGCCAGCTGGACAACCAAGGCATCGCTGCCACGGTCGCGCACGGTGACGACAGCCGCGGATCTGTCGGATGAATTCATCCAGACAGACACCGTCACCCACAGCCACGGGGCCGATGGCGCGCATTCCCACGCGGCGCTGGCCTCTGTCACCTGGCTGGATTTCGACCTTGCCGCGGCCCAGGCCGAGGCGCTGGCCAAGGGGATGACCCGCCGCATGCCCCAGGCCCGCGAGGGGTTGCAGGACAGGCTGGCGGCCCTGCAGGCCGATCTGGCGGCGCTGGATGCGCAGGCGGTGGCCGCGGGTGCCGCGTTGAAGGGTCAGCAGGTGCTGGCCACCCATCCGCGATATCAGTATTTCGCCCGCGCCTATGACGTGCAGATCGAGGCGCTCAGCTGGGATGCCGGGGCGCAGCCCGATGCGGATCAACTGGCGGATCTGGCCGCGCGTGTGGCCGAAACCGGCGCCACCGTGCTGATCTGGGAAGGCCGCCCGCCCGAACAGGCCCTGGCCGATGCCGCGGCGCTGGGGCTGCGGTCCGTCATTTTCCCACCACTGGCGCGCCGGCCGGCCAGCGGGGATTTCCTGGACGGCATGCGCCGCGCACTGACGGACCTGGCCGCCGCCGCGCAAGGCTAGCCGCGCGGAGCACCACAAACGCCCCGCCTGCGCACAACGCCTGGGCGGGGCGCGCATCTGCTGCATGGGTCCAAACGGCGGCAAAGACGCCCCCTGCGGTTCGCATCAACATTTCGGGAACCATTTGGCCGGGTCAGGGGTTGGTCCAGTGTCACCGAGGCCCCCAACACCCTCGGTGCCGTGCGGGGTGCCTTCCCCAATGCCGACACCCGGCACCCCGCAGCCTCCCTCATGCGTGGTCGGGACCGAGGGCGCCCCGCGCACACCCCCAAGGCCAAGGCCCGCGCGATCAGGTCGGGCGGGCTTATGGCACGCTGAACACCAGCGCCACCGCCGCGAACAGCACGAACAAGGTCCACAGCCAGGACAGCGCCCAGCGCCGAAACCGCCTGCGCCGCCCCCCGCGCAAAGGGGCGCGGCGGGCGGTCTGCTGCGCCTCCTTGGTGGGCCTCGTGCCATCCAGCAAGGCCTTATCCAGCAAGGCGAGCGCCTGCCGGCAGTGCCGATCCACCAGCCAGCCACCGCCCCGCCGGGACTGGTGATGCAGGATCAGGTCCAGCGCGTCCGCCAGATCCTGCGGAATGGTGCCGCGCAAATGTGCAACCTGACGGTGCAAGGGCGGCGGGCCCGCGTGCCACTCGCGGCGCAGGCGGCGTTCCAGCAAGCGCAGGCTTTCGGGCCGGGAATGGGGCATGGCGCCAAGATGGCCCCTGCCCCGCCAGACCGCAAGCCCCGCATGCTCTGGCCAAAACCGGGGCCACAGGCTATGCCTCACCCATGTTGAACATGATCCGACATGGCGAACTGCATCTGACCAGCCGGCCGCTGGTGATCGTGCATGGGCTTTATGGCTCTGCGCGCAACTGGGGCGTGATCGCGCGGCGGCTGGCGGACAGCCACCCCGTGATTGCTGTGGACCAACGCAACCACGGCAGCAGCCCCTGGCATGACAGCCACAGCTACCCCGACATGGCCGCCGATCTGGCAGAGGTGATCGAAAGCCTCGGCCAGCCCGTGGATGTGCTGGGCCATTCCATGGGCGGCAAGGCGGCCATGGTGCTGGCGCTGACCCGGCCGGAGCTTGTGCATGGGCTGGTGGTGGCCGATATCGCGCCCGTGGCCTATACCCACAGCCAGCGCCAGTATATCGAGGCGATGCGCGCCGTGGATCTGTCCCGCGTCACCAAACGCTCTGACGCCGTGGACCAGCTTGCCCGCCATATCGAGGAGCCTGCGCTGCGCAGTTTCTTCACTCAATCGCTGGATGTGGCAAACAAGACCTGGGCGCTGAACCTGGATGCGCTGGATGCCAATATGGCGGACATCCTGGGGTTTCCGTCCGTCACGGGGCAGTTTGACGGGCCAGTGCTGTTCCTGTCGGGCGAAAACTCGGACTATGTGCTGCCGGACCACCGCCCTCGGATCAGAGAGCTGTTTCCCAAGGCGCGGTTTGCCCGGCTGCGGGACGCGGGCCATTGGCTGCATGCCGAACAGCCCCGCGCGTTCGAGGCCGCGGTGCGCAGTTTTCTGGGCGCCATCGGCCCCGCCTGACGCCGGGCGCCGCCGTCAGGCCGCGCTGTCAGCGGGGCTGACCAGCACCTGCAATTCCCCCGCCAACCAGGGCAGATGCGCCACCGCCGGGGTGATGACCATTTCCTGAACCAGCGCGCGCAGGGTGCGGGCCACGTCACGCGGCACGGTATCGGCCCAATCCGCGCTGGAATACAGTGAGATGGTGCGCGCCAGCGGCGCGAAAGGCAGCGGCAGCGCCTCCACCTCTGCATGCAGGCGCTGCGCGCGCATATATCCCAGCGGCGTGGTCATGGCCCAGCCCGCCCCGCGCGCCACCAGCGTCATCAGGGACAGATGCGCGCCGATCTCGAAGCGTTCATCGAAACTGAGGCCCAGGCTTTTCAGGTGATGTTCCGCCGTGCGGCCGATCAGCTGTGCACGGTCATAGCGCAGAAAGGGCAGCGTGTGGACCATCGCCTCCGCCCCGCCGGCCTGTTTGGCGGCACCCCTGGGCGCCACAAGGATGAAGGGATCCCGCACCAGCGGGTCTTCGCGCACAGCAGGGCGGGCCACCCCGTCAGAGGCCGCAACGCCCAGGTCCAGCCGCCCTTCGGACAGGTCAGAGGTGATCTCATGGCTGGGCGCGGTGACAAGCCGAAAGCGGCAGCGGGTCATGGATTCGGCCAGCATCGTCACCAGCCGGGGCGTCAGGTCATTGTCGAAATCGTCAATCACGCCGAGGCTGAGCGTGGACAGATGCGCCAGATCCATCACCGTCAGCTCATTCTGCGCCATGCGCAGCTGTGCCAGCACCGCCTGCGCCCGCACGCGGAAACTGCGCCCGGCCGGGGTCAGCTGCATGGGCCGGCGCGTGTGATCCAGCAAGGCGATGCCCAGCGCCGTTTCCAAGTTGCGCATCTGCTGGCTGACGGCGGGCTGGCTCAGCCCCGTCTGCGCGGCCGCCTGCGCGATGGATCCGCTGCGGGCGACGGCTTCAAAAATCTCAAGCCCGCGCAGGGTCAGCCCCTTTTTCAACATTCCCAGCCCCGGTTTCCAAAATTGCGAATGTGCATGCCGCTGTTACAGCGGTTTCTGGCCGAAATCGCAAGCCATCATTGGAAAGCGTGAAACTGCGCCCCTGTGCCGCCCGGGGTCAATATCCCTTGCAGGCGCGCTCAGACAGGCCCGCAAAGGCACGATACCTGTCCCAGAATTCCGAATCGCGGGGGCTTTCGGACATGCGCAGATCCTGCGCGGCGGGCGGGTCCCGGAACAGCGTGGCCGCGCGGCGCTGTTCGCGCGGGGTCAGGGACATGTTCGCCGCCGTCTGGATGCAGCCGCACAGCTGCCGGTTGCGGGCGTCCCGGTCACTGCGCAGGCAGGCGGTGTTGATGGGGCCGCTGGAAAACTTGGTGATCCGGTCGGTGTCGGGGGCTGTTCCACGCCCGCCGCATCCGGCCAGCGCCAGGATCAGCGCGCAAGTTGCTGCCGTTCTCATCTCTTGTCCTTCTGCCTGTCTGCGCCGCCCCGGTTTGGCCGGTGTCTCGCGCCTGTCCCATGTGGTGGGGGTGGACCCATATTGCCCGCAGCGGCGCCCGGGCGCAATTCAGCTTTCCGCCAAGGGGTCAATCAGCGCGGGGCCGCTGGCGCGGTTGGAATTGACGCGCCGGTCCACCCGGTGCCAGCGCATCGCGCCTTGGGGGGCCGCGCGCATCAGCCGTGCGGCGCCATGCCCGGCCTCACCCAGCCACAGCGGCCAGTCCTGCGGCGCCAGCGCCACGGGTTCCCGGTGGTGCAGCGCCGCAAGACCCGGCCCGGAGGCGGTGGTGACAATGGCGCAGCTGCGCAGGGCCTCCGCGCCGCTGCCCCAATCCTGCCAGATGCCGGCCAGCACCAGCGGCGCCGTGCCGGTGGCGGGCTGGATATACCACGGCAGGCGGGCGCCTTCTGCGTCCTTGGTCCATTCATAATAGCCGCTGACCGGGATCAGGCAGCGCCGCGTGCGGCAGGCGGCGGAAAAGGCGGGTTTTTGCGCGATGGTTTCGGCGCGCGCGTTGATCAGCAGCGGCCCATCCCCGGGGTGGGCATACCAATGCGGCACAAACCCCCAGCGCAACGCCACAAGCTGCCGCGCGCCCGCGCCATCCCCCAGCACCGCGTGAATGTGGTTTGTGGGGCAGACGTTGTAATTGGGCACCTGCGGCAGGTCATTGGCGGGGCGCGCCGCGAACAGCTGCGCCATGGCATCGCGGGGCAGCGTGATGGCAAAGCGCCCGCACATGGCCTAGCGCGCCCAGGCCTTGCGCGCCGCCTCCAGCCGGGCATCCATCAGCGACAGCTCTTGCAGGATCTTGCGGCGGGCGGAGCGGTCAGTGGTTTCACGCAGGTGCGCGCGCAGTTCCGCCGCCTGACGGGCCAGCAGCACATATTCAGGCACCCCGCCGTTTTCCCGCACGATCCGGTTCAGCAGGGCGTTTTCCGGTTCATCCACGGCAGGCAAGGGCTGGCCTGCGCCGGGCAGGTTGTCAAAGGCGCCGGCCTCCTCGGCCGCCTTGATCCGGGCGTTGATAAGGTCGATCAGCGGGTGGTCCATCGCGCAGGCTCCGGTTTTGGGCCAGATTAAACGGCAGCGGACAGGCGGGCAAGCAACCCGAAACCAAAGGGGCCGCCCCAATGGGACGGCCCCCGGATACGCGCATGGCGCAGGTTACTTCACCGTGATGCGGCCATCGGTGTAGGGCACATAAGGTGCATTGGCGGCCAGATATTCCGCCGTCACGTCCGCCAGATCGGGGCCGTAGTCATAGGCGTTCATCGCACTGCGGAACATGGCATAGCCGTCACCGCCGTTGCGGACGTAGTTGTTGGACACCACGCCATAGACCTGCGCCGGGTCCAGCGGCGCGCCGCCCACCATGACATCGGAAATGCGGCTGCCTGCGGGCTGGGCGGGATCAACGGCGAAGGACATGCCCGCCACCTGCGGGAAGCGGCCTGCGCCCTCCTCCATCTGGCTGACACCGTTTTCCAGCGCGGCCAGCAGCGTCTCGCCCGTCACCTCGAAGGTGGACAGCGTGTTCTGGAAGGGCAGCACGGTCAGCACCTCGCCCATGGTCACGTCCCCGGCGTCGATGGAGGCGCGGATGCCGCCGCCGTTCTGGATGGCGATCTGGATGCCCTGATCGGCCACGCGGGCCAGCATCGCATCGGCGATCAGCGTGCCCATGGAACATTCCATCGCGCGGCACACGGCGCGGTCGCCGCCGATCTCTACATCGGTGCGGGCCACGACGCGGTTGCGCACCTCCTGCAGCGGCTGGGCCGCTTCGGCGATCCGCGCGACCACGCCGGCATCTTCCGGCACGGCGGCATCCATGATGATCGGCGCCCCCGTGGCAGAGATCAGCTGGCCCGCATCATCGAACACCACGTTCAGCTCGCCCAGGAACTTGCCATAGGCATAGGCCTGCACGATGGCCGTATCGCCCACCATGGTGGGATAGGGGCCATCCGCGCCATCATCGGCGGAGTTCAGGTAGGTGTTGGAATGCCCGCCCACGATCACGTCCACGCCGGTGGTGTTGGCGGCCACGCGCTGGTCCACGCCATAGCCGGAATGGGACAGGACGATGATCTTGTTCACGCCCTCGGCGGTCAGCTTGTCCACCTCGGCCTGCACGGCCGCGACCGGGTCGGAGAAGGTGATGTTGTCCCCCGGGCTGGCCAGCTCATCCGTGTCCTCCGGCGTCAGGCCGATCAGGCCCAGGCGTTCGCCGTTGCGTTCAATGACGATGGACTTGCGCAGCACATCGGCCAGCAGCGGCTCGGCCGAGACATCGGCGTTGGACATCAGCACCGGGAAATCAACGGCGTCCATAAAGCCGCGCAGCACCTCTGGCCCATCGTCGAATTCGTGGTTGCCCACGGTCATCGCGTCATAGCCCATGCGGTTCATCATTTCTGCGGTCAGCTTGCCCTTGTAATAGGTGTAGAACAGCGTGCCCTGGAACTGGTCCCCGCCGTCGAACAGTACGCTGTTGGGGTTGCGCGCGCGGGCGGCCTCGATGGCGCTGACAAGGCGGGCAGAGCCGCCAAAGCACTTGCCCTCGGCGTTGTCCTCGGCGCTGCAGCCGGAATCATACTTGCTGATCGGCTCGAACCGGGCGTGGAAATCATTGGTGTGCAGAATCGTAAGCGCGTAATCGGCTTGCGCCATCCCGGCGCTCAGCGCCAGCGCGGCGACACCTGTCATGAATCGGATCGTCATTGTGGGTCTCCCTGTCGTGGGTCGGGGCATTCGGGCCCGGGCCCTTTGCTATCCTGCCCGTGATTGCGCATTTTGTGTATCGAATAAATGACAGGCTCGGCTGTGGCTTGACCAAAGGCGCAGGCTTGGGCATCCAGTGGCCATGCTGATTTACAAGATCCTTCGCGCCGTGGAATGGCAGGCGCTGCAACAGGCCGGGCAGACGCCCGGCGCGCCCGTGGATGTGGCCGATGGCTTCGTGCATTTTTCCACCGCCGATCAGGCGCGGGAAACGGCCGCCCGGCATTTCGCCGGTGAAACCGGCCTGCTTCTGCTGGCGCTGGAGGCCGAGAGCCTGGGCGACACGCTGAAGTGGGAGCCGTCGCGCGGTGGTGCGCTGTTTCCGCATCTGTATGGCCCGCTGCGGCTGGCCGATGTGGTCTGGCACCGTGACCTGCCGCTGGGGGCGGACGGGCACATCTTTCCCGACGACATGGCATGAGCCTGGGCGAACGGCTGGCGCTGCCGCTGTTGCAGCGCATGGACCCGGAGGAGGCCCACCGCATGGGCCTGCGCGCGCTGGCCCTGGGCCTGGGGCCGCGCCTGCGCGCCGATGCGCATCCAAGGCTGCGCTGTGATCTGGCGGGGCTGAGCCTGCCGAACCCGCTGG